>SXYY01000037.1 GCA_005788145.1 Bacteroidota bacterium
CCCATGAAAATACACCCTTCGCCTGAGGATGGATTGGGTAGCAAAATCGGAGGAACCCATTGGATATTATCATCGGTGTAGGTAGGTTCATTGGCCATACACCAAGCATCCATTTTTGTCCACGCGCCATAGGATTGCAACACACCCCCAGTCACGGTTTTGTTGGTTAGCGAACTGTTTTTTTCAACCGAACCCAGTATCCAGCCGCGCATCAATTTCAATGCACTGTCTGGGTTCTGTTGCATCAATTGCAAGTAGGTTTTACAAACCACGGAATTCAACCAAGTAATCGTCCCCGCGATCATCGGTGCGGCGAAAGACGTACCCGATTCACCCCGATAGGGATTATTCGGAGACGTTTGAACCGGAGATATCGTATAGACTTCATCGCCGGGTGCAGCCAAATCAATCGAAACCGTTCCATAACCTGACTTTACCCATTGTTTGTCGAGCCCTGTACTGGATGTCACTATCAAGGCATCAGACGGACATAAAGACGGTATATCGCCCACCAATTCTACGTTGTTATCGGCGTTGGTGGTGGCACTGACCGACATTATCCCTACACTTTTGAGCGAATCGAACAGCTCGCACCACATGGGCGTTTCGTTGGGGAATGTCGCGTCAAGTCCTACCGACATATTCAACGCCACAACATTGATCCCTTTTTGCTTGTTTGTGGTCAGCCACAGCTTCTTTTGTCGGTACACATACAACATCGACCGGATCACACCCAAGTCGCTGGATAGACCTTTCGAGGCGTAGCAGAGCACCGGCATAATTTTGGCGTTATAGGCCACCCCAGCAATGCCAATGCCGTTGTTGGTAGCCGCGCCCAACACACCCGCAACACTGGTTCCGTGACCATAGAAGACGGACTCTCTGTTGAACACTTCGGCCGAAGAATCTCCGCCGTTCCAACCATAAAAATCATCGGTATATCCATTGCCGTCGTCGTCCAGGCCATTCCAAGGAATTTCGCCGCGATTCATCCAGATGATGGGCTTGATATCGGGGTGAGAGGTATCCAATCCATCATCAAGCACAGCCACTACCAGGGTATCGAGGTTTCGGTTAACCGCATTTCTTCCCATGTCCCAAGCTTTACCCATCTGAATGACATCGAGGTATTTTTGGCTTGACAGGTAGGGATCATTGGGTAACCAAGCACGTCGCTGTAAGGGGTGTTCCTCTTGGATTTGCAATGCGATGTTATCTAATGCTGCGCGATGTTTGAGGTTGTTTATCTGAATGTCGGTTGCCGCGATCTGATACAAACCAAACGATTGATCTACGCAGCGCAGGTTGTAAGGTTGTTGTTTCAGCCATTGGGGCTGTCGGCATTGCACAAGGTAGTTTTTGGGTAAATCGGGCGATGCAGTCGGTGTAGAAAATGCCGCATTTGCGCAAACACTCACGATAATCATCAATACCCTTATTGCTTGTTTGAAACCCATGTTTGAACGTCGCCGTAATTCAAAAATAAAGCCCCGATCGCAGATCGGGGCTTTATTCCTATAAAAAAGGATAATAATCTTACTTATTACCGCCCGTGGTGGTTGCTGCAGGGGTGGTTGGTGTTGTGGTGGGCGTAGTTGATGTGCCCGTACTCCCTGTGGCAGGGGTTGCCGCTGCGCCGGTAGCAGTAGTTCCGGTTTTCGGCTTATTGGCCTTGGCCTTCACTTTCGCCAAATAGTCATCGAAACGCTTCTTCACATCAATGGTTGCTTGATCATCCGGAACCAATTCAATCACTTTTCCATAGTAGTAACTGGCTCTTTCGTAATCTTTCTTTTTCTGTGCGTAATAGGCCATGTTACGGTAGGCATTTTCGCGGTCTTGCACAAATCGTATACGCTGTGCAGAATCCAACTTACCCATCCAACGTTCAAACGCCTTGGTAACATTCCCGGTAGAATCGGTAGGATCCAATCCAGCCCATGTTGTGGCGATCAAGTAATAACCTGATAAATAGTTGGTGTCTTGGGTGATCAATTCGTTGAAAATGGCCAAGGCTTCTTTCTGGCGTTGGATGTTTGCCAAGCAACGACCGGCATAGAACAAATCTACAGAGTTCAACTTACCCATTTGCTTTTTGCGCTTCATCTCAATGATTCCGTAAGCTTGCTCATAGTTTTTGCCATCAAAATACATTTTTTGCGCCATCTGGTAAGTATTTACTCCCGCTTTGGCGGTATCTATCAAAGACATGGTCATCAAGTTATAACTTTCTACGGTGCGAAGTTTGCGCGCCACGGTATCGGTGGTAGACAATCCATAGCGATAGGTCAACACCCCTTTGAAATAGCTCTCGCTGAGCAACAAACCACGATTCAATGGTTTGATATGCAACTCTTCGTAGTTCTTCATGAAGTAGTTCAATCCAGAATCGATTTGGGCCGAATCTGCCAAACGACGCTTCGCTTTTTCCTTGGACGCAATCGCATATGCGATGGTTCCATAGATCACAGGAATGGATTTCTTTTCCAACAACTTTTTACCCTCGTTGATACAACGATCAAAATCGCCACTCAAATACAAATTCTGTACATAGAATTTACGGGCGGTGATGTTGTCATTTCGACGGAGGTATTCTTCATAGTATATAACCGCAGAATCACGCTCTTTCAATTGAGAGAAAACTTCTGCTTTCTGTCGGTATGCAGGTGCGTAATTCACGTCCAACGCCAATGCCTCATCCAATTTGCTCAAAGCCAGAGTGGCAGCATTTGCACGGGCATACACTTTTGCTTGGCGCAACAAAGGGCGTGGGTCATTCATGGCATCATAACCCGCAACAATGTATTGTTGGATCGCATCGGATGAATTGGTTGGGTTGTTGATAATCATTGCATCACCCAACAGAATTTTCGCTTCGAAATCGTTGTTGCTGATTTTTAGATAATCAATGGCACGCGCACCGTAAGCCTTCAGTTGTTCGGGGCTACCAAACTCCACCAAGAGATAAGCGCGAGCAATTTCTTTGTTCACTAAAGGACGCAACTTCTTTTTGGCCATTGAGGCTTGTACAAAGAACGCCTCTGCACCTTGCAAGTTGTGTTTGCGCAATTCCATGTGACCCTTTCCGATCAAATTCAACGGGCCTGTGGGTGCGATGGCCAATCCCTGGTTGAACATGTTCAACGCGCTCAATGAATCGCCTTTCGCCAAGAAGTTCAAACCAGCCCAATAGTAGTTATCGCCTACCTTGGGTTTGGCAGCAATCAATTTGGCATAAATCTGTTCGGCTTTCTCAAATTCTTCATTTCGTGAAAAACGCTGTCCATCGGCCAGTGTCTGGGCCACAGCAGAGGTCATCAACAGCACTGAACTAAGCAGGAGTGATACGGATATCTTTTTCATTTTGGTGCAAAAAAACTATGTAATTGTTATATTTGTGTTACGATTTTCAAAAATTGTTCCAAAAGATGGTTAATTAAACAATTGAATGGTGCGGGTTGGGGGAATCGCAGGTGAAAGTCCGCATTTTTTCAACAGAATTTGTCCGCCCTGATCACAGCAAAACGCCAAAAATCCTTGCGCCAATCCTGAATATCCCTGCAAGTCATACCCCATCACCGGCGCCACAAATGGATATTGCTTGGCATATACTTGCGATTGATAGGGCAAATGATACTCCTTGGTAGAATCGTTTTGAACGGCGAGTACTTTCACCGATTTTCTGAGGTGACGCGCCAATGTATCGCCCCTATCAGCAATCCAATTCATACCCACAAATCCCATTGCGCCCCGATTTTGTTGAACATACTGAAACACTGCAGTAGGACTATTCAGCTGCACAAACTTTGGCGGTAGTGCATCGGTTTTCTGTCGGCTACCTTTTCGCTGCAAGTACCAATCATTCAGGTAATTATACGCCAAATCACCTTTTACGAAAGCCCAAACCAGCGGTGCATCGCCCATTCCCCGCCATCCCTTCACATTCCCTGCCATCATGCCATAGAGGGAATCCGCACTCAAACCCTCGTTGGGATTGTTTTTATTGACCAAAAACGCCGTTGCGGCAGTACCAACAATGTGCGATCTCACTTTAATCTGTCGAGATTCCAAGGATTTTACCATGGTTGTATCGAACAAATAATTGATATAAATCGCTGTGATTTTTTTATCCCTCACCCCTTCAAGCAGTTGGATGGGTGATACATATTTGGGTTTGATGTGTGCTTGTGGGTACAATTCATGGAAACGCGCAATCAATTGGTTAAACATTAAGCTATCGTTGATGTCAATCCCAATTTCCAGTTCTCCTTTTGTGGGGATGTCGTTGCGCGCACCTTTGTGTTCCATGTCCAAGCAAGAGAGCAAACCCACAGCAACAAACATAAGTGCGCGATATAGGCGTTTCCCTTTGCGCAAGAACGCCAAATACAGCGGGTTCATTGGCTTCATGATTTCTCGTCTTTTCTTCGAAACAACAAGTATCCGTTTAACGCCCTAAAAGCACCCCATATCACCAAGAATATCACGATTGGCTTTGAACCATAGCCCAGTACATCTAAGTCACCTTTAAGGTAAAACACAACAGCAAATGACCAAAAAGCCAGCGCTGAAATCCAATGATACCAATGATTGGTTTTGAACATGCTACAAAAATAAACGAAAAGGGGCCGACAATGTTTTGTCGGCCCCTTTAAATCACCACAAGGATGAAAAAGACTATTTAACCAACATGGTTTTACTTACGCTGCTACCACCTGCGATGAGGGTGTAGGTGTAAACACCGGTTGACAAACCGTTGGCAGAGATGGTCAACTCATGGTTGCCTTTGTACAAGTTGCTGTGGGTTTGGGTTTTTACCAAGGCGCCCATCGCGTTGCGAACTTCAATTTTGATATCGCCAGGATTGGTCAAATAAACCATTACGTTGGTTTCATTGCTGAATGGGTTGGGATAGTTCTGGTTAACAACCATCACGGCGCCGGTGTTGGGTTTTTCAACATTTACACCGTACAACATACCGATGTTACCCTTCAAAATCTCAGTTACGGGGATTGCTTGATAGTTGATCAAGTTTAATACAACAGGGTGGTTACCAAAAGCACCTGAATTGTTTTGCAAGTTGGTACCTGCGATTTCATCTTGCTGCCAAGTCATGTGCAAGAAGCCGTTGGCTACGCGACAGGTTGAAGCGAAGTCATCTTCTCTTCCCAAAACTTGGGTAACGTTTTGTGGCAAACTCCAGGTGGCACCACCGTCGGTAGAATAAACCACTCCAATATCACGGAAGTTGGCACCCAAATCAGAAATATCTTGCTCGATGGGAACACTAAATAAGCAGTACAAATTGCCGTTGGCGTCAATTGCAGTAGAGGGCTGACGCAAGGCAGATGTACTACCCAAACGCGCTACTGTACTCATGCCTGAGGGCACATTACCGCCGGTCAAACCTGAATAGGTTGCTTGCTCCAAACTATTGAAACCATCTTCGTCACGGTCGAACTGATTACCAGAAGCGATTACACTTGTCTTATCGGTGGCTTCTGACCAATGCATCATTCCCTGTGTACCAGGATAGAAGCTATAACTTTCGTCAGTGGTATCGGTATCCAATACGCGACCCAAACCAAAGAAAACGTGCAATTTATTGTTGTTATCGATGATTACATCAACAGTACCATCATTGGTGTATGGGGTGTCCAACATTTCTACTTTACCTGTCCAAGGAGCGTATTTGAATGTATCTACGATGATACGCTTCCAGTTGTCGCCTCCGTCTGTGCTCTTCCAAGCGACAACACCTTGCAACAAATCGGCATTTACGATTGCAACTGTATTGCCTTTCACATCAATGGTATATTGGTCAGCACCGCCGTTGTTAGTCAATGTGCTATCATAATCAGGCAGCATGATGTGTTGCTTATCCCAAGTTGTACCGCCGTCTTTTGAACGACTGTAAACCATGGGAGCAAAAATGCCTTTTCTTCTGGGTGCGCGCGCTTCGCCAGGAGAAGCAGAATCCGTGTAAGAACAAATCAAGTGAATTACATCACCATTATTTGCTGTACGAGCCCAAATTGGTTTATATGGGGTTTCTTTCAAAATACTTGTAACCGTAGAAGGACGAGAGGTCGCAGATGCACTTTTGGTCATGTAAAAACCTCCGTTGGTGGCATCGTGGCCGATGGTGAACACTGAACCATTTGACAATACACCAATGTTTGCCCAACCGGTGCGCACGTTTTCAACACGTGAACTATCAGAGGGATTCCATTTGCCAGAGGCATCGCGGAAGTTGTAACCGGAACCTCGGGTAGAAAAACCAGCAGCATCACTGTTTGCTGTTGTCCAAGTAGCAGAAACTGCGCCATTTGAATGCAACGCTATGCGGTGAGGCATGGCGAAGTTGGTCTGCAAATCGTAGTAAGTGGAACCAATTCTCACGAAGCTTTTGTAGTCAACGCCACGAGCACTTAGTGGTTTTTTCTTGGTAGGAGCCACACCGAATCCGCCATTATCGGCTTTGTCGATGAAAACTTTAGATGTTGACAACGTCTGGGGAGCGCCTTGAGTTGCACCTTCCAACGACGCGGCAACTTGCGCAGATGCAAATGAAGTAGCAACAGCAGCAATGGTTAAAGCGTATAGTTTTTTCATAGGTAAATTTATTATTTACAAATAAAGGAAAAATAAAGGAAAAAACAGCATCAAACCCGCTGTGGGGAACGAAGTATTCCGACGATGGCTTCAATCAGCAATTCTCCGTCTGATGCAAAACCACGATTAACGCCCTTCAAACGGAGATCGAGGAGTTTTATCTGGTTGAATACACGCTCTAAATCATTGGCTGAGTACAATTTAGCCGCTCCCAAATACTCTTCTAGAAAAAATGGATTCACCCCCAGCGTGTTGGCCAATTCACCCTTGTTTCCGCCCGACATCTGTTGGGTAAGCAATATTTTACCAAAATAATTATGCAAGTTGGTCACCATGCGCAAGATTTCGCCTTTTTCAGCGCGTTGCGACATGTGATGTGCGATTTGGATGGCTTTGTTGAAGTTCTTTGCCCCGAGTGCACTTTGCAATTCAAAAACGTTGTATTCTCTGTTAAAACCAATGTTTGCCTCAATGTGGGTGGTGCGAATAAACTCTTCTTTCACGTTGATGAACAACTTATCCAATTCATTGTGAATCAGGGGCAAATCAGCACCCAACAGTTCCACTATCATTTGAATGGCAGACGAATCCACACTCCTACCCTGTTGTTTGAAATACTCGGGCAACCAATCTTTGATTTGATAATCACGGAGCTTGGCTGCGTGATAAGCACCACCGAATCGGTCGGCTTGTTTACCAACCTTGGTTCGCATATCCATCTTGTTACCACGGAATGCACAAACCAATACCGTTGATGGCATTGGGTTATCCAAATACGACAGCAACTTATCGAACTCCTTGATGTCCTGCGCGTCTTTCACGATGATCACCTGGTATTGGCTCATCATGGGATACCTACGTGCCATGGAGATTAGGTCATGAACCTTGACCTCTTTGCCGTAAATCAATGTTTGATTAAAACTGCGTTCTGATTCCGGAAGAATGCTCTGTTCAAGCAGATCCGTGAGGGCATCAATAAAATAAACCTCTTCACCATGCAGCAAATACACCGGAGAATATTGTTTGGATTGAATCTTTCGACGCAAATCCAAATAATTCGATATGGTATCGCTCATTTTGGCCATGGGTTGTATTTTTACCGCAGTGCAAACATTACATTTTCCTGATTACGGGTTTCGAATTCAAGAACAAGAGCAAAAAAAGGTCATTTTCGATCCGGTTCGGAAAAAATTTATCCCCCTAACCCCCGAAGAATGGGTTCGACAACACTGTATCGCCCATTTAATTCAACACTATCAGATTCCACAAGGCGTCATTGCCGTTGAAAGAGAAATTCAAGCCTTTGGAATGCGCAAACGCTTTGATATTGTGGTAATTGCGAGCAATGCATCCCCCTTGATTTTGATTGAATGCAAAGCGCCAGAAGTGAAAATCACCAAAGAAACGCTCATACAAGCCGCCACTTATAACAATAAATTAGACAGTAAATTCGTGTGGATTACCAATGGGATCGAGCACGCTTGGTTTGAGAAAATTGATGGGAATTTGCGGTTAATCAGTCCGCCGGATGCTGCGTGTTTGGCACAACGATGAATGTGCGTTTGGCGTTGGCTAGTCGAGAACAATGTCTGTCATCTTACCTGCATTGGTAATACGCAGAATTCGATCACAAGATTCATTGTTAAACGGATCAAAATCTATTACGATGTCGCGATTGGTTTTCTCAATCGTTAAATTCAGTAACCCTTTGACCGGAATCATGCCACATCCGGGCTCCAGTTTCTTGATCAAGGGCGAACCGATATTCCATTGAAAATCCTCGTCATTCATTTCCACTTTTCCATCACCCTGAAGCTGGTAATGATCCCCAAAAACACCCGGAGTAGACAACCCCGACAATTTCTCTGCTGTTAATTTGCCCTCCAATTCTAAGTGATTGTCATCCATTTCCAAATGTTTGATATTGAACGACAACAACTCGCGCATTTGACGATCAACATCCATTTCCAAGTGATGAATGCTAAAGACTTTTGATTCTGTACCAAAAACGAAAGAATTGCCTTTTTCAATGAGAATGTGCGACTTCGCCGTATTTTCAATATAGTGTGATTCCAATACCACTTTAATTACCCCACCACGAAAACGACCATCAAGGCATTTTTGAGAGGGTTGCAGCGGCGCTGTTATTGGGCCAAAATCAATGGTGAATTCCACGGGGTCCCCATCATAGAAAGTTGAATCAAGGACAGTAATTCGGGTGTCTTTGTTGAAATTTTGCAATTTGAAGTAGAGCGGTGTTCCTTTTCCGTTGGTTTGATCGCAGGATTCTTCGGCGTATTCAATAATAGAACCAATCTCTGTCATCACCATCGCAAAGTCCGCCGCAGTTTCTTCGCGGGTGTCCGAATTGTGGTTAATGCGCTCACATGAAGACATGGACAAAAGCAACAGAATTGACAACGACACAAGTACGCTCAATTTTGGTTGCGGAATCTTCATGTTTGTTTTGATCTGTTGCAATATTCGCAAAAACAACTACTTAATGACAAAGATAATGGTGATCACCCCCAAAAAATACTCAAATTTCTTCGATGGCTTCCAGGATGCGGTTACAAGCCCAATGAATTTCCTCATCTGTGATACTGAGTGGGGGGGACAATCGCAAACAGTTGGGAGCAAATAAAAACCAGTCGGAAAACAGCCCTTTGTTCAACATTTTTTCTATGCAAAGTTGCACAGTTTCAAAATTGGCCATTTCAACCGCCAACATGAGTCCTTTACCATGGACTGCCTTTATGGCTGGATGAACCAAGCATTGGCGAAAAATAAATTCCTTGTGGTATACTTCGTTGATCCAATTAGAGGCAACGAGCACTTCAAAAGCGGCATTGCCCGCCGCAGCGACCACTGGATGCCCACCAAACGTGGTAATATGTCCAAGAATGGGTTGATCTGATAGTTGGGCCATTAATCGCCTATCCGACAAAAAAGCGCCCATGGGCATTCCACCGCCCAAAGCTTTACCCAAAACCAATATATCCGGAACGATACCTGTATGTTCGAATGCGAATAACTTACCTGTTCTACCGAAGCCCGTTTGGATTTCATCAAAAATGAGTAAACTGCAATGCTTATCGCAATGCGCGCGAAGTGCTTGCAGAAACTCAGCGGATGACCACTGATCTCCGCGTTCCGCTTGAACGACTTCAACAATCACCCCTGCAACGCGATCCCATGGGATGGCATCCAGCGCAGCGATATCATTTTGATGCACAAAATGAACCGATGGCAACAATGGCCTGAATGCCTGACTGTAGTAGTCATTGCTCATCAAACTCAGTGGACCATGGGTACTCCCGTGATAGGCGTCAACCAGTGCAACAAAATCTGTCTTGCGGGTAACCTTTTTCGCTAGTTTCATGGCCCCATCAATGGCCTCCGCGCCGGAATTCACAAAATAACAGCAATTCAGCGGTGTGGGAAGTATATCAACCAATTGCTTTGCATAGGTAGATTGTGGGGTTTGTACCGTTTCTCCATAGACCATCACGTGCATGAATTCACTGGCCTGCTGTTGAACGGCCGCTACGACCTTGGGATGCTGATGTCCTACATTACAAACAGAGATTCCTGCTATCAAATCCAAATACTTCCGTCCGTCCACATCATATAAATAATTCCCTTCTGCCCTCACCACATGCAACGCCAGTGGATTGGGGCTGGTTTGGGCCATATTTTCAAGAAATGTTTGACGGGCAAAAGCATGCATGTAGCAAAGGTACGCAACAATGCATGGACATAAAAAAACCCCG
>SXYY01000003.1 GCA_005788145.1 Bacteroidota bacterium
CATGTACACGAGGCAGTGGTCGCGGCCGGGGAGACTGAAACGGGTATTACTGTGCATTGGGTAACCGACAAGTACGACGATGGCGCGCCCATTTTTCAAGGTCGATGCCCTATTTCGCCAGATGATGACGCCCACGCAGTGGCCGATAAAATCCATGAACTGGAAATGGTCCATTTCCCACGTGTGGTGGAAGAAGTGTTGAAAGACATCCACCCAAAATCGTAAATTGTCGGAAGTTGCGGTGTTACTTTGTGAAAGACAATAGCGCATCGCACAATGAACTCAAACCATATAGAAACGCTGGTATTGCACGCGGGTATCGAACCTGATCCTACCACAGGGGCCATCATGACGCCCATCTTCCAAACAAGTACTTATGTACAAGCCGCACCGGGCGATCACAAAGGATATGAATACGCCCGCACGCAGAATCCAACGCGCGATGTGTTGCAAAAGAACTTGGCGGCCTTGGAAGGCACAAAACATGGACTGTGTTTTAGCACGGGTATGGGTGCTGTAGATGCATGTGCAAAGTTGCTTTCGCCCGGTGATGAAGTGGTGAGCACCAATGATTTGTATGGCGGAACCTATCGCCTATTTACCAAAATATTTGCACAATATGGTATCAAGTTTCACTTCGTTGATATGAGCGATGAAGCTGCCGTACGCGCCGTCATGAATGAGAAAACCAAAATGGTTTGGGTAGAAACCCCTACCAATCCGTTGCTTCGCATCATTGACATTGCATTGATGATTCAAATTGGGCACGAGTACAACAGCATTGTGGTGGTCGACAACACATTTGCATCGCCCTATTTGCAAAATCCTGCGAAAATGGGCGCTGATATTGTGATGCATTCTGCCACCAAGTACATCAATGGCCATAGCGATGTGGTGATGGGCGTTTTGTGTACCTCGAGCGATGAATTGCGCGATCGTTTGGCCTTTATTCAGAATTCTTGCGGTGCTACTCCCGGTCCGATGGACTGTTTCTTAACCCTTCGAGGAATCAAAACCTTACACATCCGCATGCAGCGTCATTGCGAAAACGGAGCAAAAGTGGCGCACTGGCTGAAATCACACCCCAAAGTGGGCGACGTATACTGGCCTGGGTTTGAGAGTCACCCCAACCACGCCGTAGCGAAGAAACAAATGAAGGATTTTGGTGGGATGATTTCTTTCACATTGAAAGACGATGCTATTGATAAAGCGTTGACCTTTTTGAAATCCACGCAGTTGTTTGCATTGGCTGAAAGTTTGGGCGGTGTTGAAAGTTTGGTTGGACACCCCGCAACGATGACGCACGCAAGCATCCCAAAGGCAGAGCGAGAGGCCAACGGATTGAAAGATAGTTTGATTCGATTGAGCGTGGGCATTGAGCACGTAGACGACTTGATTGCCGATTTGGAAACCGCTTTGGCGAAAGTTTGATTGTTTTAACGGGGCAATGACAGACTCAGAAATCAAGGATCTGCTCGATTTTTGGGCCAAGGAAGTGGAGGAAAATGCATTTATTCCCCACGATCCGGTACAAATCCCCCATCGATACAGTCGGTTACAAGACATTGAATTGGCTGGATTTTTCGCTGCGATTATGGCTTGGGGACAGCGCAAGACCATCATCAACAGTGCACAAAAATTGATGTTACTGATGGATGATGCGCCATTTGACTTTGTGATGCAGCACGAGGAAAGTGATTTGCAACGATTGAGGTCGTTTGTTCATCGCACGTTGAATGGTGAGGATGTGATTTCGATGATTCGTTTTTTTCGGCAGTGGTATTCGGGGGCGCCGAGTTTGGAGGATTTGTTCTTTGGTAAAGATGTGCTCGAGGCGCCTGTTGAGGATCAGGTTTTTCGGGCTTTGGAGCGATTTCAGGGAATATGGCAAACCTTTCCGCATGAGAAACGAACCGATAAACATTTGGCATCGCCGGCAAAAGGCAGTGCGTGTAAGCGGTTGAACATGTATTTCCGATGGATGGTAAGACCCCACTCACCTGTTGATTTTGGCATCTGGCGAAAAGTTTCGCCAGCGGTACTTATGTGTCCGTTGGATGTGCACGTCGAGCGCGTTGCGCAAGAATTGGGCTTGTTGCTTCGCAATAAGTCAGATTGGCAGAGTTGCTGTGAACTGACCGACAGATTGCGTGCATTTCGTCCGCACGACCCAGTTTATTACGACTATGCTTTGTTTGGCATAGGGGTTGCGAGAAACAAAGAAATTATCGCATAAGCGAAGAGAAAATTCTTAAATTTGAAATAATAATAAACAGTACAATGGCAGAAAAATTTACAAGCAGCAATTTCAACGAAGTTGTTTTGCAATCAGACAAACCCGTATTGGTAGATTTCTGGGCAGAATGGTGCGGTCCTTGCCGCATGATTGGTCCGATGGTGGATGAATTATCCAACGAATATGCAGGCAAAGCGGTTATTGGAAAATTGAATGTGGATGAGAATCCAGATATTTCCATGAACTATGGTGTGCGCAGCATTCCTACTTTGTTGATTTTCAAAAATGGTCAATTGGTTGACAAGATTGTTGGGGCTGTTCCTAAGCAGAACATCGCATCCAAAATTGATGCACAATTGTAATCATTCAACGCGTTAAAAAAAGGCCGGCTCGCCGGCCTTTTTTGTTCATTATACCACCGTGTTACTCGAAGAAATTCAATCATTCTCCAATTTTGAATTGTTGGCTCAAAAAGCCAAAGAAGGATTCATTGCGGGGATGCACAAAAGTCCGTTTCGTGGATTTTCGGTGGAATTTGCAGAACACAGGCCCTACAATCCTGGAGAGAGTGTAAAAAACATCGATTGGAAATTGTTGGCGCGGACCGACAAAAAATACATCAAGCAGTTCGATGAGGAGACCAACCTGAAAGCGCATTTGTGGTTGGATGTATCCAAGAGCATGCATTATCCCGTTGAACAGGGTCTAAAATTAAAAATGGGGGCATTGGGTGCAGGGGTAATGGCCCACATCTTACAGCAACAAAAGGACAGTTTTTCATTGGGATTGTTCAATGAAAACGGGTTCAGTTACCGATCGCCAATCAAAAGTACCCGGGGCCATTTACAGCAGCAGATTGGGGTATTGGGATCATACTGGCAATGGAATTCAAAAATTGAAACGAGCCATAGTCAACCCAATTCAACGGTGCAAAATTTGGAGAGTGCCGTTTTACAGGTGGGCCGTCGTCATTTGGTTGTTATTCTGAGCGATTTATTGTGGGATCCGGCCGAGGCGACAGCCGAGGCCTCATTCTGGAAATACATGGCCATGCTACGTTTTCAAAAGTGTGAAATTCTCTTGCTCCAAGTTCATCATGCCCAACACGAAATGCTCTTGGATTTGGGAAATCGCCCGATCCAATTCATCGATTTAGAAACTGATTCACGCATCAAATTGCAGCCCGATGAGGTTCAAGATCACTACCTCAAATTCGAACAGGAGCGACAATCATTGATTGCACAACAATGTCTTCAATTGGGTATTGACCATCATTTGGCCGATGTATCCAAACCCTTGGAACAGACCTTAACGGCGTTTTTTGTTAAGCGATCGAGAATGTTGTGATTAGTGAGCGCAGTCACAATCAGCGCACAAACAAGAGTCTCTCGGGGTTTAGCTCTCCAATCACACCATCGTTATAACTCAAAGTACCATTCACCCATACTTTCGAAGGCGCGTATTTAAAAGTATGTCTTTCCAACGGAGACCAGCCACACTTATACAATAAATCTGATTTTGTTACGGGACTGAGATTTTCTTTGATTAAGACTAGGTCAGCAGCATACCCTTCTCGCAAAAATCCACGCCCTTCGATCTGATACAAAATGGCGGGGTTGTGACACATTTTTTCAACCATCTTTTCGATGCTCAGTCGTCCCTCGGTCACATAATCCATCATCAAGGAAAGCGCTTGCTGTACCAAAGGTAGACCAGCTGGTGACGATGGGTATGCATTCTGCTTTTCTTCCCACGTGTGGGGTGCATGGTCGGTTGCGATCACATCAAATCTATCATCAAGCAATGCATTCCAAAGCGCTGAGCGATCTTGAGCTGTTTTGATGGCCGGATTGCATTTAATCAAATTTCCCAAACGCTGGTAATCATCATCGCAAAAATGTAGGTGATGAACACAAACTTCTGCAGTGATTCGTTTTTCCGCCAGCGGAATATCATTGCGGAACAAATATGTTTCCTTTTCCGTGGTGATGTGCAGTACATGTAATCGGGCATTGTGTTTTTTCGCCAATTCAATGGCCAGTGACGATGACAAATAACAGGCTTCTGCATCTCGAATGATGGGATGTTCCGAAGGAGGTATTGTATCCCCATATTTGGCATGAGCGTCTGCATAACGTTGCCTTACACGTCCCTCACATTCGCAATGTGTGGCTATTAATATTGGAGAATTTCCAAACAATCCATTCAGGGCAATCTCGCTATCAACCAACATATTACCCGTGCTACTACCCATGAAAATCTTTACGCCGCACACATTTCTTGGGTTCACCCGTTTGATTTCTTCCAAATTGTCGTTGGTACCACCCAAATAGAAGGAATAATTCACGGCAGATGATTGTGCTCCCAAGGCATACTTTTCTTCCAACAATGCATTGGTAACCGTTTGGGGATTTACGTTGGGCATTTCCATAAACGATGTTGTTCCGCCAGCCAATGCTGCCCTACTCTCAGTAAAAATATTTGCCTTGTGTGTAAGTCCCGGCTCCCTGAAATGAAC
>SXYY01000038.1 GCA_005788145.1 Bacteroidota bacterium
CAAACCTTTTCCCCAATCAATCCCCATCGGTTTCAATTTCATCGTCATGGGTTAATTTTGTTTCTCATTAACGAAAGACTTTGAATTTAGACGCATATATACAACAACTGTCCTTTGAACGAATCGATATTTCCTTCGCCGTTGTAGTGGCCTTGTCGATGATATTTCTTTTCATTTTTCTCTTTGGCTATTTCCTCAAAGTCAAGCGAACTGAAGCGCAATCCGTCAACAGCAACGCCCTCGGCGTAAGCATCATTATCGCGAGCAGAAATGCCAAGGCAAAATTGGAAAAGCACCTTCCTCAGTGGCTCGCCCAAGACTACCCCAATTATGAAGTCATCGTAGCAAATGATCGCAGCACCGATGACACGCCATTATTCTTGATTGAGCAACAACAGATTCATTCTAAACTAAAAGTAGTTTCCTTGGATGTGGATTTCGTGAAGATGGGTGGCAAAAAATTGGCCCTTACATTGGCCATCAAAAAAGCACAATTTCAGCACTTCCTTTTCACCGATGTAGATTGCATTCCCAGCAGCGACCAATGGCTTAAGCACATGGCCACACAATTTGGCCGCAACAAGCATCTCGTTTTGGGTGTTTCGCCTGTTAGAACAGGCAAAGGGTTTTTGGGGGCCTTGGTGCAACACGAAAACCTACTCACGGCACTCCACTATTTGGGATTGTCTGTCGCTGGTAAACCCTACATGGGGGTTGGACGTAATTTGGCATACACACGAGCTGCCTACGATGGTGTCAATGGATTCAGTAGTCATCACCACCTGCCAGCGGGCGACGACGACCTTTTCGTGCAAGAAGCTGCCACGCCCTCCAACACGGTTACGTGCATCAACCCCGAAGCGTTTACCTATGCTGATGGTCCCGCCACTTGGAAAGACTATTGGAAACAGAAAAAACGCCATATGTGGGTCGGCAAATCATACCAAATAGGTGTCAAACAATTGTTGGCGATATACCCAATGGCCCAGCTGTTCTTTTGGCTTGGCATTATATTGTGGTTCATCTTAGGATCTCAATGGCTCTGGCCCACCATCGCCCTGATACTCAAACTCACACCCGAATGGATTGTGTTCCACAAGAAAGGAAAGCTATTGCAAATGAGCAAATCAATCCCTCTTTATCCTTTGTTCAATTTGTTTGAATCGTTCTGGTATGTAGTTGTAGGAATCAATGCCTTCTTTACCAAAAAAATCACATGGTAGGACCTGAAATCATATTCGAATATTTTCCCAATTTAACCCAGGAACAACGCGATCAAATCGCACAGCTGGGGCCTTTATACGCTGACCACAACGCAAGGGTCAATGTGATTTCGCGCAAGGACATGGACATGTTTTATGTTCACCACGTGTTGCATTCTTTGGCTTTGGCCAAGACTTGTGAGTTTATTCGGGGACAGCATTTCATCGATATTGGCACCGGAGGTGGATTCCCAGGCATTCCCTTGGCGATCATGTTCCCAAACGTGGAATTCACGCTCGTAGATAGTATCGGCAAGAAAATTGCCGTGGTTCAGGCCGTCATCGACGCGTTGGGTCTTAAAAATGCGACTGCCATTCAGCACCGCACCGAACAGCTCCCCATGAAATTTGATGGTGCTGTGGCCCGCGCAGTGGCTCCAGCCATTGAACTATGGAAGTGGATGGAAAACCATTGGAGTGGCAAACCCCGCTTCTTCCTGCTCAAAGGCGGTGACTTGGCTGAAGAAATCAATGAAGTGATTGAATATTCGCAGAAAACAAAAATCAAGTTGCACGCCATCGGCGAAATCTATGCGGATCAACCCTTTTTCGAAACGAAAAAAGTGGTCAAACTGTATCACGGATAAAACTTAATCCATCGTAACGGACCTCAAGAAAGGCCTGAAACTAGGCCCCAAACAACTGTTTGGCCGAAGCCAAAGCAGCCGACAAACCATCGGCATGTTTACCACCCGCAGTTGCGAAGAACGGCTGTCCGCCTCCCCCACCTTGGATTTCTTTGGCACAGTCGCGTATCATTTGCGAAGCGTTCCAACCCTTTTCCGCTACCAATTGGTCATCGATGTAGATGGCAAGACCCGGCTTCTCCTCGGCCAAATACGCCAACACAACCACAGGATTTCCCAACGATTGCTTCAATTGGAAACACAACTGCTTGGCCGCATCGGCATTGGGCAAATTCAACTGCGCAAATACCATGGGAATGCCAGCCACTTGGGATACTTTCCCAAGCAACTCGTCTTTGATGACTTGCACTTGCTGGGCTTGAAACTGCTCAATCAACTTGCGCATATCGGCATGTTCTTCGAGCAATTTGTTCACGGCCGCTTCTGCATCTTTGGGGTTTCCCAACACTTGCTTGACACGCGCCAATTCCTCAACTTGTTGGGTGATATAATCCAAGGCTGCCTGCTGTGTCACAGCCTCCATCCTTCTCACACCCGCTGCCACACTGGATTCACCCAATATTTTGAAGAACCCAATTTGGGAGGTATTGGCCACATGGGTTCCGCCGCACAATTCCATTGAATAGTTGGCATCAAACTCAATTACGCGCACATACTCACCATATTTTTCACCAAACAAGGCCGTTGCACCCATTTTTTGGGCCTCTGCAATGGGCACATAGCGGTGTTCTTTCAGGGCGATGCCCTCCCGGATTTTTTCATTTACGCGCTGCTCAACTTGCAACAATTCCTCATCGGTCATCTTGCCGAAATGAGAAAAATCGA
>SXYY01000039.1 GCA_005788145.1 Bacteroidota bacterium
AGAGGTCGCCGGTTCGACTCCGGCATTCTCCACCCAATAAAATCAAGGCCTCAGAGAGATTTGGGGCCTTTGTGTTTTCAAGTTGTTAACCTACTTCCAAGTAATAATTGCATGTGCGAGAGAAATCGATAATGATGTTGTTTTGAGAACCCACATAAACTTGATGAATTTGAATTTTTATAAAGCATTTGGGCTATTTACAAAACAAATTCAATTTTCAGATAGACTATTATTAATATTGATTAGTTAATGTGGAGTCCAGATCCCACAATAAAAAACGGGGCGTAACCTGAAAAGCCATATGAGTAAGAAAAAATTAAATTACTATGAAAAATAAATTGTTACTTTTTTGTGCTGTATGTTCGATGTTTTTAGCGTCATGCTCACTAACCATGCCGGTAGCGGCAACTTCTAATCCAGTCGGTAGTAAAACCGGCCAGGCCACTGGAACATGTTTTTTTTATCAAATATGTTTGGGCGCTGACGCTAGTATTAAAGCTGCTTGCGAGAATGGCGGGATTACCAAGATTTCGACTGTTGACATGAAAACAACTAGTCTATTTGGGATTATTGTTACATACACTTGTATAGTAACTGGCGAGTAAATCAAAAATCAATGATGTGTTGGCATAGTTCAACACATCATTGAAGGATTATGAAGTATTTCTTTATTACATTGTTTTTATTCACTTCTTGCGTTGGAGTGAACAAAGAGGTTCTAGAGTTTGGTTTAAACTCGAAAATGAACTTAAAAAATGGGCAAAAACAAATTGCACCAACAAAAGCCTTACTGAGTAAATTCAAGTCAAACTGCCAAAGTGAATATCTAAATAATTACTTGAATAAAATTTTTTTAATTCAACATGAATATACCACTTTCATTTCATTAATAACTTCAAGGGAAAATTGTGAATTGGATTCATTGATTTTAGAGGATAGTTCATTAATTTTTAACGAATTTAAAACGAGTGAAATTCCAAATGAAATTGTTGGCTCTGCGAAATTCTATATTTTCAAAGTCGAGAAACGCTCGTTAATAAATTCACCATTCGTAAGAATAGCATTCAGAGAACCTGCGTTAACAAACATAGTGTTAATGGATATTTTCTTTGAAAATCCAAAAATTGAAGATCAATTTTACAAAACAGGAGTGACTAGTTTTGTAAGTGAAATCAAAAATATACACATTCCGAAAAATAATTAATTAATCTAGCGATTGAGAGCTCTTGCGTGGCATGAAAGAGGTCGCCGGTTCGACTCCGGCATTCTCCACCCAATAAAATCAAGGCCTCAGAGAAATCTGGGACCTTGCTGTTTTTGGCAGTAGTGATCATGCTTTGTTGTTGAGGTCAACAGCGTGTTCAAATTTGGTTCAAAGGATGGGGCGTTCACCCAAATGGTGCTATGTGATTGATTTAAAGTTATTTACCCCCCCCCACCTATATTGGAAGTTCCAAAGGGCTTTAGGATTTGCTCTTTTACTTCTTTCTGCGACAAAATGGATTTCTTGTCATCCAGTTGTTTGATTTGGATGGTCGATTTGTACTCCTTCTGGTCGTTGAATCCGTAATTGAAAGTGGCTTCAAATTGATTGGGATATAGTTCGTTGAAAATGGCCAAGCGTTCTGCGACGAGTTGGTTGCCAATGCCCAAACCGTGGTTTCGTTTTTTTGTCGGATTTGCTTGGGTATTGATGATGTCGATTTGGATTGTTGAGGGGTTGATCAGTTGAATATCAATCACTATTTCTGCGGCGGTTTTGGCCACCAAGACACCGTGTTTAATGGCATTTTCGACCAAGGGCTGCATGATCAATGGCGGAATCAGCCACTCTGTTAGTTTCACCCGCGTATTCACATTGATGTTGAACGGAAAAACGGTATCGCTCTCAAAGCGCATTTTCTCCATCGCCACATATTCCTTGATGAAATCCAATTCGTCTTTGAGCATGATCAACGCTTTGTTGGAATTCGATAAAAATAATCGGTTGAGTTTTGCCAACCGGGCTGTTACGTCGATGGCCTTTTTCGTTTCGGATCCGATAATGAGGGATTGAATCAGGCTCATACTGTTATAAATGAAATGGGGATTGAAATTTGATTGTAGCGTTTTTAGTTGCAGCGTGGCAATCCTCTTTTGTTGAGATTCTTGCGCGCTCACTTGGTTGTAAAATACCCAGTAAAGTAGGGTTAACAATGAAACCAACATGAGCCAAAATGGAAAATCACGGTAGAATTCGGTTGTTCCAATGATGAATTGAGACCGCCATTGGTCATACAAGGAAATGGCTAAGTTGAACTTACCATGCCCTATACCATTGATCCAATAATAGGCATCACCCCGGAAGAAACCGTATTGATTATTACCCGTTTTTACATCGACCATGTCAACAGCATAAATGGATCGCAACTGATCAAAGTAGTTGGTACCATTCACCGTTATTTGGAAATTCTTCTCTGTGTTTATCTTGAAAAACGGTCTTAAAAAAGATTGGGGTTCGGTTTTATAACTGTATTGCACCTCAAACTGTGGGTTGCGCGTGGCCTCGAATTCCACAGTTTGTATTGAGTTGCCGCGATCGATCACAAAGTGTTCTCCTGCTCGAATAACAGGTCCTTGAATTCGCCATTGTCCGAGATAAATTTGTCGACCCAGTACGATTGGATTTTTGCTCTTGTTGATGCCAATTTCCAACAAATAATTACCCGAATAAAGGTAGAGCCGTTTTCCACTGCTAAGGGTTTGCAGTATGGGGAAATCACGGAAGGCACCAATCAAATTCAGGGTATGGGTATAGGTTAGTGTGTTTTGTTGATGATTGATTTGGTATACATCGTACCCATTTCCATTTTCAATAATCAATTGGTTTTCAACAATTTCAAAATTGAGTGTGTATTGGTTGATGGGTAGATTTGAGCGTAAGGTGTGTTGCTTGCCCTGCGCATCGATATAGGCGAATCCCTTGCCCATGATGTGATAGTAAAAAAGGTTGTTGGCTTTCCTCACACAGTCGGCTTTGGCTTCGAAGCCGGCATCCTTTAAGGCATTCGTACGCGGGTTGAAAATCCAAACATTTTTGTAGGGCTTGAATAACCAAATCAATTCGCCCCTGCTGTGCATCCATTGAAAGTCTGCAGAAACGATTAATTTCTTCAATTCTCCCTGGCTGGGGTTGTAATGCCACAGAAACCCGGCACCCATCAAATAAAGCTGTCCATTGACTTCTGCAACTTCACGAATCCGGTCTCCACACGATAGATTTCTCGTTTGTTCTCTGTTGAAAGATTGATCCTTGCTCGAGGGAATAAAATCTATTGATAGAAAAGTAGGGCTGTATCGCACAATGTAGTGCTCGGTGGCTTTAACCTGGGTGTTATATTCGGTTTGAGCAAATTGATTTTGCGATGCTTGAATGGCTAAGTGAACGCCGTTGGTTTCAGTGGATACCCAAATGGCATCGCGGAATTTGGAAGGTGTAATAGACCACAAAGATTGATTGTGTCTGGGATAATAATGCGTGGTTGTGGGCTCGTGTAGGTGTAGGTACCCATCGTTAAAGTCATTTGTATTCGAGACTGCACCATATACTTTGCCGCGGTGAATTTGAAAGTCCCAAAACGCCCAAGACTCTTTTTGCTTCGCCTCCAAAGTGTATCGTGTCCATTGATCGTCTGGCCCCAAAACCGTGTAGGAATTAACACCCCCAATGAATAAAAGTGAATCGGTCTGAAAGCACGATAAGTTGTTATAAAATACGCTTTGGTAGTTTTTTCCCTCCTTTTCCAAAACGGTCTTCCAGTTTTCCCAATGTCCGTTCGGTTGTTGTTGAACAATCAAATTTTCTGGATAATTCAGCACATGAAGCCGCTGTTTTCGTATAAAAACATCCATCGGCATGTTGCCTTCGGGGAGGTCGTGTTCTGTCCTCAATCTCAATGTGAGTTTGTTGCCAATGATTTCAAATACCCCGTAGCGTGCGATACAAAATAGTCGGCCTTGCACATAGCGGAAACGACGAATTTTTTTCAGATTGGGCTGATTGAAATGTTGAATCACATTGCCCCTTTGGAGATCGAAAAGGAACAATCCTTGGTTGTATGTAGCTACGTACAAGGTGTTTCCAACGACTTGTAAATCCCAACATTGTTGGGTGCCGATGGTTTTTTTAATTTGAGATAGGATGGGCTGTTGCTGCGGCGCAAAATGGAGACCGCCATCGGTAGCCACCAAAACACTGCCGTTGGGAAGTTCAATAACCCTGCGTGTACTCGCCGTGGGCAGTCCGTCGCGGTTGCTAATCTCAGGAAGTTGGGGTTGTGTTTGCGCAAATGTCGCAATGATCAACCAATGCCATAGGAAGCTTGCAACACCTTTCTTCCAGTTTTGGAAAGGGCGATTTGTTTTCCATTTTTGAGGCATAACTGATTGCTTTTATACGTGGCAATTTGGTCAACAGGTACCAGGTAGGAGCGGTGTACACGGACGAAATGGCTGGGCAAAGATGGTGATAAAACTTTTAATGTTTTGGAAATCAAGTGTTCTTTCTGTTGGGTGATGATTTTTGAATAAGCCCCAGCAGCTTCTACATATTCAATGTCTTGGAAAGGAACCACAACATTCATCCCGCTTTCGCGGATGATGAGTGAGGATTTATTGCCTTGGCCCGGTGATTCAGATTTTTTGGTAAGATCGATGCGCTTTTCAATTTTCTGCTTCAATTTCAGGAAATCATCCTCAGAGATGGGCTTCAACAAATAGTCAATCACCTCCAATTTGATGGCTTGCAACGCATATTCCGGGAATGCACTCACAACCACTACATGCGTGTTGGGTGGCAAAATCTGGGCAATATTGAAACCAATTTCGCCTTTGAGTTGAATGTCCAAAAAGACCACATCTACGGTGCTGCGCTCAAGAATTAGGGTCGCTTCGTCGATGTTGCTCGCAAAAAACACCTCACCAAACAAGTCAGAGGCATTCTCCGCAATGAAATAGCCCACCATGTCCCTTCCAGATTTTTCATCATCGAGTACCAATGCTTTTAGTGGACCTTCCAGTTCAATCATTACGCTAACATACATCCGGTTTTCCATTTTATTCGTGAAATGAGGTTAAAAAGGATGTGTATTTAATGAGTGGTTCATTTCTTTAGCAAGGATGGACGGGGACTATATTTGCGACCATGAATCAAGAAACCGTTCAAATTTTTGGCGATGGTGTGATGGCAGAGATTGCGCTTATGGGTGCGGAATTACAGGTGTTAAAGGCCAAGGAGGGCAGGAATGTTTTGTGGCAAAAGGACGATATCCATTGGAACCGTGTGGCGCCGAATTTGTTTCCCATCGTTGGACGGTTGAAAGGGGATGCTTACACCGTGGGCGGTGCGTCCTATTCGATGAGGCAACACGGGTTTGCACGGGATCAAAAATTTGTTGTTGAAGAGCAGAACGAATCTTCGGTTTTGTTGGGATTCATGTGGAGTGAACAGACGTTGGCGGTATACCCGTTTGCGTTTCATTTCCAAGTGAGATATCGGTTCGATGGCAGCGTGTTGTGGGTGGATTATGTTACCGAGAATCGGGGCGATGTGGAGATGTTGTATTCGGTGGGTGGACATCCGGGTTTTGCATTGCGGGGTGCATTGGAGGGACATTCTTTGGTGTTTTCTCAGGCCGGACAGCGCACCGGTTTTTCTGCTGAGCGCAGGTTGATAGAAGGCGGGTATTACACTGGAAAAACTGAGATGGTGGATGTAACTTCAGGAGTGTTGACTTTGAGCGATGCGTTGTTTGAGAGTGATGCAATCGTATTCAACGATCCTGTTTTTGACGCGGTTACGTTGTTGGATTCTCAGGGTGATGCGATGCTTGATTTTTACTGTTGGGAATGGGATGCTGTGGGGTTTTGGACGAAACCGGGGGCACCGTTTTTTTGTATAGAACCCTGGTGGGGTTGGGCGGATGATGTCGACAGCGATGGACGATTTGAATCGAAGTCTGGCCTACACAAGTTGGCACCGGGTGAAGTTGAAACGGTTTCTTACGGATTGGGGTTGCGATAAATTTTTCCGCTGGGCAATGTAGCGATGGTATTGATCCGAACAATCTCTTTGGGTTGTTGGAAACTTGGCAAGATGGAAAGGTCTTGCATAACGATCTCGGTTGGCGTTTGGTGGGTGGTGAATAAGGTGATTTGCTCACCGTAAACAGGGTGGGATTTTCCTGCGCAATAAAAGCTGTACAGAGGCCATTGTAATTGATGGGCGATAAATTCCTCGAGGGGTTCCACGGCCACTTTGATGCCGCCCGTGTTGATGTACAAGTTGCTGCGTTGCAACCAACGGAACCGATCGGGTGCAATGATTTGTACTTTGTCGTGCAAGGTGAGCCACTGATTTTTTGTGGTTGGGTTACAGACCATGAGTTCACCGTTTTCATTGGTGCGGATTTGGGTGTCGGGCGCGATGCAGTAGTCTGAATTACCGGGGATTATTTCGCGCCCGGCAAAATGCGATGCCGTTTCTGTGGTGCCGAATGTATGGATGAATCGGGTGTTGGGATATTCTTGGATGAGCCTCTGTTCTGTTTGGTCCGACAGCGCCTGTCCCCCAAGTAATACTGTGTTGAATTCGTGCAGGAGAGTGGCGGTGGTAGGACTTTCCATCACCAACGCAATCTGCATGGGGGTAAGAGAAACTGTCGTTGGTTTGAACTTCTCCCAAGCATCTTCAAAGGCTTGTACTGAACCATCGGGATGCAACAAGGCTACTGCATTCACATCAGTGAAGGGGTTGGCTTGTGGCGATAAAATCCAAACGGGTGTTTGCCACACAGCGGCACGAATTATCTGCATAAAGCCGCCCGCTTTGTTCAGGGGTAATACACAGAGTTGAATCGGCGGGTCTGAAGGATTGTACCAAGCGCGTAGGGTGTTGACGGCACTCCATTCCAATGCGCTGCGATGGTGGGTAATCGTCGCAGGCGCTCCGGTGCTACCCGAGGTGGTTAGGGTGAAGTCCGACTGTCCACGTTGCCACTGAGCAAGGATTTCCTGCGCTTGTGCTATCATACCCCAAAATTAAGGAATTCGGGACCAAGGATTCCGCAAAAAGCAATCAATACCAGCCCTCTTCCTTCAAAAAGCCGTCCAACACATCGAAGAAAACTTGCAAGTCTTTGAGGTTGTTGTAATAATGGGTTGACACACGCACACAATGGATGTCGTTTTCCGCTACATATCGCAATATTACGCTGTTCTTTCTGGCATAATCACAGAAGCGTTGCGAGGCCGTAGGTGGCTTGGAAATGGCAGTATTGTTTGGGTTTGCGTTGTTGAGTTCGGCACTGTTCTCTTTCAATCCTTTGATGGTAAAACCGACTTGCGCCCCCCGAGAGATGTCCTCCAATGGGGTTAAAATCTGCATAATCGGACCCTGACTGTGATGCATCTTCCACAAAACAGGGGGCTTGCCTTCCACATTGGGATCTTTGCCATTCGGACCTTTCGCCCGATTGTTCCGCTCCATCAATCCATCCATCAATAATTTGCTCAGGTGTTTCACCCGCTTTTCGATGAGTTCCGGTCCAACCGAAACATAAAATTTCATTGCCGCCCTCGCACCATCGTACATCGGACCGGGGAAAGTGCCGTAGCTGTATCGCGCGGTTTTGGGTACCAATTCACCCACCGATGGGGGCACAGTGCTCATGTTAAACGTATCCACTGAGTAGGCGGCCACGTGGTGAATGACCGATTTGGGCAGTATTGCTTCAGAAGCGTAGAAAAAGCCCGTGCCTATTGGACCTAGCAACCACTTATGGAAGCAGCCGCTGTAATAATCGCAGCCAATATCCTTGATGTTGAACGCGATCATTCCCAATGGGTGTGCGCCGTCGATGGCCGAAATAATTTGATTTTCCCTTGCCCAGCCGCAGATTTCCTTTACCGGGAGTATTTGTCCGATGGTACACGGAATATGTGGCAAAGCCAATACTTTGGTCTTGCTGGTTTTGGCGTCTTTCACCCGCTGTAGGGTTTCTTCGGCGGTGCTACCCAATTCAATTACTTTCAAAACAATTCCCTCGGTTTTGGCACGATACAACCAAGGTGCGCAACCACCCACATGTTCATGTCGGGTGATAATGACTTCGTCGCCCTTTTTCAAGGGAATGGCCCTGCAAGCCAAATTGACGCCTTCACTCACATTTTTGGTAATGGCCAATTCGCTGCCTTTGCATCCGATGATTTGGGCGAGTTGCTCTTCAAAGCTGCCATCGTGCATAGGGTAGGCGGCATTTTCTGCCAAGTTTCTAAACGACTTATTCAATGCTTCCAAAACAGGCAGGGGTGTGATGCCCATGGTACCGTTGTTGAGGAAGGTGGTTTTGGGATTGAGGGGAAACAAACCGCGGATAAAGTCCCAATACGGTCCATCTGTTTCGGGTGCGTCTCGGTTGGGTTCCACGGGCAATGGAAGGTTTGAATTTTCTTGCCATTGGTTGAGCCAGTCGGTCTGCAGTGAGGACGTAGATGTCGCGGAAACAGAGAGGGGTGATTTTCCCATCAAGCTGCCCACAGTGAGTCCGGCGCCCAGGGTGAGGAAGTGTTTGCGTTCCATAGAAAAAGGGTCGAAAATGCATAGTTACAAAAATTATCGGTGAAACCGCTTCAAATCGTTCCTATTTTTGCAACTGAAACGATATCGTCATCGTCAATCGATAGAGAAATGAAGGTATTAGGAATCATGAGCGGTAGCAGCATGGACGGGGTAGATCTCGCCCTCTGTGATGTAAATCAATCGGCCAATGGATGGCAGGTTGAAATATTGGAAGGCGTGACCGTGCCATATAGCGAAACTTGGCGCGTGCGTCTGAGTCAACTGCGGTATCAAAATGCAGAATTGTACGCCAAAACCGATGTGTTTTATGGTCGATACTTGGGGGAATTGGCTGCGGCCTTTTTTCAGCAAACGGGGTATACGGCCGATTTGGTGGCGTCGCACGGACATACCATCTTTCACAATCCCAAAGGTTGGTTGACAGCCCAAATTGGTGATGGGGCTACATTGAACGCATTCGCCAAAGTGCCTGTGGTTTCTAATTTTAGGAGGGCTGATGTGGG
>SXYY01000040.1 GCA_005788145.1 Bacteroidota bacterium
TCCCTTCGGTGCCTTCCATTTTTCCCAAGAGCATGGGCAATGGGGGTTCTACATGGGGGATGTATTTGGCGATGGTTTGTGCGTGAATGATCGGTCCGGACTCCAAAACGCAAATCTGATCGGTGACGTTTTTCAGCTGTCTCACATTTCCCGGCCAGGGGTAATTGATCAGGAGCTGTTGGGCGTCTTCTGAGAGTTCTAGCAGTTGACTGTGGTGCGTTTCGGCGAAGTCTGATGCGAATTTGCGAAACAACAAGTATATGTCCTCCCTGCGCTCACTGAGTTTGGGCACGCGGATGGGTACGGTGGCCAATCGGTAATATAGGTCCTCCCGGAATTTTCCCATTCTGGCGCGCTCTAGAAGGTCACGGTTGGTAGCGGCCACAACGCGCACATCAGTTTTTTGCACGGCAGAGCTGCCGACTTTGATGAATTCACCGTTTTCCAATATGCGCAGCAGGCGGGCTTGGGTACTCAATGGCAATTCACCCACCTCATCGAGGAAGATGGTACCACCGCTGACCGTTTCGAAATATCCTTTTCGTTTGTCGGTGGCGCCGGTGAAGGCCCCTTTTTCATGTCCGAACAATTCCGAATCGATGGTGCCTTCAGGTATGGCGCCGCAGTTGACCGCTATGAAAGGGGCGTGTTTGCGTGCGCTCATGTGGTGAATGATTTTGCTGAAGCTTTCTTTGCCTACGCCACTCTCTCCCAAGATCAATACATTCATGTCTGTGGGTGCCACCTTTACGGCTGTTTCCAATGCCGTGGTCAACAAGGGCGAATGTCCGATAATGCCGAACCGCTGTTTGATGAGGTGTGTATCCATGTCTTTCGCTACAATTACAAAGATACAACAAAACTGACAGTTTGTCATAGCGATTGGGTACATCCGGATGGCAGTATACGACCGATGCAGTTAGGGTGGCGACGAACACATTGAATGTGAATAAACTGTTTGGTTTTAATGGGTAGAAATGGCTTGTTTTGAAGTTGCAACATGGACCACGAAGAAGAACTGGAGTCAACACAAGAAGAATCGGGCCAGTCTCCCACGGGTGCTCACCTCGGCGAGGTTAGGGCAGTGGGCGGGATGTACAAGGATTGGTTTGTTGAATATGCCAGTTATGTGATTTTGGAGCGCGCCATTCCCGCTTTGGAGGATGGTTTGAAACCGGTACAGCGCAGGATTTTGCATGCGATGTACGAGATGGATGACGGTCGCTACAACAAGGTGGCCAACATCATCGGGTCAACCATGGCCTATCACCCCCACGGGGATGCCGCTATCGGTGATGCACTGGTGAATTTGGGTCAGAAAGAATTGCTGATCGACACCCAAGGAAACTGGGGCGACATCAGAACGGGAGACAGTGCTGCGGCACCTCGATACATTGAAGCGCGTTTGAGTGCTTTCGCCAAAGAGGTGGCGTTCAACGAAAAAACCACCAACTGGCAACTGAGTTACGACGGTCGAAAGCGCGAGCCCGTTACCTTGCCCATGAAGTTTCCGCTGCTCTTGGCCCAAGGGGTTGAGGGGATTGCCGTGGGATTGAGCACCAAAATCATGCCCCACAATTTCTTGGAATTGTGCGAGGCCAGTATCGATGTGTTGCGTGGCAGAAAAATCAATTTGCTGCCCGATTTCCCAACCGGTGGGTACGCGGATTTTTCAATGTACAATGAGGGTAGAAAGGGGTCGCGGATACGGGTTCGTTCAAAAATCGAGGAGAAAGACAAATCCACCCTGCTCATCAAGGAAATTCCCTTTGGAACCACCACCGGATCGCTAATTGAAAGCATCATCAAGGCCAGCGATAATGGTAAGATAAAGGTTAAAAAGGTCATCGATAATACCGCCAAAGACGTAGAAATTGAGGTGCAATTGGCGCCGGGAATCAGTCCAGATCTCGCCATCAATGCCTTGTATGCCTTTACTGATTGTGAAGTGAGCATTTCGCCCTTGGCCTGTGTGATTCACGAAGACCGACCCAAGTTCATGGGCGTGAACGACATCCTAAAGGCTTGCACCCAAAACACCCTCGACTTGCTTCGTAGTGAGTTGGAAATTGAGTTGGGAGAGTTGGAAAACAAGTGGCATTTTTCATCGCTTGAGAAGATATTCATTGAGAAGAGAATTTACCGAGACATTGAAGAGTGTGAGACCTGGGATGCGGTGTTGACGGCCATTGAAAAAGGGCTGGAGCCGTATAAGAATTTGTTCCGCAGGGAAATTGTGCAAGACGATATCGTGCGGTTGACAGAAATTAAGATCAAGCGGATATCGAAGTTCGATAGTTTCAAGGCCGACGAATACATCAAGGGTTTGGAAGACGACATCGCTGAGGTCAAGAATCACTTGGAGAATCTGGTGGATTACGCGGTGGATTACTACAAGCGCTTGATTAAGAAGTATGGTGCGGGCAAGGAACGCAAAACGGAGATTCGGGCGTTTGATACCATCGAGGCAAATGTGGTGGCGGTGGCCAATGTGAAATTGTATGCCAACCTCAAAGAGGGTTTTGTGGGTACCAGTTTGAAGAAGGAGGAGTTTATCTGCGATTGTTCGGATATCGATGATATCATCGCCTTAAGGGAGGATGGAAAGTACAGCATCGCCAAGGTAACCGATAAATATTTCTACGGTAAAGACTTGATTCACGTAGATGTGTGGCGCAAGAACGATGAGCGAACCACCTACAACGTGGTGTATTGGGATGGTGAAGCCAAAAAAGTAATGGCCAAGCGTTTCAATGCTACGGGTTTGATTCGTGAAAAAGAATACGTGTTCTCTAGCGATCATCCGAAGTCGAACATCCTGTATTTCTCTGCCAACCCCAATGGCGAAGCGGAGAAGGTGACTTTGCATTTGAGTGCCATGGCCAATGCCCGCATCAAGAGCATCGAATACGATTTCTCCAAGTTGGCGATTAAAGGAAAGAGCGCCCGTGGAAATCAAATCACCAAGTACCCCATCAAGCGCGTGGATTTGAAAGAAAAAGGCGGGTCAACCCTGGGGGGCGTGAAAATTTGGTGGGATGATATGACTGGCCGATTGAATGGCGACGCCAAAGGACAATTCTTGGGCGAGTTTGAGGGCGATGACAAGGTGTTGGTGATATACAAGGATGGCCATTACGAGCTAGCGAACTACGAATTGATCAATCGCTTTGAGCCCGACACAGTCTATTTTATCCAGAAGTATTTTGCTGAGCAGGTAATTCAGGTGATTTACTTGGAGGGCAAGTCGAAGTTGCACTATGTGAAGCGGTTCTTGATCGAAACCCTTACGATGGGTAAGAAATTCCCATTCATTGGAGAGGAGAAGGGGTCTGAGTTGACGGTAGCCTCGACCAGTTTGATGGCGGAGGTAGAGATCACCACGGAGAAAAAGAGCGGGGAGAAAGTGGTGGAAATGATTGTTTTGGATGAGTTTATGGACGTGAAGGGTTGGAAGGTGTTGGGCAATCGATTGAGTCAGGATAAAGTGAAGAAGGTGGTACTTAAGAGCGATAAAGTGGGCGAACCTCCTGTGGTGGAGCGCAAGACCATCGCATCGGAATACCAGGAGCTAGACGATGAGGATCGCGAGGATGAGGGTGGAAACGATGGGGATGACGGTCACGATGGCGGCGAGGTGAACGGCGGTGGTGACGGTACCGTGATTTTGGGCGGAGATGGCTCTCCACAACTGAATTTGCTATGACACAGCGCATTTGTCCGACCGCCTGGCAAGATTACGAATTGATCGATGTGGGCGGTTTTGAAAAACTGGAGCGATTTGGGAAGTGGATTTTGCGCAGGCCGGAGCCACAGGCCATTTGGGATAAGCGGTTGGGGGAGAAGGAGTGGCAAAAATTGGCGCATGCGAGTTTTGTGAAGGCCGCAGGGGCGGATGCGGAGAAGGGTCAGTGGTATTTGAAGCCTGGAATGGCCGATCGCTGGTGGATCCAATACAAGCAGGGTGGATTGATGTTGAAATTCCGTCTGGGATTGACGTCGTTCAAGCACGTGGGATTGTTCCCGGAGCAGGCGGCAAATTGGGATTGGATTTACGAAAAGGTGAAGGCGTTGAATGTGGGGGAGAAGCCCCGGGTTTTGAATTTGTTTGCGTATACGGGAGGTGCTTCGTTGGCGGCTTGTGCTGCGGGTGCCGAGGTTACGCATGTAGATAGCGTAAAGCAGGTTGTTTCTTGGAGTCGGGAAAACATGGAGGAGAGTGGATTGAACGGGATACGGTGGGTTGTGGAGGACGCGTTCAAATTTGTGCAGCGCGAGGTGCGCAGGGGGAGAACGTATCACGGGATTCTGCTGGATCCCCCGGCCTACGGCCGGGGCCCCGATGGGGAAAAATGGTTGCTTGAAAAGCAA
>SXYY01000009.1 GCA_005788145.1 Bacteroidota bacterium
CTGTAATACGTATACCCGTGCTTGCGAACGGTATCCAATTCAAAGACGTTTCTACCGTCGAAGATCACCTTTTCTTTCAACAAAGCCTCAATTTTTGCAAAATCAGGGGTTCTAAATTCTGGCCATTCCGTGGCAATCACCAAAAAGTCTGCCCCTTCCAAAGCGCTATACATTTTCTCAGCGAAAACCGCCTTGTCTCCAATCAAGCGCTGAACGTTGGGCATCGCCTCTGGATCATAGCACTGGACCTTGGCTCCTCGCGACACCAAAGCATCAATCATCTCCAAAGCCGGTGCTTCACGAATATCATCGGTGTTGGGTTTGAAGGCCAATCCCCACATTGCTACTGTCTTACCACTGATATCACCATAGTGTGCATCAATCTTTGGCAACAACGCCTTCTTTTGGTCGTAGTTAACCTCTTCCACCGCCTTCAAAATCTTGAAGTCATAATTGACTTCAGCAGCACTATGCACCAATGCCTGAACGTCTTTTGGGAAACAACTTCCGCCATAACCGATACCTGGGAACAAAAAGCGCTTTCCAATACGATCATCGCTACCTACACCTTTGCGCACCATGTCAACATCCGCACCCAGCAATTCGCACAAACGCGCAATTTCATTCATGAATGAAATCTTGGTTGCCAAGAAACTGTTGGCCGCATATTTTGTCAATTCGGCACTGCGTGTGTCCATGTGCATCACTGGATTTCCTTGACGCACATAAGGCGCATACAATTCATCCATTACGTCAAAAGCACGCTGGCTTTTGGCGCCAATCACCACGCGATCGGGTTTCATGAAATCATCGACCGCCACACCTTCACGCAGGAACTCGGGGTTACTCACAACGTCAAATTCTCCACCATAATTGGCGCGAATTGCCGCCTCGACTTTATCTGCTGTGCCGACAGGAACCGTACTCTTATCTACGATCACCTTATAATCGGTCATGATTTTACCCAAATGATCGGCCACGCCCAATACATATTTCAAGTCGGCCGCACCACCCTCACCCGGAGGGGTTGGCAACGCCAAAAAGATCACCTGCGCATCTTTCACCGCCTCCTCCAACTGGGGGGTGAACGACAAACGACCTTCTTTCAAGTTGCGCTTGAACAGTATTTCCAAACCGGGTTCAAAGATGGTAATCTGTCCGCCAGACAACATGTCCACCTTGCGCTGATCAATGTCAACACAGATCACGTCATTGCCTGTTTCTGCAAAACAAGTTCCACTGACCAAACCTACATAACCGGTTCCTACTACTGCTACTTTCATTCGATTTATTGGGATTTTTGGATAAAATTTCGTATATTATTGATGATGTAATCTTGTTGTTCCGCGCTGAGTTCTGAACATATCGGCAAACTCAATACACGGCCACAAAGGTCTTCAGAAACAGGCAGATTCACAACCTGTTTGTAGGCCGTTTGCTGATGCAAGGGGATTGGATAATAAATCATGGAGGGGATTCCGCAATCCATTAAGTGCTTTTTCAACGCATTACGCATTGCTTCACTTTCGCATTTCAAAGTATACTGATGGAAAACATGCGAACTATCGATTGTTCTTTGGGGCGCTTCAAGGCCCGATATTTCAGCCAAAGCCACATCATAACGAGCAGCTACTGCACGTCTTTGCTTTTCAAATTCCAACAAGTGAGGCAACTTAGCCAACAACACGGCTGCTTGAAGGGTATCCAACCGCGAATTCATGCCCACCAGATCATGTTGGTATTTGACCGTTTGTCCGTGATTTGCCAACTGCCGCAATTTCTTTGCAAGTGCGTCGTCATTGGTGAACATCGCTCCTCCATCGCCATAGCAACCCAAATTCTTGCTGGGAAAAAACGAAGTGGTACCAATATGTCCCATCGTACCGGCAAATCCATGTTCATTGGGTGTACAATATTGTGATCCAATGGCCTGAGCCGCATCTTCTACTACATACAAATTATGCCTTTTTGCCAATGCCATGAGTGGCTCCATGGACACCATCTGTCCGTACAAATGCACCGGTGCGATGGCCTTCGTATTTTCTGTGATCAACCCCTCCAACGCCGCCACATCCATCAAAAAAGTAGAGGCATCCACTTCCGCAAAAACCGGTTTCAAACCCAGCAACAACAGTACCTCCGTTAGTGCCGCATAAGAAAACGCCGGTGTTATCACCTCCGAACCCGGAGGCAAATCCAACGCCATGAATGCCAACTGCAAAGCATCCGTTCCATTGGCACAACCAATCACATGTTTTACCTCATAGCGTGCAGATATTGCGTCCTCCAATCTGCGAACCGCCCCGCCTTGGATAAAGTCCGCACCGAGCAATACGCGCTTGATCGCCTCGTCAATTTCCACTGACAAACGGGCATATTGCCCTTGAAGGTCAACCATTTGAATGTTGCGCATCAGTGCAAAATTACGGGAATTGATTATCCTACAACGATTTATTTGCTGCGCTGCCTTACCACTTCGTAGGTGATCACACCCGCCGCAACCGAGACGTTCAATGAACCTACACCATTGGCCGACAGCGGAATCTTCACGTGGGCATCGCACAATTTCCATGTATTCGTGCTCAACCCCGTTTCCTCATCTCCCATGACAATGGCCACCGGACCGCTCATATCGGCATCGAACAAGGCTTCGGAAGTCTTTTCCGTTGCACCCACAATCTTCAATCCAGAGTTTTTCAGCATTTTGATACTGCCGTACAACGACTGCGTTCTACAAACTGGGATTTTCATCAATGCACCAGCAGATGTTCTCACTGCATCCGCACTCAAAGGCGCAGAACCCTTCTCAGGAACCAAAATTCCATGCACACCCGCACAAGCTGCCGTTCGGGCAATTGCACCAAAATTCCGCACATCCGTTACCCCGTCCAAAATCAAAATAAACGGATCTTCACCCGCCTCAAATGCATTTGCAACCACCGTATCCAAATCCGCAAAATCTACAGAACTCACAGATATTACCACCCCTTGATGGTTGCCCTTCACCAAAGCATTCAACTTGGCAGTGGGTACCTGTTTCCATATCAAATTCTTTGTACGCAACAAAGGCAACAAGTCCTTCAATTGTCCCTGTAACACACCCTCTTGCAACCATACTTTGTCGACCGTTCTGCCCGACTGCAACGCTTCCAATACGGGATGAATCCCGTACACAAACGCATCGTTTTCTTTCTTTCTAAATTCCATATAAACAAGTGTCCCGCCTAACGGCGGGACCTTTTAAAATCACTTTTAGTTAACCTTCGCCGCTTGTTCCCGATACTCCGCGGCCCAATCCTTCTTGCCCAATCGGTCACATTCATCCACAATGCTCTTCAATATATCGCGACTCATTTGTACTTCGCGGGCACCAAACATTTGGTCTTCCCACTTCACAAAATACGTTCCGTATTGCACACAATCTTTTACCGCACGATCCAACACCTTCTTCGCTGCCGCCTCATCGCCCAGTTCCAACAAAGTAATTCCGTAATCCACTTTGTATTCCTTGCGCATCGGCATAACAGTTTCGGGAATCTCAACCAAAATGTGGTTCAACACCTCTTTGGCACGACTGCGATACACACCCAACGAATCTTTTTCACGAACCAAGTAGTCCTCCACAGAACGGAACCCAGCAGGTACGGGCGCACCCGCAACACCTACCTTGGCAACCTGTGTTTGATACTGTTCGTACGTCTTAATTTTATTCAAATAGGTCTTGGCCAACAACATCGCCATCTGCTGCAAATCGCCAGGTACATAAGCCGCTTTGTCATCAAGGAAGAAGTTCTTCTTCTCTTTCATGCCACAATACTTGTAGCTCTTCACCAAGTTGCTATACATATTGTAATCAGCAACACGCTGTGGCTGACGACTGCTCGAGCCACCTTTGATCGGCACAAATTTGTAAACCAAACCTTCCAACTGTAAGTAATCGTTTACATCGAAGAAATCGTAACCACTTACGCTGGTGAAATAAATCGGGCGTTTCCAACCGGTTTTTGCATTCTGGGTAATCAAATCCATGAACACCAAATCGCCCTTAGAAATGTAAGATCCTCCCAAATTATACTCAATGCGGTCAACCACTTCAGCCGTGTCTTTGGCACCAACGACACCCGAGGCAATCACAGATTTGCGATCCACCGGGAACCATACCTTGCGGGCACGGAAATAATTGCGATCCACACCTTTTTTGTTCTCCTCCAAAACCTGCTTAATAGCGTCATCCAAACGGGACATACTACCCTCTTCCGACTGAATTTCAATGCCACCTTCAAAACTTCCGGTTTGCAAATCTTCTTTAGTTAGACTCAAAGGCAATGGCTCAGACTCATACACCTTATCCAACAACACACTGCTATACCAATCGGTAGGCAACAAACTTTGGTTGATGATTCGAACGTCTGTGCGAATGCCCTCAACGTTTTGCGCATACCACAGAGGATAGGTATCGTTATCTCCATTACAGAACAACACGGCATTGGGCTCCAAGCTCTCCAAGAAGTTCTTTGCCATGTCAATACCAATGGTTCTACCACTCCGATCGTGGTCATCCCAGTTGCGATAGCCCATATTCACCGGCACCAATAACACCGATGCCAATGTAGCAATCATCGCACTCTTTTTGCCAAACTTGCGTTGAAGCATTTCGGCCACAGCCAACACACCCAAACCCACCCAAATACAGAAGGTCTGAAAAGAACCCACCAAGGCATAATCACGCTCGCGGGGCTCGTATGGGGGCTGGTTCATGTATACGTTGATCAAAACCCCGGTAAAGAGGAACAACGTCATCACTAACCAGAAGTCATATTTCTGCTTCTTCATGTGCATCAACAAACCCAAAATTCCCAACAACAGAGGCAAGAAATAGTAGGGATTTTTGGCCTTTTGGTTTTTGTAATAGTCGGGCATTCCCTCGCTCGGACCAATCACAAAACGATCCACAAATGGAATACCACTGTACCAGTTACCGTCGAAACGGGTATTGCCCATCACGGCTTGCTGATCATTAAATCGGCCCACGAAATTCCACATGAAATAACGCAGATACATGTAGCGCAACTGATAGCCGAAGAAATAACTCAAGTTATTCCCAAATGTCGGTTTTTGATAATTCAAATATTGCAGCTCCTGCTGTTCCTCTTCGGTCAAAGCACGCTGCTGTCCCATTCCCTGCAATTCGTCGATGCGATTTTGTACGTCGGTCATTCCACCATAATCGCGGAATCCACGAGCATCGTTGGGCTTGTTGCTCTTGCCCATGCGAGGGAACAAGGTCATGTACTCATCTGGATACGTATAGTCGAAATTGTCGCCGCCATCTTCATAGCGATCTTTTCCCTTGAAACGTTTCTTACCGATTACTTTGTATCCGCTCTCAGGCGCGTTGAAATATGGTCCATACATCAACGGACGGTCACCATACTGTTCACGGGTAATGTAACCGTAGAACTTATAAGGATCTTCCGGATTGTTCATGTCGATGGCTGGGTTGGCCATAGAACGGATGATCACCATCGCATAAGAGGAATAGCCCAACACCACAAACGATGCGGCCATGATGATTACGTTCCAGTTGCGTTTGCCTGTCTTGTGCGTGTAATACAATAAGTAACCCGCCAAACCAATAATCAACACCACTGCGGCAATAGAACCACTGTAAAAGCCCTGTCCGAAATCATTCACAAACATGCGATCCATGGTTGCCAACAACCAAGGAATACCGGGGTAAACAATCTTCATCACAAAGGCCAGAGCCAAGCCCGATGCACCCAACGCCAAAATAATGCCGTTGCGGGTAACAGGGTATTTTCTGAAATAATACGCCAAACAAACGGTTGGAATAACCAGCAAGTTCAACATGTGCGTACCCAACGCCAAACCAATCATGAAGGCGATAAACACCATCCAACGATCCGCAGTAACATCATCGGCAGATTTCCACCAACGTAACACTGCCCAAAACGAAAGCGCCGTAAAGAAAGAACTCAACGCATATACTTCAGATTCAACAGCACTGAACCAGAAACTGTCGATAAACGTATTGGTCAACGCCGCTACCGCGCCCGCACCCAACACCAACATCGTTTTGTTTTCATTGGCATCATCCACCATGCGCTCAGCGAAGTAGGTTGTGATCCAGAATGTGAACATCACCGTACCCGCACTGGCAACCGCACTCAACATGTTGATCCAAAAGCCCACCATTTCTGGCGAGGATGCCATCAAGGAGAACAATCGACCTATCATCAAAAACAAAGGCGCCCCAGGAGGGTGAACCACTTGCAACTTGTATGCGGCACTGGCGAATTCACCACAGTCCCACAGACTGACACTCTGTTCCAAAGTGAGGGTGTACACGACCAAAGCGACGATAAACATCACC
>SXYY01000041.1 GCA_005788145.1 Bacteroidota bacterium
ATGTCTTTGCCTTCCAACCACACACCTGCCGCATCGCTCAACTTCAAAAAATATGTAATCAAAGGCGATAAAATACACCATACAACCACAGACCAACCTTTGGGCGACCATCGAGTATAAATCCCAACAGCGAACAAGGCAACCAACGGTCCGTAAGTATAGGTAGCCACCATCAACACCGTGTCAATCAGCGAGCTCTCGTTCAACCAATAAAACAGCAGGATACAAAAAAACAGGGCCACCGCAAACCCAAAATGCAACATTTGTCGCACCCGCTTCTTGCGTTTTTCATCATACCCAACCCTCTCATCGCCCAATCCCAAGAAATCGTGATACACACTGGTCGTTAAAGTTGTTAGCACACTGTCTGCGCTGCTGAAAGTCGCCGCACTCAAACCCAACATAAAAGCAAACTGCACCAACCAACTCACACCAAAGAGTGATAAATTACCTCCCAACGCCAACATCGGGAAGATCCCATCGGTGCTGGGCTTACCATTCAACATCGGAATTTCTAATTGATACTTGCTCAAGTAGGCATGCATCATCACCCCCAAACTCAGAAAGAACACATTCACTATCAGCACCACAAACCCTGTGGTCACCATGTTTTTTTGGGCATCTTTGAGCGACTTACAGCTCAAGTTCTTTTGCATCATGTTCTGATCGAGGCCCGTCATGGCGATACACATCGCGGCACCGCCCAAAAACTGCTTCCAGAAATTCAACTTACTATTGGCATCCCAAACAAACACATCGCTCATTTCAGACGACATTATTCGATTCCAGGGCGATTCTCCCACCCCTTTTTGCCAAAAACTAATCCATTCCAACCCATCGGCCAGCGCAACAACGCAGATCAACACGCCGCCAATGAGAAATACACTTTGCAGAGCATCCGTTACCACCAGCGTTTTAATCCCACCTTTCATGGTATAGGCCAAGATCAATAGGATGATCACAATCACTGATATAAAGAAGGGCACACCCATCGGACCAAATAGATAGGTTTGAAGAATGGCTACGGTTAAAAACAACCTCGCCGCACTGCCCAACAAGCGCGAAACCACAAAAAAAGAAGCCCCAACACGCTGATGTTCAACCCCCAAACGCGTACCCAAATAGGTGTAAATGGATGTGAGATTTTCCTTGTAATACAGCGGCAACAGCACGTATGCGATAACCAAATAACCGGCCACATATCCAAATACCACCTGCATGTAACTCCAATGGGCCACATTCACAGCGCCGGGCACTGAAATGAACGATACCCCACTCATGCTATCGCTCAACATTCCCAGGGCCACCATCCACCACAAACTCTGTTTGTTGCCTACGAAATACCCATCTTCGTTGGCTTTTCGTCCGGTTACATATCCCACCGCCAACAACATAAAGAAGTATAGGGCAAGAGCAGTCAATATCAAAGTTGGACTCATGGAGCGATTTTCTTTTTGGGCAGATTCAACAAAACACGGAGCGATTCATCGTTGTATTGTTGCTCAGGTGCTTGATTCAAGGGCAAGTACATCAAGCTATTTGTCTTGACTTCTAGTTTCCGAAAGGCATCGCCGGACAAACTGTATATTCTGCCCTCCGTGTCTTTGGCCGCAAAAAACGTAACCCGTGAAGGGTCTAATGACAAGGCAAACTCCCGCGTTTGTATTGACCCGATCCCACCCAAAGACTCTACCGTGAACACCTGAACACAATCTGGTTTTTTCAGTCCCATCACCCACTGCGTTACATCGATTGGGGCTTGTCCCTGATCTGCAATCACCACATTGATGCTCAACAGAGAATCTGGTGCTTGGGGCGATGCCCATGCAAATCTGCCCAAACTGCGAATTTTAAAGTCATTCCGAACCATTCCTTTGGGCAGTCCCGCTGCATCCAAGGCTACAGCAGCGGTTCTTTGATATTCTTTTTGCCATTGTTGGTTTTGATACACCTCAAACGCATGGTTCTTTTGTGCTTTCAAGGCCATCACCTGTCGGATAAACTTCTCAAATTTCACTTGCTCGCGGCTGGCCTTTTTGGGATTGCTCGCCCATCGTGTTTTGGGCTGCAACAATTCTATCTGCCACAATCCCTCAGCGCTTCTCAGCAGTAATACCACCTGGTTTCCCGACTGATAAAAATCCACATCCCAGAATTTGTGTAACCGGAAAAATTCGTCCATCACCGCTTTCCGATCCCACTGCGACTTAAAAGCCAATGGATAATCGCGCAAGGGTTTCAATTCTGGAAACAACAATTCCGTTTTGTCATAAACCACCATCTCGAATACCCCTTTTTCAGTGGCTTCTTTTCCCTGGAATTTGCGCACCCCCACGATACTTCTCCCCCTCCTTAAAACGAACTGTTGCTCATTCTGCGCTTTATCGCCCATACGAGCCACATAAAACTCGGAGAACTTGGCCAATGCCTGTTTGCTCTCATCGGGATTCAGCAAATAGTTGTATCCCTGGGTATTGATTCTCTCAGACAACCCAACACGGTTTACAGTGGTTAAGACCGTAGCGGTTTTCCGACCAGAATAAAATTGATAAAAATCAATGGCTGCTTTGTTCTCGTCCGGGAAATCGTAGTCGTAATCATAGAAATTACGCCACTTATGTTGTTTCGCATCCCAAGCGTAAAAACGGGCATTGTAATCCGGCGCGCCAGCAAATCGCACTTCAATGAAATATCCGTCTTTGATTTTCAACACTTCTCTCCCTGAAAATGCCTCAATATCCAACACCAAAGGGGCCGACAAGACGAATCGCTGCCCCGCACTATCCAAAGTCAAGGGTGGCGCATACGCCAACTGTCGCTGCGCATCGTTCATCACCTTTATCCTCAATTGATAAGAACCCAACCAATCTTGTCCCTCCGAATTGGTCATGCATCCTTTTGGCACCATCACAACCACCGTACCATCGGCTGCATATAAGCGATCTTCATTGTTGCTGCCCTCAAACTCATACCAACCATCGGCAAAATCTTGCAACAATGGCTCAGTGATTGGTTTAGGGAACCGAGAACGCCCCTGCAACGCTGAAAGGGGCACCGACATGGCAAAATCATTGTATTTTTCTGCACTTGGGTCACCTACGGCATCGCCTTGGTCGGCCGCTACCACCACAGGGAAATAGGCTGCCAAAAACCGTTGTTCCGCAGAGAGAAGATTGGGATCGCTGCTGAGATAATGCAAAGAAATGGGGTGTATGACACTCTGCTCCTCAGTTGCACCATTGCGCTTGGTCATTACGCGACGATTTTCATAAAACCCCACTTGAATCGACATATCACCCAACAGAGAGATGTCTTTTTCCATCATCCAAGAGGCATTGTCGATCAGTAACAGCCGCTTCAATTTCATCAGCGATTTAACAGCAAGGGGCAAATGATACAATCGATCAAGGGATAAACCCAATTCCTCCACCGAGGGCAAATAGGTCTTTACAGCATCAACCGCCCATCCTGCTTCCTTTTGATTATAAGGCGCAACCAGACCAATGCGCTTACAGGCCGTCCATTCTTTGAAAAACGAATAATCATCAGGCACGGTTTGAAACACCAAGGTTACACCGGGAATGAGCGACCAATTCTTGTTCATCAACAAGGCATCTTCTTTGCCATCAGGCACGTACAACACCAAACTGTGCAACCATTCCAATTGCGACAAATCCTCATCGGAGAGCACTCCTTGAAAGCGCTGCAACACAGCTTCCTCCAGATTATCAAGTTTCCCTAGGACTTGTGCCACACGGGCCACATCAACATCTGCAGCCACGCGAATACGCAAGGTTTGAGCAAACGCTGAAAGGTGGGTAGAGATGTAATCAAGGTCGGCTGGCGTTGTCACTTCCACATACAGCGAATAACCTGGAATCGCGGCTTTGGGTTTCACATACGATGTCTGGGCATGGTTCGATCCCGTAAACAGGAACATAAACAAGATGACTGCAATTCTCGACAGCCTTCCCAACACATCGATATTTGCCAAATATCTCATAGCATGTTTTGAGGCCACAATCGCAACCCGCTCAATTTATGGGTGAGTTCTCCGGAAACCGCATTCACAATTCCTTGTGGGGTTAATTGATCGATGCGAACTTTTCCGTAGGCGTGAATGATTCGATCATCATCCAACAAAATGCCAACATGAACCACTTTCCCATCGGCGTTGGAAAAATATGCCAATACACCTGGCCTCCGTTGATCCCACATGCATGGCTGTCCTTCTGCCGCTTGCTGATAGGCATCTCTCGGCATCACGATATCCATCACCTGACCCACGGCTTGCACCAAGCCACTGCAATCAATTCCCCAAATGGAGCGCCCACCCCAAAGGTAGGGGGTATTCAAAAAGGCCTTCGCCGCTGCCGCGGCTCCGGCCACCAGGTATTTTCCCGATCGATAATAGTAGGTCCTGCCCTCGACAACAACGCGCTCACCCGGAATTTTGGAACCTGGCGACAATGCAATTACATCGCCATCCTCTCCCAAAAAGTAAGCCCCCAATTCACGAACCACTCGCCAAGAATGGGCCTGATGAGATCGCGCATCGCCCAGATACAATTCCGGAATCCAACCCATGTACCCATCATAATCAACCCTTACGTGCAGCCACTCCCCTTCGGAAGCCAATACCGTGCAAGTTTCACCAAACAACAACGAACTCACCATCTCGCCCTTTGAATGACCAATGGATCTCAAAGGAGCCCAAGATTGAAGGCAAATTCGCTGATTCATATTTACAAATGCAAACGCTCTTTGCGATCCAACAACACCTCCACACTCTCTTCGTGGTCGGGATCAGGAACACAGCAATCTACCGGACATACAGCAGCACACTGCGGCTCCTCATGAAACCCAGTGCATTCAGTGCATTTGTCGGGCACAATGAAATAGACTTCTTGACTCACCGGTGCAAATTTTTGATTTACATCAACCATTTGACCGTTGGCCAATAAAAACTCGCCCGTAACTTCCGTTCCATCGGCGATTGCCCATTCTACACCGGCTTCGTAGATGGCGTTATTCGGACATTCGGGCTCACAAGCCCCGCAGTTTATACACTCTTCTGTGATGATGATTGCCATAATTCTACACAAAGTTAACACCCTTTCAGTAACTTCGACCCAAATTTTAACGCACAAATCCATGGAAATTGCCATTCTGTCTGACATACACGACAATCTTAAAAATCTGCAAAAAGTGACCGATCAACTCATCGCTCGTGGAATCAAAACCGTGATTTGTTGTGGCGATTTTTGTGCACCCTTCGTGATGAAACAATTCGGGGCCACCGGACTGGAAATTCATGCAGTATGGGGCAACAACGATGGTGATCGCTTCAAACTCACCCAAATTGCGGCACAATTCCCCAACATCAAATTGTATGGAGAATACATTGGTGACGAAGATTGTTTGTTACACATTGATGGCGTTCGTTTCGGCGCCACCCATTACCATTTTTACGCAAAGGCGATGGTTAAAACGGGTTGGTACGATGTGGTCTGCTTTGGTCATTCACACAAAGTGCATCGTCAAAAATTTGGCAACGCTTTGTTGATCAATCCCGGTGAAGTGGGTGGGATCATGGGTCCGGCGACCTTCGCGATTTACGACACCCAACTCAAGGGCTCCGAAATTGTTGAAATCAATTAAAGTGCGGCCAACACAGAAGGATGGGCGTGGGTGCGAATGTGCTCCATGATGGTGGCGATGTTTTCATCGGCCGGACCATTGTTTTGTATCACCAAATCGCAGCGTTCGCGGTGTGGCAAAATGTGGTTGTTATAGGCCGGCATCACATGGTGCTCCCATTGGTGTAGACTGCGCTTCAACGGTATACCCCGTTCTCGAATATCCCGCTCGATTCGACGATTAAAACACAATTCCATGTCACAATCGACAAAAATTCGGTAATTCAAGAGCGAATCCACGGCTTCGTAATCCATCACAAACAGTCCTTCAACCAATAAAATTGGCGCAGGATTCACAATTTCTGTCTGCTCCGGCGCATCGTAATTTTCAAATTGGTACTTCTTGATCAACACAGGTTTGTATGACAACAAGTGGAGCAAATCCTCGTGAAATCGCTCTGAAAACAACGCCGACGGCAAATCGTAATTGGCCTCACCATGCTCATCGATGTGCTGCATTTCGAGGGGCTTGTAGTAATCATCAAACCCGACCACAGTTACGCTCTGACCCAATGCCGCTTTCAAGGCATCCACATAATAGGTCTTACCCGCACCAGACAGTCCGGTCAAACCCATTACAAACGGTTCTATTTTCTCAGCCACGAATTACTTCTTTTTAACTTTGATGTATTTCTCCTTCAACAAATTGCCTTCGATATCGTAGGTCTGTTTTAACAAAGGCAGCCCTTTGTTGTCGTAAAACATCCAATCTCCGACCATCACACCATCATCATCGTAGGTTCCCTCCCGTTGTTGATAGTGACTCACCATTCCATGCTTCCATGGGCCAAATTTCAGGCCATCCCGGTAATACCCCTCCGATTCAACGTGCAACTTAACCCGCTTTGTCACGTCGTTGGGGACTTCTCTGATATCCGCAAATCGACCTTCCAAAATACCATTGAAATAGTTTTCGATGCGCAGCGTATCGCCAAAGGCATTGTATTGAATGAAAGTTCCGTTTTTCTTGCCATTACGCCACGAGGACTCGGAAATGAGATTGCAACTTACCACATCCCAAACCCGCGAAATACTGTCGTGCTCGCCGTTTTTATAATAATCTTCACTGGCGGCACACCCGTTGCGATGAAAAAGATAAAATCGACCGTTCGGAACACCCATGTTGTACTCCTTGATGTAGCGAAGTATGGAATCAGCATAGAAGGCAATGACCGCACCGTGGGGCACATCATTCACGAACGTGGCAATTTGTTCTGTTCTGCCGTTGTCGAAATAGCTAATGGCTTCCCCGTTGCGCACACCGCGATTGTAGTGTTTTACGTATTGGGTTACCCCATTCATGTAGAAGCCTTTGACTGTATTGTGCAAGCTATCCTCGAGGAATTCGCCCACAGCCACAACAATACCCGTTTTTTCATCGGCGTATTGAAATGGTCCGTTTTTCTTCCCATTGGCCCAGGTTTCACTGGCCACAAATGTGCCTTTTTCTGTGTTTTCTTGGTATTTGCCATGTTTTAGACCGTTGAGGTACCCTTGCTCGGTGTATACCCGGTTGTTAGGCCACATCACCAGCGCGATTCCAGAAAAGGGGGCCATTCCCACGGTTTCTTTGCCTTGTTTTACCGGCGCGTAGGCAATTCCAGTGCGCATTTCCAAAGCAGAAGCCAAGATTTTGCGCACGGGCTCAGCGATCAAGCCCGACTTGCCAGAACTCGATTTGTCGGCTGGGGCTGACATCGATTTCACAAGGGCAATATCTTGCGCCAACTCCTCGCGGCCTTGGCCCGTTTTGGACAAAGATTTCTCTTTCGCAGTTTGGGCCACAGACATTCCGGCAAACGCAAGAAGAACAGAGAATACGAAATGGCGTTTCATGAAATTAATTTTTTTCAAAATTAACAGCCTGTGTTAGATTTGTGGCATCCGATTTTCCCACAATATGGAACAGTTCACTTGGATCAGCGAATACTGCGAATCAAAACCTTTGGTAACGGCAGAATTCCCATTTGACGAAACCACGATGGTTTGGAAGGTGGCTGGCAAAATGTTCTGTTTGGGCGACATTGAAATATTCGAACAAATCGCACTGAAATGCGATCCCGAACGGGCAATTGCGCTGAGAGAATCGCATCCGCAAATCACTGGGGCGTTCCACATGAACAAAACACATTGGAACAGTGTTCAATTAGACGGACTGCCACAAACGATGGTCGCTGAACTCGTTGATCACAGTTATGACATTGTGGTACAGAAATTGCCAAAGAAAACCCGAGAATTAATAAAAAACACATGAAACAGACATTACTTTCTTTCGCTGCGATGACAGTAAGCGCCCTCAGCTTCGCTTCGTGCTTCAATCATACAAACAAATTAACCATGGATAACCAGCATTTAGAACTCGATGGAGAGCCCGCATTGGCGGATGGCCTCTATGCCTCAATGGAAACCAACAAAGGCACCATCCTATTGCAACTACACTACAAAGAAACCCCCCTCACTGTTTGCAACTTCGTGGGATTGGCTGAAGGCAAAATCACCAACAATGCCAAGCCCCTCGGCACCCCCTTCTACGATGGATTGAAGTTTCACCGCGTGATTGACAATTTCATGATCCAAGGTGGAGACCCAGCAGGCAATGGTTCTGGCGGTCCAGGATATCAGTTCGATGATGAATTCGTTTCTACGTTGAAGCACGTAGGTCCGGGCGTCTTGTCCATGGCCAACGCTGGTCCCGGAACAAACGGATCACAGTTCTTTATTACGCATGTTGCTACGCCTTGGTTGGATGGTGCACACACCGTTTTTGGCAAAGTGATTACGGGTCAAGATGTGGTAAATGCCATCAGACAAGACGATGTCATTACCAGCGTAAAAATCATCCGCAAGGGCAAGGATGCCAAAGCGTTTGAAGCCAACGACGAAGCATTCAAGAAATTGAAGGCTGGCGCGGCTGCGCGCGCCGAAGAGGCCATCAAAGCGGCATCAGCCGGATTTGAATCATGGGTAAAAACCAACTACCCCACCGCCCAAAGAACCAAATCAGGTTTGTGGTATGTGGTAGAACAAGCGGGTACCGGTACTCAGGCAGTAGCGGGTAAAACTGTTGCTGTGCATTATGCCGGTAAATTGGATAACGGACAAGAATTCGACAATTCATTCAAGCGCGGACAGCCCATTGAATTCAAATTGGGTGCTGGTCAAGTAATCCCAGGATGGGATGAAGGCATTGCCCTGATGAGTGAAGGTGCGAAATACAAATTGATCATCCCATCGCATTTGGGCTACGGAAAGCGCGGTGCAGGTGGCGTGATTCCCCCCAATGCCACACTGATTTTCGATACCGAACTGGTTTCGGTAAGATAAGGTTTTGCGCGTTGCGCAATCCCATTTCAACACAAGGAGGGCGGCCGCGAATGCGGC
>SXYY01000042.1 GCA_005788145.1 Bacteroidota bacterium
CAGCAAGGCATCGCCACATTCAAAGGCGCTAAACGCAGGTTTGAATACATCCACAAAACGCGCCATTACGTGGTGATCGACGATTATGCCCATCACCCCGAAGAGCTCAACGCCATCATCGGATCGGTGAAAACCCTTTATCCAAACAAGAAAATCAGCGGCGTATTCCAACCCCACCTGTTCAGCAGAACCCAAGACTTTGCACAGGGATTCGCAGACAGTCTTTCAGCCCTTGACCACATCTACTTGATGGAAATCTATCCCGCACGCGAACTCCCCATACCCGGAGTAAACAGCACTTGGCTGCTCAGCCTCATCAACAACCCCAATAAATCGCTGGTTAGTCCCCATACCATCATCGATCAGCTTTCCAACAACCCCGCCGAGGTATTGCTCATCTTGGGCGCTGGCGACATAGACCGCATTGTTCAACCCATTCAAAACCTCTACCATGAACTGGAAACCCGCAATTAATCGACGCCAATGGATGGTCGCCCTGCTACTGGTATTGCTGGTGGCATTGGCCATATTCTGGTCTTCCATTTCCAAAACGGCGAAAAACCGATTGGTGGAAACCATGGAAATCACCATCCTGCCCGAAGGGAAAGCCATTTTCCTCAACAACAACATCTTGGGCGATTCCATTCAATCCGTCATCGGAAACCCCACCGGCAGAAGTGCAGCCGACATCAACATCCAAAAACTTGAGGCCCGCCTCAACAAAATTCCTGCGGTGAAGAAAGCAGAAGTCTACATCGCCCTGGATGGTGTGTTAAAAGTTAAAATCGAAGAGCGCACCCCCATCGTTTTGGTGCAAAATTTACGCGGCGAAGAATTCTACCTCGATACCCAAGGGGTCATGATTCCCAACTCAACCCCAAAATTCTGCGATGTACTGGTGGCCAATGGCAACATCCGCAATGTGATGTCGTCCGGTAAAATCATCGGAGGCGAAACTGCCCGAAACCTGCTGGCAGTCGCCAAGTTCATCGCGGCTGATTCCCTGTGGAACATGCAGTTTCAACAATTGTATGTAGATAATTACAACGACGTGGTTTTGATTCCCCGCGTTGGAAAACATAGCATTGTTGTAGGCAACGGCGCCAACCTACCCGAAAAGTTCGGGAACCTCCGTCTTTTCTACGATCAAGGCCTCAAAAGCACGGGCTGGGATCGCTATAAAAGCGTAGACATTTCCAACCTAAATCAAGTGGTGGGAACGCGCAGTGGTCAAGAAAGTGTACAAAAAGCAGAAGAAAAGTCCAATAAAAGCAACAGTCAAAACTCACCCAGAAAACAATAACATCAACCCAAGTACAATTACAAAAAAATATGGCTATCAATAACAATATCATCGTAGGACTCGACATCGGAACCACCAAGGTGTGTGCGATTGTGGGTCAAATGGCTGAAAACGGCAAAATCAACGTTTTGGGCATGGGCAAAGCCCCAAGTCAAGGTGGCGTTTCTCGCGGAATGGTCGCCAACGTGGCCAAAGCCGTCACCGCCATCCAAACGGCCGTGGAAGAGGCCATCAAACAAAGTCAGGTCAACATCAAGACGGTTTTTGTGGGTATTGCAGGACATCACATCAAGAGCTTGCAACACCGCGGAACCCTCAGCCGCAAGCAGTGGGATGTTGAAATCACCGAAGACGAACTCAACAAGCTGGAAGCAGAAATGGAAAACTTGGCATTATCGCCCGGTCTGGAAATCCTCCATGTGCTTCCGCAAGAGTATCGCATCGACGGTGAAGAGGGGATCAAAGATCCTGTAGGACGTGTGGGCGTTCGCGTAGAATGCAATTACCACATCATCACCGGAGAAACCTCTGCCGCCAAAACCATTTTTATGGCTGTACGTCGCGCCGGCCTCGAAATCGCCGACCTTATCGTAGAGCCCGTTGCATCTGCAGCCGCTGTATTGAGCGAACCAGAAATGGAAGCGGGTGTGGCGTTGGTCGACATCGGTGGTGGAACAACCGACATTTGTATTTTCGACGACGGGGCTATCCGTCATACCGCCATCATCCCAATAGGTGGCGATCGCATCACCAAAGATTTGCAAGAGGCTTTCGGCATTTTGAAAGACCAAGCCGAATTCGTCAAGGTGAATTATGGTAGCTGCTACCCCACCGAAGCGATGAAAAACGAAGTGGTTGTGGTGCCTGGTTTGCCAGGTCGTACACCCAAAGAAATTTCATTGTACGCCATCTCTCAGGTGATTCGTGCCCGTTTGGAAGACATCATCCAAAAGGTAGATTTTGAAATCGTGGTATCGGGTATTCGCAACAAACTGGCCGGCGGCATCGTGCTCACTGGCGGTGGATCATCGATGAAAGACATCACCCAACTGTTCAATTATTTCATTGGATTGGAGGTACATATTGGTTCTCCTGGTCAGCGTTTGGGCAAGGGTATGATAGACGAAGTGCGCAATCCCATGTACGCAACCAGCATTGGATTGGTGTTGAAAGGCTTCGAATTGGCCCAAAAACACCAGCACTTGGAATTCAACAATGAAATCATCAACAAAGAGGAGCTCTTGGATGCACGCGTGAGCGATCCTTTTTTGGATGAGGTCGATGCAGAAGTACCATTGAGTTCAACCCAAATGGATATCAGCGACACACCCGAAGGCAAAAAAGGTGGCTTTGGTATTTTCACCGGATCTTGGTTGGGAGGCAAAAACGGCCTGCTGAAAGGAATCAACGACTGGATGAAAGAGGGAGAAGATTTTCACGAGTAAGACGGATAATTGAAATAGACCATGTCAGTATTTGAACCCGCAGTCAATTCGCGAAGGGGCAACCTCATCAAAGTGATCGGTGTCGGTGGAGGCGGTAGCAATGCCGTTAACCACATGTTCCGTCATGGCATTGAAGGCGTTGACTTTTATATCTGCAATACCGATTTACAGGCTTTGCATAGTAGTCCCATTCCAAACCGACTTCAATTGGGCGCTCAGCTCACCGAAGGTTTGGGTGCAGGCTCGATGCCCGATATGGGTGAAAAGGCCGCCATGGAAAACATGCAGCAAATCCGACAGATCATGGAGGATAACACCAAAATGATTTTTATCACCGCAGGCATGGGTGGTGGAACCGGAACAGGTGCCGCTCCTGTGATTGCGAAAATCGCCAAGGAACTCAGCATCCTCACCGTGGGCATCGTAACCCTACCCTTCGAGGATGAAGGACCGCAGCGAATCGGACAGGCCAATGAAGGCCTGGAAAAATTGCGTCCGCACGTCGATGCACTTTTGACAATCTGCAACGATCGCATCGTGGATATGTACGGCGATTTAACCATTACACAAGCTTTCTCCAAGGCCGATGACATTTTGTGCACCGCAGCCAAAGGAATCGCTGAAATCATCACCAAGCCCGGACAAATCAACGTGGACTTCATGGATGTGCAAACGGCCATGAGGGATAGCGGCAGGGCCATCATGGGAACAGGTTTTGCAACGGGCGAAAACCGTGCTGAAAACGCCGTAAGAATGGCTTTGGACAGTCCGCTGCTCGACAACACCCGAATCCGCGGTGCCCAGCATTTGTTGGTGAATTTTGCTTTCGGACACAAAGAGCCCGTCATGAGCGAAATTTCCAAAGTGAAAAAGTTCTTGCAAGAGGAAGCGGGACATACTGCCCACCTAAAAATGGGTATCACCAAAGACGAGAGCTTGGGCGAAGAAATTGCCATCACGGTTATCGCCACGGGTTTTGAGGTAAAAACACAGTTTGAATCCACTGTGCCACAAACCCAAGCAGCACCGCAACCTGTCATCGCGCACAATCCCTATAACCAGAATCCGCCAGCAAGTAACAACGGCATGGGTTATCAGGGAAACAACAGTCCTTACGGACAAAATGCCAATCCTAATGGTGTAAACCAGCAAACTACAAGCAAGGTGGTTCAACCCAACTTGTTCAATACACCACCCGCACAACCTTCAGTGGTGAATCTTGTTCCCAGTGCGTTTGATCAGGATTCACAGGATGAGTTAGGCAAAACAGTACATCAAAATAGTGATTGGGACCAATCAGAGGGATTAAACCCCATCAATGTATCACCCAAGGCGTTCGAACCATCCGCTGATGAATGGAACGAAGACCCAATGACCCAAATTTTCCGCGATACCCGCATGGAGAATGGCCGGAGGGAACGGGAATCGCTGCTCGATAATGACATTGAAATCCCTGCTTACATGCGCAGAGGAATCAATTTAGAGGCCGCACCACCGAGCCAAAGTCAATTGGTAAGTAAAATTACCATTGGCGAAGAAGACCCAAATAATGCACGCGATTTAACGGTTAAGCCAAATCGCCATTTGCACGATAACGTGGATTGATAGCCAAAATAATCCAACAGCAAGAGAGCCATGCCTTCGGGTGTGGCTTTTTTGTTCAATGTAATGTAAAATTGAGGACTATTTTTCTTGTACTAC
>SXYY01000043.1 GCA_005788145.1 Bacteroidota bacterium
ATTGATCAAGACGATGCATCTTTGTTGAACAACCCCCTTTACACCATCTTGACCGGTGGCAGTGCGGGCAAGGGATTCAAGACTTGGGTGATTGATTCAACCCGCGATGGTCACTTTGGCGTGGGCCCCAATCCAATTGGTACTGCTGGTAACTATCCTGAGTGGTGGGCGGCAAAAAAGAATGACAAGTCGAACACTGGTTTGTACAACGATGCGTTTGTATTCCGTTTGAAAGGTTTTGGTTTTGACCAAATGACCAAAGGCGATGTGTACGTCAACTCAGCGCAGGCAGCCAATTTCCCAGGAGCCACTTTGAACGTAAAAACGGATTACACTGCGCCTTATGCAGATCAAACCAACCAAAATTGGACATTGACCATGGGTACAGATACAACGTTGACAGTTTCTGGCAAATCGTTTATTGGTTACTACACAGGTACCAATACATACAAAGTGATTCGGATGTCTGAAAACGAATTGTTTTTGAGATATGTGGATGCTGCAAACAGCCAGTTGGCTTGGTATGTGCGCTTGGTTCCTGATACTTACCCAGTGGACAATGGTACAGAGCCTACTTACACTTTGCCCATTGATTTTGAAAATTTGGATCCAAAGATGACCACATTTGGTGGCAGCACTGCTGCGGTGATTACCAATCCCCATTCGGGCGGCATCAATACAAGTTCCAAAGTGGTAGAAACGGTGCATGGCAATGAAACATGGGCTGGATTCTTCATCAACATGACGAACAAATTTGACTTCGGTACCAACAAAACCATTTCGGTGAAGGTGTATGCACCTGCTACTGGAGTGTTCCGGATGAAGTTGGAAAATGGCGACAATACCACCGAATTTGTAGAGAAGGACGTGGATGTAACGGTTGCCAACCAGTGGGTTGAAGTAAGTATCGATTTCAGCGATGCTGCGGCAGGTAAATACAATCGTTTGGTGTTATTCCCCGGATGGGGTGTTGCCAATGCGGGAACCTTTTACGTAGACGATATCAAGCAAAAGTAACATGCGCCTGAAATTCAGAATGGCTATGTTAGGATTGCTTTCCTTTGTATTGACCTTGGGATTCATGGGTTGTGAAGACAAGCCGGTGGATCCCGTGGTTTTACCCACGAACTTTGCTTGGACGTTGGATTATTCTGCGACTACAAAAGGCAAAGTGACTTTTTCGATGAAGGCCACGAATGCCAATTATTTCTCTGCCATCTTCAAGGATAAGTCGGGCGATGTTACTGTGGAAGCGCCCAATGGGGTGGTTTCGCATACGTTTGCTGCAGAGGGAACCTATCAGGTAATCTTAATGGCGCATGCGAGTGCTGCCAATTATGTGAAAGCGTTGGATACGGTTGAGATTACCGGCGTGACATTGGCGGATGGATATTCTACACCCACATCGTATTCGGGTTACACGTTGGCTTGGGCCGATGAATTTTCTGGCGACGCCTTGGATTTGTCGAGCTGGGGCTATGACATTGGAAACGGTTCCGGAGGATGGGGCAACAATGAATCTCAGTATTACACCTCGAACAATACGAATTGCTCTGTTGGAAACGGCAAGTTGACCATTACGGCGAAAAAAGAGTCGCAGGGTGGGTTTAATTACACCTCATCGCGCATATTGACCAAAGGGAAGCGTGAGTTTCAATATGGTAGGATTGATATCCGTGCGCGGTTGCCGAAAGGACAGGGGATTTGGCCTGCATTGTGGATGTTGGGTTCCAATTTTGGCACTGTGGGTTGGCCCAAGTGCGGCGAGTTGGATATCATGGAGTTGGTGGGTCATCAACCCAATCGAGTGCATGGTACCGCGCATTTTGGCAATCAACCGCCATCAACCCAGAGAACGGCATCTTACGGATTGTCATCGGGTACTTTTTCGGATGCCTACCATGTGTTTACCTTGAAATGGGAAAATAATTTGGTGGAGTGGTATGTGGATGATGTGAAATTTCACACCATGACACCTGCGAATACGGGTGGAATTTACCCTTTTAACCAGAAGTTTTTCTTCATCTTCAATGTAGCGGTGGGCGGTAATTGGCCCGGGTATCCGGATGCTTCAACGGTGTTTCCTCAGCAGCTGGAAGTGGATTACGTGAGGGTATTTCAAAAGAATTAAATGTATTCTGAGTTTATATGGAAAGGGCCCCGCTTGCGGGGCCCTTTTTATTGCTTGTAATGTTGCGTTGGGAATTCAATTCGACTGTTGCGGTCATCTGTGTGTTCCGCCTGCGAACCCGGCATTGTTTTCGCGGAATGCGGTTGTATATTTTGGCGGGATATGTATGTCCCTTTTGTGTGTTGATGGGGTCAATTCGCCACTTTCACAGTTACCGATTGGTCTTTGATTATGAAGGTAAAGTCGCCAGGTTCGGTAACGCGTTCCAAATCTTTGTTGATGAAGCTCAGGTCGTTTCGTGAGATGTAAAAAGTGATGCTCTCCGATTCACCCGGTTGCAACAAAAGGGTTTTACGGTAGGCGCAGAGCTTTTTCACTGCAGGTGTGATGCTCGCGTATTCATCGCGGTAGTAAAGCTGACAAACTTCTTTGCCGGCCACCTTGCCCGTATTGGTGATGGTCGTGGTTACCTGAAAACCTTGGTCTTCCGTGGGAGATACCAACAGGTTTGTATAGCCAAATTGGGTATAGCTGAGCCCTGATCCAAAATCAAAAAGGGGTTGGTAGGCATTGGTTCCGAATAGTTTGTCGTTCCGCTCTGTGGACTTGTGGTCGTAGTGCACCACATCCCCCGCGAAGCGGGGGTAGGTATAAGGTAGTTTTCCGGAAGGGTTTGTGTTTCCCATCAGAATGTTGGAAATCGCTTTGCCGCCCTCGTTGCCGGGAAGGTAGGCCTGAATCACTGCAGCGGATTGATTTACATAGTCTGTTACGATGCGTGGACGTCCGGTAACCAATATCAGCACCACAGGAATGTTGTTTTGCTTGAAAAATTCGAACAAGCGCTGGTCGTTGGGGTTGATTTCTGCCGTCAAGTCATCGATGTTTCCGGGGATTTCTGTGCCGGGCGTTTCGCCGATGCAGAAAATGCCAACAGTATTGGGGGTGAGTGACTTTTTCAGTGTTTTTAATTGTTTGGCCGAACGCGATTGGGTGGGTAGTAAGTGCAATTTTTGGTTGTTGTTTTTCATGGTTGCCCCACTGTTATACTGCTGATTCAGGGCCTCCCAAATGGTGGGATAATCGGGGTGATGGCGATATTGACTGTCGTTTCCCTGCCAAGTGTTTGTCCATGCACCATTCAACAAATTCAAATCATTCGCAGCGCTCCCAAAAATGAACAATTGTTTGCTGGCATCCAACGGGAGTATGGATTGTCCGCTGGCTGTTTGGGTATTCTTCAACAAGGTGATGCTCTCTTCGGCCGCTGAAAGTGCTACCGCGCGGTGCTGTTTGTTGCCCAATTCAGTATTGCTGTATTCCGCCGCGGGAAATGTGAGCGGGTTAAAGGCGTTGATCAATCCCAGTTGGTGTTTTACATACAAAATGCGGTGCACAGCTTCGTTGATGCGTTTCATGGGCACTTCGCCAGTCTTAACCAAGTCGATCAGGTGCTCATTGAACTGAAAATCGTTGGGCGTCATCGACATGTCGATCCCCGCATTGATGGCCAGTTTCACGGCCTCGCGTAGCGAGGCCGCCACTTTGTGTGTGTTGGGTAGTTTATAAATGTCTTCCCAATCCGTAACCGCCAATCCTTTAAAGCCCAATTCCTCGCGTAACAATTTGGTTAGGATATCGGGATTTACATGCACCGGTGTGCCATTCAATTCTCCTGAATTGATCATCACCGTCAAAGCGCCTTCGTCGATAGCCGTTTGGAAAGTAGGTAAATAGTACTCTCTCATTTCGCGCTCCGGTATCCATGCCGGTGTTCGGTCTTTGCCACTTAGCGGATAACTGTAACCCAAAAAGTGCTTCATGCAGGCGGCCACGTGTTTCCCGTCGATGGTGTTGCCGTCAGAATAGCCTTGGTATCCGCGGATACTGGCTTTGGTCATGGTTTTCGCCAAATACACATCTTCTCCGTACGTTTCAAAAAAGCGCGACCACAGAGGCTGTCGGCCTAAATCCAAAACGGGTGAGAAGTTCCAGGGAATGCCTGAAAGTCGACATTCTAGAGCGGTGATCTCTGCTGCTTTCACCACCAAATCGGGGTTCCAAGTAGCGGCCTGACCGATTTGCTGTGGAAACATCGTTCCGCCAACTGTGTAGTTTACGCCATGAATCGCATCGATGCCAAACAAAATGGGAATGTGCGAGCTCGAAAATTCAGCTTCGGCCTGGGCAATTCCGCGGTGAATGTCTCTCCAACGATCCAAAGCAATGGTGCCCGAACCACAACCTACATTCAATACCGATCCGATATGGTATTTCTCAATTGCCTCCCGCAGCTTGGCTTTGTCCAGCGTTTGTGGCTGTTGCAAACCACAGGGACTTCCCACAGCAATGACACCCAAGTCAATTTGCGTCATTTGTCCCACCTTCTGTTCCAAACTCAGTTTTGCCACCATTTCGTCAATGGCTTTATCCAGCGTTAGGATACTGAGGGCAGGCGGATTTTCAGTGTTCGCTTTTTGGGCGATAGCCTTTTGGCTGTTACCCAAAGTGAAAGCGGCAATCAATAATAGAAGGCCTCGCAAGTGGCGATGAATCGTCAATCGTATCATGGAATGGTTGTTTGAA
>SXYY01000044.1 GCA_005788145.1 Bacteroidota bacterium
TACAACCAAGAAAACAACAGACAATTCCAGGCATCGTTCGCAGGCTTCTTCCCAGCCAACAACCCGCAATACACCATCGTGGTGATCATCAACAACCCCAAAAGTGGTCGCTACTCCGGATCACAGATTGCGGCCCCAATTTTTAAGAACATTAGCGACCGCATCTACAGCACCCACATCAAGGTTCAACCCGCACTTCAGACTGCTAGCTTGCCACAAGTTCCCGGCATACTCAAAGGCGACTTAGACAAAACCAAATGGGTACTCAATGAAATCGGCATTAGCTCGCAATTGTTGCAAGACAGCACGACCAAAAATGGGCACCCCACCTTGACTGGTCGATACATTGACCCAACCAAAGAGGCCCACTCGGTAAAGCTCAAGCCCGTGCGCATAGAAGAAAACACACTCCCCGATTTGCGTGGCATGGGATTGAGGGATGCGCTGAAACTGCTGAGCGATTTGGGCATCAAAGTGAGCTACAGCGGCTATGGACGCGTCAGCGAGCAAGCCCCTGCACCCAACACAAAACTTGGTTCCACGAATGAAGTCGTCCTAATCCTAAAACCCTATTAACCCATGAAATCACTCAAGCAACTGATAGGCACTTTGGACTCTGCTCAGGTTTTCGGACCGGCAGAGATAGCAGTTACGGGATTGCAAATCGACAGTCGTGCAGTTTCCATTGGAAATTTATATGCCGCGATGAGGGGCACCACGGTGGACGGCCACACGTTCATTGATGGCTGTTTGGATGCAGGTGCTTCAGCGATTTTGTGTGAGGTTTTGCCAGCATCGCTGCGCGATGGCGTGGCCTATGTTGTCGTTGACAATGCAGCCAAGGCCCTGGGCGAAATTTGTTTGAACTTCTACGATCGCAAGGCGGAAAGCATCACCATCGTGGGCACAACGGGCACCAACGGAAAAACCAGTGTAAGTACGTTGCTGTTTGATTTGTTCACCTTGCGCGGACATCTCTGCGGTTTGGTTTCAACGGTAGAAAATCGGATTGGAACCACAATCATCCCGAGTACCCATACCACCCCAAACATTGTGGCTCTGCACGGATTATTGGCACAAATGGCCGATGCTGGTTGCAGCCATTGCTTCATGGAAGTGAGTTCACATGCAGTGGACCAGCGCAGAATCGCCGGCGTACCATTTACAGCGGGTGTATTTACGAACATCACGCACGACCACTTGGACTACCACAAAACCTTTGACAATTACATCAAGGCCAAAAAGCAATTTTTCGATGAATTGCCAGCGGGTGCATTTGCCGTAACCAACAAAGACGATCGCAATGGCATGGTGATGTTGCAAAACACCAAAGCCATGCGGTATACCTACGCGATGAAACAACCTGCCGATTTCACGGTGCGCGTGTCAGAGCACGATTTCACTGGCATGCAGTTGCAATTGAACCAAACTGAGTTTTGGTCTCCATTGATTGGCGGTTTCAATGCCTACAACCTATGCGCCGTTTACGCCACTGCCTTCTTGCTCACCGAAGGGGATGCCGAACTGCCCATCCAAATGAGTGCTTTGGGCAAAGTCAACGGTCGTTTCGAAGTGCTGCGCGGTCCAAATCGCATCACAGCCATCGTGGATTATGCCCATACCCCAGACGCGTTGAAAAATGTGTTACAAACCATCAACGATATCCGCAAAAACAGCGTGAATTTGATCACAGTGGTGGGCTGTGGTGGCAACAGAGACCAAACCAAACGCCCTGAAATGGGAAAGCTCGCCGCAGAATTGAGCAACCGTGCCATATTAACCAGCGACAACCCAAGATTTGAAGATCCCCAGTTGATTTTGGAACAAATGGAAGCAGGCGTTGAGCCCCAGAATTACAAGCGCATTGTGAAGATCGTGGATCGAAAAGAAGCCATCAAAACTGCGGTCCTAATGGCACAAACGGGTGATATCATTCTGGTTGCTGGCAAAGGGCATGAAACCTACCAAGACATCCAAGGGGTAAAACATCCTTTTGATGACAAAATCATATTAAGTGAAACCTTCACACTCATCGAATAAATCTCAGCGTCATGTTATACTACTTGTTTGAACATCTCGACAAATTGGGCATCGCCGGCGCCGGCGTGTTCAAATACATTTCATTCCGCGCATCATTGGCTGGCATTCTCAGCTTGCTGTTGGCGCTGATTGCGGGGAAGGGCATTATCGGTTGGTTACAACGTCAACAAATCGGCGAAACCATTCGCGAACTAGGGCTGGAGGGACAGATGCAGAAAAAGGGCACCCCAACCATGGGTGGCATCATCATCATCCTGAGCATCATCATCCCTACCCTTTTGTTGGCGCGACTCGACAACATCTATGTGGTAGTAATGATCATCAGCACCATTTGGATGGGTGTAATTGGCGGGATTGACGATTACATAAAGGTCTTCAAAAAGGACAAAGAAGGCATGAAGGCGACCACCAAACTGATTGGACAGTTGATGTTGGGTGCCATCATCGCGGTAACGATCGACCACACCCATAGCTTAAACCACCTGGAGCTTACAACCAACTTACCCATTACTAAAAACATCCTCAACTACACCGAATTGATTCCGGGCGCGCGCAATGCTTGGATCATTTACATACCCATCATTATTTTCATCGTTATGGCAGTAACCAATGCCGTTAACCTGACGGATGGCATTGATGGTTTGGCCGCTGGTACCACCGCCATTGTGGGTGTGGGGTTGGGCATATTGGCATATGCAGCAGGTAACATCAAAGTTTCAGAGTACTTAAACATCATTTACGTACCCAATTCGGGCGAGGTGGTAATCTTCTTGGCCGCCGTGATTGGCGCTTGCTTGGGTTTCTTGTGGTACAACGGCTACCCTGCACAAGTTTTCATGGGCGATACGGGATCTATGGCCCTGGGCGGCGCGGTGGCAGCAGTGGCAATCATCATCAAAATGGAATTGCTGTTGCCCATTCTTTGCGGTGTTTTCTTGGCTGAAAGCGGCTCTGTGATTTTGCAAGTAACCTATTTCAAGTACACCAAAAAGCGCTTTGGCGAGGGCAAAAGAATTTTCCTCATGTCGCCGTTGCACCATCATTTTCAGAAAAAGAACATTCCCGAAAGCAAAATCACGATTCGCTTTTGGTTGATCACCATCGTACTGGTTTTGGCAACATTGGCATTGATTAAACTACGTTGAGAAAAAGGTTGGTCATATTGGGAGCAGGCGAGAGCGGTACGGGTGCCGCAGTTTTGGGTGCAGCCCAAAACTGGGATGTATTCGTGTCCGACAAAGGAAAAATCGCCCCAAAGTACCAAGATGAACTCAATCTGCACAACATCGCATGGGAACAAGAACAACACAGCGAAGAAAAAATCTTGTCGGCTGATTTGATCATCAAAAGTCCGGGTATCCCCGACAAAGCACCCATGGTCGCGGCCGCGCTTGCCAAAGGCATCGAAGTTATCGACGAATTGGAGTTTGGCTATCGCTACACCAACGCCAAAATGATCAGCGTTACCGGCACCAAGGGCAAAACCACCACCACGCTTCTTACCTCTCACTTATTGAAGCAGGCTGGTTTGAATGTGGGCCTGGCAGGCAACATCGGTCGCTCTTTGGCCCGGCAGGTAGCGCAGGAGAATTTCGATTACTACGTGGTAGAAATGAGCAGTTTTCAGCTCGATCGCATCGATCAATACCACAGTCATATTGCCATTTTGTGCAACATCACCCCAGACCATTTGGATCGCTACAATTACGACCTGAATGCCTATGCCGACAGCAAAATGCGCATCACCAGGAACCAAACGGCATCTGACTATTTCATTTACTGTGCCGACAATCAACTCACCCTCGAGGCGCTGTCGCGCAACCCTTTCACAGCCCAAGCCATCCCGTTCAGTTTGCACACCAAACTCGAAAATGGCGCTTACGGCGAAGGAAACACCCTCAACATTTTAACAAAAGAAAAATTCACTCTCGATATGCAAGAATTCACACTTCGTGGGCAACACAACGCCTACAACAGCATGGCCGCATCCGTGGCTGCAAGCTTAATGGATGTTCGCAAGGACAGTATCCGCGAAAGCTTTACCAATTTTCAAAACGCCGAGCACCGCTTGGAGTTTGTTCAAAAAGTGGGTGGTGTAGACTACATCAACGACTCGAAAGCCACCAACGTCAATTCTGCTTGGTATGCGCTCGAGAGCATGGACCGTCCGGTCGTTTGGATCGCCGGTGGTGTAGACAAAGGCAACAACTACGCTGATTTGAAAAACTTGGTAAAAAGCAAAGTAAAAATGATCATTTGCTTGGGCTTGGACAACATCAAGATACACCAGGTATTTCAGGCCGATGTAGACCTGATCATCAACACCAGTTCTGCCAAGGAAGCCGTTCACGTAGCATCGAAAATGGCTGAACAAGGCGATGTGGTTCTGTTGTCACCTGCCTGCGCAAGTTTTGACTTGTTCGATAGTTACGAAGACCGTGGCCGTCAGTTCAAAGAAGCGGTTCGACACCTTTAATCCGATTGATTAGCGCATGAATTCGCAATTCACTTCCCGTTTTAAAGGCGACAAATGGATTTGGTTTGTCATCATTATCCTGTCGTTGATTGGCATCTTAGCCGTTTATAGCGCCACAGGCACCTTGGCTTATTCCAAGCAAGGCGGGAACACCGAATGGTATTTCTTGCGTCACACTGGATTCTTGTTGATTGGCTTCGGGCTCTTGTACCTAACCCACCTCATCCCCTTCTCCTATTACTCGCGCATCAGTCAGATTTTCCTCTGGATTTCCATTGGATTGCTGGGCTTGACGCTAGTAATTGGTTCGGAGATCAACAATGCCACCAGGGTTATCCCAATTCCTGGATTGGGTGTCACCTTTCAGCCCTCAGACATGGCGAAGCTGTTTTTGGTGATGTACATCTCGCGGTATTTGAGCAAGAATCAGGAGGAGATCGACAGTCCGAGGGTCTTCTGGGTCACATTGGCCTATATCCTATTGGTGGTTGGTTTGATTGCCCCAGAAAATTTGAGTACCTCCTTGGTTGTGTTCTTGACCGCAGGACTGTTGATGTTCATTGGCCGCGTCAATTTTAAGTACATGATGTTCCTAACCTTTTCGGGGGTTGGATTGATCAGTGTTTTGGTTGTGGTGCTGTTGAATATCAACACGGATGGCATGGAAAGCAACCGTATTCCCACATGGAAAAAGCGTATCGAGACGTTCATGGGGAAGGATGACGGGCAGGGAAATTACCAACAATTGCAGTCAAAAATCGCGGTGGCCACGGGTGGCGTTTTTGGCAAGGGCCCGGGGAATAGCACCCAGAGGAATTACTTACCACACCCTTATTCGGATTTCATTTATGCCATCATTGTGGAGGAGTATGGATTATTGGGGGGATTGGTTGTGGCAGGATGTTTCCTGATTTTGGTGTATCGATGTCTGAAAATTGTCGTCGAAAGTCCGCGCGCCTTCGGCGCGCTGGTCGCCATGGGATTGGGCCTCTCCATGAGTTTACAAGCCTTCGTTAACATGGGCGTGGCGGTGGGCATGTTGCCCGTAACCGGACTGACCATCCCGTTGGTGAGTATGGGAGGGACCAGCTTGTTCATGAACAGCATTGGCTTCGGGATCATCCTGGGCATATCGAAATACATCGAAGAAGAAAAACAACAACAATCGGAAGCCATCACAGCGGGCATTTAATAACCACAGAATGACATCTGCCAACAACCATAGCAAACCCAACAAGTTCATCCTTTCAGGAGGGGGCACGGGCGGACATATATTCCCGGCTGTTGCCATCGCCAAAGCATTGCAACTTCGGTACCCGGATGCGGTGTTTTTGTTTGTGGGCGCATTGGGCAAGATGGAAATGGAGAAAGTTCCCAAGGAGGGCTTTGAAATTGTGGGCATGCCGATTGAAGGATTGAAGCGATCGCTATCACCGCGAAATCTGGTGGTTGCATTGAAGACCTTACAGAGCTTTTGGAAAGCGAAAAAACTGTTGAATCAATTCAAGCCCACCGCCGTCATTGGCACGGGCGGGTATGCCAGTTTGCCCATTTGCTTCATGGCGGCGCGGAATGGATACACCACTTTATTGCAAGAACAAAATGGATTTGCCGGACTCACCAATCGGTTGGTTGCGGGCAAGGCCACACACATCTGCTGCGGATTTCCGCAAATGGACAATTTCTTTCCTACAGGAAAATGGAGCTTTACGGGCAACCCCGTGAGGCAAAACATCATTGACATGGTGGAAAGGGACAACCCAACGAATCAAGCGGCGGTGAGGGCAAGGTTTGGCCTTCAAACAGATTTGCCGGTGGTGTTTGTCACAGGGGGCAGTTTGGGTGCAAGAACCATCAATGAAGCATTGTTCGCCGGTTTGATCACATTGGCCAAGGCGGGTGTTCAAGTGATATGGCAGATGGGATTGCCGTTTGCAAAATCGCATTCAGAGGCCATCAATCAGCGGATTAACGAACATGGCGATGTGTTTTTGCAGGAGTGCTCACCGAGGATTTTTCATGCGCCGTTCATTTACGACATGGACGATGCGTATTTGGCCAGTGACGTGGTGATTTCACGCGCTGGAGCGATATCCATCTCGGAGATTGCCGTTGTGGGAAGGGCGGCAGTATTGGTGCCCTCGCCGAACGTAACAGACGACCATCAAACGAAAAATGCAAGGGTATTGAGTGACTTGGGGGCGGCGGTATTGGTGACCGACAAATTGGCGCCTGAGACTTTGATTACAGAGACATTGGCCTTGTTAAAAGATACGAAAAAAAGAGCAGAAATGCAAGAAAAACTGAAGGGAATCGCCAAGCCCAGTGCCACAGAAACCATCGTTAACATCATAGAAGCATGTCTACAGAAAGGCGGATAACGGATTTTGAGCAGGCCTATTTCTTGGGCATTGGCGGGATTGGCATGAGTGCCATTGCGCGGTATCTGTTGCAGATAGGGATGCCGGTGATGGGGTACGACAAGACGCCCACGCCGTTGACCGAGGCCCTTCGGGCCGAGGGCGCGGAAATCACCTTTGAGGATGCCGTTGCGGCTTTGCCGCAACGGGTTACACAGAACCTAAAAAATACATTATTCATTTTAACCCCCGCTATTCCCAAAAACCACCCCCAATGGGTTTGGCTTCAGGAACAGCAGGCCACCATA
>SXYY01000045.1 GCA_005788145.1 Bacteroidota bacterium
AAGTACCCGAATGGGCAAACGCGTAGCGGAAGTGGTTGGGCAAAGACTGGGCAAATCCATCCTCGAACTCGGCGGCAACAACGCCATCATACTTACCCCAGAGGCCAACCTCGAAATGGCCATGGTGGCCATCGTGTTTGGGGCGGTGGGCACAGCTGGACAGCGATGCACAACCACGCGAAGACTCATCGTTCACGACAGCATCTACGAAACCGTGAAAACCAAATTGGTTTCAGTATACGGACAATTGCGCATCGGCAATCCATTGGATGAAAACAACCATGTTGGTCCATTGATTGATCAGGATGCAGTAAATGCGTACCTCAATGCCATCGAGAAACTCAACGTCGAAGGTGGAAAAGTACTTTGTGGTGCCGAAGTTTTAAAGGGCGATCAATACGCAAGTGGCTGTTATGTTAAGCCTACGATTTGCGAGGCGAAAAATCACTTCCACATCGTACAAGAAGAAACCTTTGCGCCCATTCTCTATTTGATGTCTTATAGCCATATCGACGAAGCCATTCACATGCAAAACGATGTCAAACAAGGTCTGTCGAGTGCCATTTTCACAAACAACCTCCAAGAAGCGGAGCAATTCCTAAGCGCTTGGGGTTCGGATTGTGGTATTGCCAACGTAAACATCGGCACATCCGGTGCTGAAATTGGTGGTGCCTTCGGTGGGGAAAAAGAGACGGGTGGCGGACGTGAGAGCGGTTCCGATGCTTGGAAAGCATACATGCGCAGACAAACCAATACCATCAACTATGGCAAGTCATTGCCATTGGCACAAGGTATTCGCTTCGATTTATAACCATTGAATCCGTGGATACGGTCAGTTGCCGCAAATGGAATCTCGGGATCCTTAAAACTGCTGTCCAATAAAAAAGTGAACCTGCGTTGGCTTACCACTTGCAGGTACTTGCTTGTAATCAAATCCATACGCCCAATCCAAACCAATCAACCCAAACATTGGCATGAACAAACGAATACCTACACCCGCAGCACGCTTTAGTTGGAACGGATTGTACTTATCCATGCTCGACCATGCATCACCCGCTTCCGCAAATCCCAAAACATACACTGTGGCTGCCTGACCCGTCGTAATAGCCTGACGCAACTCAACAGTGAATTTGTTAAAAATCGGAGCACCCGCTTGCGCACCCATCGCGGTTGATGAAATGGTGTAGTTGTCATATCCACGCTGAGAAATGATCTCTGTTGCCGCAATATTGAAACCAAAAATACCCGCACCACCCACTTGGAACCGCTCAAAGAAGGTCAGACCCAAATCCTTGTTGTAATAGCCCAAATAACCCAAACGCGCTTTGGCCATCAAAACGGTTTTCTTAAAAATGGGCGTGTACCACTCCGCATCCAATTTCCACTTGTGGAATTCTGCCCACTTGTATTTCTCATTTAGACTCATTTCGCTGTAGTTTCTGTTCGACAGCAATGAGATTGGAGGGGTAGCCTGCACTTGGAATGTAAATGTACTACCGGAAGTGGGGTAGGTTGGATCGCTCACCGAACTTCTGGTCACATTCACTTGGAACGATGGGTTATAGCTGATGCCATTGAATCCTTTGGGGAATCCATAAAAACCACCATCCATATTCTTCATTCGATACTGATTGAAAGAAAATCCGTACTGCAAATTGAAAAAGTCATCAGGCCATTTCAATCGCGCACCATACATCACAGAAAACCCTGTATTCATGAAAACCTGTCGCAACGGATCCGTTTTCTGTCGGAAATCAAAACTGTTTACCGTATGAAATATGCTTAAGCTCAAAGAGTTTGGCTTCTTTCCACCGAACCAAGGTTCTGTAAACGAGAAAGTATAGCCCTGATAATTCGCGCCATTGCTCTGTGCGCGCAAACTCAATTTTTGTCCATCGCCTGTGGGAACCGGACTCCATTGTTCGGGATGAAACAATTTTTTACGACTAAAGTTGTTCAACTGAATACCCGCCGTTCCAATCAATGTGGGCGTCCGACTGAAACCGTTGCCGCCCCAACCACCACTTAATTCAATTTGATCCGAGGGTTTTTCCGCCAAAGTATAATCTATATCAACGGTACCATCCTCAGGGTTTGGTTTTGGATTTACGCCCAGTTGTTCTGGATCAAACAATCCCAAAGCACCCAAATCGCGCATAGTACGCTGAATATCGCTCTTGGAGAAAACATCGCCCGGCTTCGTGCGAATTTCCCGCTGAATCACACGGTCAGATGTCTTGGTATTGCCATTCCATCGAACGCTGCCAATGGTGGCCCTGGTGCCTTCACTGATGCGAATTTCCATGTCGATGCTGTCGTTCATCACACCTACCTCAACAGGCATCATGTTAAAAAACAGGTATCCATCATCCATGTACAAAGTTTGAACATCAAACCCTCCCGGATTCTCAAACAAACGCTCTCTCAACAAAGATTGATTGAATAAATCGCCCCGCTTGATGCCCAATATGGTATCCAGCGTACCGTTTCTGAATTTCAGGTTGCCCTTCCAAGTAATGTTCCTGTAACGATACTGCTGCCCTTCAAACAAACGAATATGCACTTCAACACGATTCTCTGAAATCAATACAACACTGTCGGAGAGAATTCTCGCATCGCGATAACCCTTACTCAGGTATTTGTCTATGATGTTTTGACGCTCGGCATCAAATTCTGTCTCAATGTATTTTGACTTAACCCAAATCTGCCATTTCTTCTCTTTGCCTTTGATTTTCTTGATACTGGCTCGCAATTCTTCGTCCGCAAGCTCGTTATTGCCATAAAAAACAAACTTCTGGACTTTAACCTTGGCGCCTTTGGTAATGTCAAAATCAAAATTCTCGTATCCTTGGAGAACGATCAAACTGTCATTGGCATTTCGCTTCGTAGCCTGCGATCGCCTGATATTTACGGATACATTGTAATACCCTTTCGCTTGATAGTATTTGACAACCTTTTCCTTGCTGATATTGATCAAATTCGGCGTGATGTACATGCCCTTACTCAGTCCTACCTCCTCCTTGAGCGTTTTCGCCTGTGAATTCGTTAATCCCAAAAATTTGTGGCCATTGAGTCGTGGCTGTTCTTGCACACGGAATTGCACAACCACCTGACCGTCATCTGTGGGCTGAAAATATACCTGAACATCGCTGAAATACTCTTGTTTCCAAAGATTCTCAATGGCCTTCGAAATCTCCCTGCCCGGAACTTTGATTTTTTGTCCAATCGAGAGCCCTGAGTAAAAAATCACTTGCGACTTCAAAACAGGTTTTCCGTTCACTTCAGAGACGAGGATATTCTTGATTGTATATTCGGCAGGCTCCACAAAATCGTAGTTGACCATGGGGGCTTGGCGATAAAAACTGTCAGAGGTTGAGCCCTGAGCAAACAAACCTTCAATAAGCCAAGTGGCCAATGCTATGAGAATAAATTTTTTCAATTTCTATGCAATTTGCTCACTAGTTTTTCCAAATCTGCGCTCCCTGGCTTGATAATCGACGATAGCGCGATAAAAATCGTCCTTGGTGAAGTCGGGCCAAAGTACTGGCGTGAAATACAATTCACTATAGGCGATTTCCCACATCAAGAAATTGCTAATTCGCTGCTCTCCACTACTACGGATCAACAAATCTGGGTGGGGATAATCTGCAGTGCTGAGTGCTTTATTCAACGATTGCTCATCGATTTCGTCTGCTTTAAGGGTACCCTCTTCCACCGCTTTCGCTACTTTTTTCACCGCTTGGATGATATCCCACCGACCGCTGTAGCTGAGTGCCAATACCAAAGTAAGTCGATCATTTTCGGCAGTTTTCGCCTTGGTTTTTCTCAATTGATCTTGGCATTTTTGTGGCAATTGCTCAATGTTTCCAATGGTTTCCAACCGAATACCGTTTTTCATCAACGTGGGCAACTCATCCTCAATGGTACTAACCAACAGCTCCATCAATGCGCTGACCTCCTGTTGCGGACGCGTCCAATTTTCAGTTGAAAAGGCATACATCGTCAAATACTTCACACCCACTTCCGCGCCTGCTTCTATGGCGGCCCTTACCGCTTTTACACCACTGCGATGTCCGAAAATACGCATGTGACCCTTTTGCTTTGCCCACCGCCCATTTCCATCCATGATGATGGCTACGTGTTGGGGTATCCGTTGAGGGTCAATTTGATATTGGGAAATTCTATCTGACAAAGCCTTGCAAATTTACCGACAAACTTGCGGAGTAAACCTATACGAGAAGGTTAAACCCGCAAAATAATACCAATCTTTTAGGTGAGTATCCCCACGCATCGTTCCTTGCGGCACAATATTACCCCCCGTAAGGGTTTGAGCGTGTGCCCAATCTGCCGCACCCACACCTTGCTGTTCTTTGATGGTTTTATAATCTCCGTATGATTTATAGGTGTCATCGAGGTAATCGGTAAACGTTTTTCGGAACAGAACCTCCATGCCTACGATCCAACCCCCGGCATGCTGACGGTTGCTCGCCATGGTCTTGATGCCAAAGCCAATGGGAATTGAAGGCTGAATTTGGCTGTAGCGCTTCGCCTGCTGTTCTGTTCGAAGATCTCTTACATTCACCTCCTCTTTGTCCAAGCGATAGGGATCAAACCAAAATCCACCCAAACCCAATAAAAAATAGGGCGTGGCGATACCGTCGTTGATGTTCGTACCAAACGGATGAAAATTGAATTCCATCATGCTCGCCGCCTCAATCACCTTGGTTTGAAAGTTGATGTTTTGAAATTGTAACCCCGCAATATCGTTGGAGGTTCCCTGTATTTGAAGATACGAAAGTTGGTTTCGCAACCCAAAGTAACTGCTGAAATTGTGTTTCTGATACAGTGCACCAGACGGCTTGAAATGCTTGGTATTTAGACCTTTACTAAAATCACCATAATAGTTACTCATTCCCACAGCGAAGCCCCACTCATTGCGACCAGAAAAATACTTCTGTGCGAACAAGGTCGACGGTAAAACAACCATCGCAATGGCCAAAAAAACACTGCCGAATTTTCTCAAAATTAGAATTGGAAACAAACCGTCTTACCACCCATGATTTTGCGGGTAAGGGTAAAGTTCAGGAACATATAGTAATCGCTGCCCTTCATGGATCCTCTGGGATTTCCCATGTAAAAACGTTCGTAGGGAAGACCTGTATTGGGATTGATGAGTTCGGAACTTCTATCCTTCATCGCCGCTGCCAAGTATCCATTTGCACCGCCCACAATTTGATCATCCACATAATCAAGGCTCACATCATCCAAATAATCCGTAAATGTTTTGCGCACGCCAAACTCAATGCCGTAGGCCCAATAGTCATCAACCTGCTGTTTGAATCCTACACCCAAAGGAATAGAAACCTGGGTAAGGTTGTATCGCTTGCGATCATTGAATTTTGTGGTTTCTTGTCCTTCTGTACTCAACGTCTGTAACTCAATCCACTGCCCATCAAACTGTTGAAGTTGTGCATTGTGAATCAATGCGCCTGTAGCATCACGCAAACCATCCATGTAGGAGAACTGCGACTTTGGATTGAATTTGTAAACGCCAATTCCGGCAAACAGGAAAGGAGTGTAAGGACGAGTACGGGTAGACTCCTCATATCCCAATAGGTTCCACTCTCCGATGGCACTAAACTCCACGATGTCGCTGCGGAAGTTCAAGTTTCGCTGACCCCTGGTTATTTCGATTGGGTTATCGGCTGCGTCTTTGTGTGTGAATGCAACGTCGTCTTTGAAATTCTTATCATCGCCACTAATTGCACCATAAACCGCATTCCCTCGTAAGGTTAAAAAATCATTGTATTGGAAACGGCAAATCAAACCACCCATTAGGTGCGTTTCGCCAATCGCCACCGTCTTCGACAAATCGCCGAAATAGTTAGAGCCACCCATAGTGAATCCTGCTTCAATGGGCTTGCCCTTAAACTTCTTCTTTGCTTGAGCACTGGCTGTAGCAACCGAGCCCATTGCAACGATGGCAAACAAAGTTATTTTCAAGTGTTTCATGAATGCAGTTTTACACAAATTTAAGGGGTAAACCTTGGTTTTCCTAAAATTAGACCCATCAACTGCGTAAATCCCAACTGACAGAGGGATTTAGACTACTTTTTCGAGGCTTATTTCCGTGATTCTGTAAGGTAATAAACGCCCATTGTTACGAAATTTCGCAATACGGGAATCGCGCCAATTACCCCCAATTGTGTCCTGGGTTTTATCCCAAATTTGTACTCATAAATGGGGTTGAATAAGTAAAATTTCTTTCCAGCAATGCCGAACTGGGATTTATGACAAATGCGTAAAAATCGCTCAATGCTAATTCCTGTGCTTCGAATCTCCTCCATGGTCCTAATGCCATTGGGCTGAACACCCAGTGCCTTCAATACCGCCGGATACAATCCACCTGGAAGCAAGTGGTAATAAGGCATTTTTGAAGCCCACTTTTGAGGCAAGACTTGTTGGTGACCACCGTAAGGCATTTGCCAAGGTGGAAATGCGAAAAATACCCGTCCGCCGGGCTTTAAAAACCGATGCAATTGTGGCATGAATCGCGCCTGATCAGGGATGTGTTCAATCACATCTTTCAAAATAATCAAATCAAACCGCGATCCCAAATCCGTCTCCGGAACCACATCGTAAATATCCTTGTTCAAGAATTGTACTTTCCCCTCAACCAATTCAGCTTGCATGAATTCTCGTGCAAATTCTAAGCGACTTTCTTCCAGTTCGATACCAGTGCACTGAAAACCCAAATCGGTAAACGCCTTCAAAACACCCGCTTCACCGCAACCAATTTCCAAAACCCTCATGTCTGTAGGGAAAGACCAATTCGATTGCAAAAAGGGAATTATATGTCCCACAGTAACCTTGTGGGTCATCTCAAAATACCTTCGTTTATCGCCGTGAAACTCGTACATCGCTGAGAAAAATGGATTAAACTTCAAATATGCAGCAACTTTTCTGAATTCAACGGAAAATTCTCCCCTTTCATGGCCTTTGTATCCACGCCAATCAAACTTTATGACCGAGAAATGTATATTTGAATGATGCAGAAATTGACCTACTTAGCACTCGCTGGTTTGGTATTATCCTTCCAAGCATGTGGCACGCTGTCCACAATACCCGCCATTGATTTAACCTCAGCAGCCACCAACTTACCCAGCGTTCCAATGCAAAAGAAGCTAAGTCAGGATGAATCGGCCTCCGGACTCAAAGAAGCCTTCATCAAAGGGGTAGGTGTTGGTACAGATCAACTACAAAAAGCACTGCGTAAAGGCCCAATTCAACGCACCTATGAATTGCTAAAAAAGGTTTTTGATTACGCCGATAAAAACCAAAATTAATCCTTGTAGCCCTTTCGCTGATTCAATTGAAACGCTATTGCATCTTTGGTCTGTTACTGTTATTTGGAATCTTACCAAAGGCAACGAGTGCACAATCAGCGGTATTAAATCAGTATGTTAACATCCAGTATCACGGTAGTCAATTCACGGCCGTTTTGGACTTGTTCACACAGCAAACTGGTTACAACTTTGCTTTCAATACCCAATTATTGCCACTGCCAAAACAACACAATATCCATTATCAGAACATCAAGGCAGAAAAAGCACTGCGCGATTTTTTACAACAAAACGGCCTCGATTTTCAAGTATCCAATTCCACCATCATCTTGAAGAAATGGGCGCCTAGCAAACCCATAAGACAGTACTTTCTCACAGGTCGCGTTTTGCAAGCACCTACCGGTGAGCGTTTGGTGAAGGCCATTGTACAAATTCCACAGTGTAGAGAGTACACTTACACGGATGAATTTGGGATGTTCAAAATTGCTTTGCCAGAAAACATCAATGCCCGCGTTGATACACTGTTACTATCGGTTTATTACCCGGGTTACGAACCCTATTTTGATACCCTTTTCGGACAGCGAGATTATTTCATCACTGCCAAATTACAGCCCCATATCGAGCGTATTGAAGCCACTTTGGTCATCGCGAACAAAAATCAACATCGATTATCGGTGATTCACGGCCAATCTGATCAAATTTGTCTTTCATCGGCCAAATTACAGCAAATCCCCGCATTGCTTGGTGAAGGGGATGTCATGCGCGCGCTAAGCATGAACCCAGGGGTAGTCAGCGGCTCTGAAGGGATGCTTGGCATATATGTTAGGGGTGGTGCGGCCGATCAAAACCTTGTTCTGCTGGATGATGTGCCCGTTTTCAATGCGTATCATTTGTACGGCGTTTTTGGCATCTTCAATGGTGATATTGTAAAAAGTGCCCAAATGAATCGTGGCACGTTTTCAACGGAACACGGGGGGCGCTTGAGCAGTGTCATTTCCGTACAATCCATGGATGGAAATGAAAACCAATGGTCTGGCAATGTCACCATGGGCGCCTTAACCAGTAAAACCTTTCTACAAGGCCCCCTGTGGAAGAAAAGAACCACTATTGCCATGGCATTCCGCCGTTCCAATTTTGATCTTCTCACCCAAACCATTGCCAATGCCGTTTTCAAGGATAGCAACAACATCAACCGTTACAATTTTTGGGATTTTAACACCAAAATTAACCACCGGTTTAGCGAAAAAAGCAATCTATCGCTCACATTATACGCGGGAAGAGATCGTGCATTTTTTATCGACAAAGATTATGGAGAGGCTAACGAAATTAGCATTTACCAAAAGAGAGAGCAGGGTAACCTTTGGGGCAATCAATTGGGGAGTTTAAAATGGCAATACTTTTTCAATAGGCGGATTCGCTTCACAGCCAAAGCCCATTACACCGACTATTCCTTTACCCAGCACAATGACTTTCACTACCGTTTACGCAATGAAACAGATCCCGGAAAAAACAAAGACAACTACACCAATTACAACTTAAAAAATGGATTGAGAGATGTTTCGGCCGATGGCAAATTTGATATCCAATGGAATAGATACCTCGGACTTAAAATTGGCGGAGGTTACATTCAGCACACATTTACTCCGGGTGACCGAACCTTAGAAACCCAATTTGATTCGGTATCTAGGACTTACCAATACAACGATAAAAAAGTTATCACCCCTGAGATTTTTACCTACACCAACATTGAATTTCATCACCCCAAATGGGGCTTTCTGGACTTCGGCACACGGGTTTCCTACTTTGGATTAGAAGACAAACAGTTTTATATCCGCCCGGAGCCACGCTTGAACTATCGCTACCGCTTAGCCCCCCAAATATGGTTGAAAGCCGCGGCCTCCCAGAACGTACAATTCTTTCACCAGTTAAACAATCTCACCATGGGTTTGCCATCCGATCTGTGGGTGCCATCGAATGCACAATATGCGCCTGCACAAGCCAAACAACTATCTTTTGGCACTACGCTTACCAAAACCAAATACCAATACAGTGTAGAGTATTTTCAGAAACAATTCATGAATTTGCTAGAATACCGCGATAATGCTGCCTACATCACGAGCGCACAGAACTGGGAAAAAACAGTGGCGCAAGGGATTGGGGAAGCTGAGGGACTAGAGTGTTTGATAGAAAAAAGAACAGGGAAATTAACCGGTTGGGCCAGCTATTCTCTGATTTACAATAACCGCCAATTTGCCGAATTAAACCAGGGTAAAATATTTCCTTCGCGATACGACCGCCGCCACAATTTCTATTTGGTGGGAATATATCGCTTATCACAACAGATCATTATCAGTGGCAGTTGGACCTATAATTCGGGTTTTGCCTACACACTGCCGATAGGTGTTTATCAATCACCCACGCCCCAAGATCCGTATGCAGAAGTTTTTATTTATGGAAATCGCAACAACGCCAGAACGCGCGACAATCACCGACTCGATATCTCAACCCAATACAACGTAAAGCATAAGCTATTTTCAGAAACTTGGTCGATTGGAATCTATAATGTCTACAACCGACAAAATCCATTTTTTATCACTTTTGCGTATGACGGCCAAGGTCAAAGACGATTGACACAACTATCATTGTTGCCAATTTTACCCCACATCAATTACCAAATTTCATTTTGATCCACCGAACAACATACCATACGAATCCTGGACCATGCAAATCGCAATGCACAAAGATGCGATTAGGATTCACCGTATTCATGTTGATGTTGGCTTCGTGCAGTCGAGAAATTGTTGTTCCACAACCTGATGAATTGGCGGAAGGGCCTGTAATTGAATGCATTATTGAAGCAGGTAATCAACATTTGGTGAAGTACTCCAGGGTTGTACCTATCTCCGAACCCTTCGTTTTACCCAACCAAGCCCACATCACACTGGAAATTTCTGGAACGCAGAGTGCAGCTGCTTCGAACCTTTCTCCAGGGAGTTTTATGATCAACAATTTCCCCGTCAGAGCCAGAGACAGTTTCCACTTCCGATTATTCTCTCCAACGGACACCCTGATTGTAAGTGATGCAATGCCATCGAATGTGGTTCTCACCAAAACCGATACGCTTACACAAGCCATCGCCGGCATTGGCCTGACACAAGTGTTTTCATTTCAGTTCAGAGATAGTGCCATTGACGAAAACTACTACAGATTGTCGGCATCCCGACAAATAAAGAAGTACATTTTTGGCTCCAGTGGCCAAAAAATCGACAGTACAATCGGATGGCAAACCATGAAAATCGACGGCAACGAAACCCCGTTTGTTCGGAATAATTTCAATAACTACACAGAACAAGAAATTCTATTCTCGGATGAAATTTTCAACGGCGTACTATCAACATTTCGATTTCATAATTTGTTGCCATTTCAGAATACCGCCGCTGAAAAAACATTATCGGTTTTGGTAACGTTAGAAAATATTTCCTTTGCGACCTACCAATATTACAATTCGCGGGCAGAGCATTTGTGGAGTCAAAAATCCATTACTCAGTTACCCGGCCCCGTTCAAACCAACATTCCCAACGGATATGGCATTGTGGGTGCTACCACAAGCACAAATTGGCTAATCGTTTACCCTCGCTAGTCAAGCAAAAAATGGGCTGTAATCACCGTGGGCGGGCGCAAAACCAATGCACTGCTGGAACCCAATTTGATAATACCCTGACTTTCCATGCTCAAAGACATGACCTGATTAATACGGTATTCCACACCAAAATGCATTTGACCTACTAAATTCACCTCAACGGGTGAAAAGAAAAAGTCAATAACCTCGGGGTCCTGAAAAATCTCTATTCCACCTCCGGTGCCGTAAAAATAGGTCCAATGTGTATTCACTTGTTTGCGACGTTCCTTATCCAGCCTTAATCCCAACCATTGAATTTCTTCCAACTCAGAGATATTGGCACCAAATGATATCCTCAAACCTCGGTTGCTTTTGTAACGTCGATACGTGATCCCATACATGTTTTGCTGTATCGGAATTGCATTGAAAGGCAACACTTGCTGTAGCAAATACGAAGTATTAAATCCCATGAACTGCTGCCTTAAACGCGCCGATTGAATCGGGGCCCCCTTGGTTGTTCCAACCGCCTGTCTCGGCACCACAGCAATGGTTTTCACGCTTACTGAGGAATCTGTTCCCGTATTTGCATATTGTCCCATCAAATTTGAACCACATAGTAGCAGGAGAAAAAGAAAGGCCCTCATTTCCTAAAATTGAACGGTTAAAAACAATGCAATCGGCACCATGGGTATCACCGAAAAGGTAGTTTTGCTCTCCAAAGTAGTATTGCTACCATTGACCGAGAAAAATCGTTCTGTTTGCAA
>SXYY01000010.1 GCA_005788145.1 Bacteroidota bacterium
CAAAAATAAAGAAAGCCCCGCAGGTTCTGCGGGGCTTTCTCATGAAGTTCAATTTAGATTAAGGCTCTTTGCGAATTACGTTCACAGAACCATTCACCTTGTTCACCTCTTCTTTACCCTTGAATTGGTATGTCAACTGGTAGAAGTAGGTTCCGGATGGTACTTCCGGACCGTCGTTGTTTACGCGACCATTCCACTGAACCTGAGGATCCTTTGAGGTAAATACGCGCTCACCGTAGCGGTTAAAGATGCGAATTTCAAACAAGGAATGACCTGCAATTGGCACACGGAATACATCGTTCTTATTATCTGCATTACCAGGTGTAAACACGTTGGCCAAGTAGATAAACTGATTCACATAAACAGGCTTACAAATGGTGTCTTTACAACCTGTGGCATTGGTTACTTCCAAGCACACATAGAACGTATCGGTTCCGCTGTATGAAGCACTTACCACTTTCTCGTTTGAGCTGTTGTCAACAATCAGCGGCAAACCTGGACGCCATGTAATGTCCTCTTGGTGACTGAAGCCCCAACGGAACTGCGTTCCATTCACATCCTTTCGGGTAAATGTGTAATCTGGCGTCTTCGTAGCGTCGATGTCAAAATCAGCCACAACTGAGTCTACCAAGAAGATTTGATCGGCAACATCGGTCGGACACCAAGGTCTCGGCCTGTTTGGATCATAGTCTGCAAAGTGCGATACCCGTATCAAACCAGGCTGGGTAAATCTCCACGACAAACTCTTTTTATCAGTGGTAATTGTATCAATTTGACCAGTACTCAAATTGTGGAACTTCCATTTGTACGATTTGAATACGGTATCTGAATTATCAACGAAAGTATTGCTATCACCCAAACAAATGGCAGGTTTCAACACAAATCCTCTCACCGTATCTCTTGGCAACACCGTAATGATGAAGGCCTTTTGAGATGGGGTATCGGGGAAGGTAGCAGGACAGAATCTACGGATGTCTGGAGGAACAATCAATGAATCGTATTGCTCCAAGAACACATAGTACTTACCAGCTTTCACATATTTATGCCACAAGAACTGGTTCTTTTGGTTGTCGATCTTACCATCGCCCCAGAACCAAGTCCAGTCTGCTGAGGTAGAAGCACTATCTGTCAAGTTCGTGAACTGAATGCTATCACCGGCACAAATGGTTACTTCGTTGCCGCCTTTGGTGGTGAATTCGAATCTTGGACGAGGTCCAGGAATCTTGATCCAACGACTGAAGGTGTCTTCACAACCTTGGTCTGTCTTCAACTTATACTGAATTTTGAACCAACCGTTGCGTGTGTACTTGTGCGCCAAGCGGTCGGGCAAACCAGCCTTGTTCGATGCATCACGCTTGTACAAGTTATCAGAACCATCACCCCAATCAATGAACCACTCTCTGATGTAGTCACACTGCATGGGCGTAGGTCCATTACAGTTCTTCATCGCCCAAGAGCATGGATCATGCAAGTAACTGCTGTCGAAGAATTCAATGATAGAGTTACAAGAAGGCACGTTTACATTCAAGCCAAATTTCACATCCAAGCGAGAGATGAACAAACGACGTTCAATGGTATCCATACAGCCGGTACTGTCACCCGCTACGTTGCGGAAGATGTACACACCTGAGTCGTTCTTATAGTAGGTAGCCAAGGCTCCGCCACCACCAAGGTCAACCCATGGCAATGCAGGTGTTCCAACACCGGTACCACCCCAAGGCTGTCCGCCGAAGCTGGTAACAGGCTTACTTGGATCGTCATCGGCTTTGTTCCAATCCCACTTGGTGAAAGGCTCGCGATTTTTCTTGCCTTGAGCAGTTTCAGCCTGACGTACAGGATCTCTCCAGTAGTCTGTGTAATCCCATGTTCCAAAGTTGATTGGGTCTGGGTGGAACATTTTGTATTTGGGCAATGCCTTCAAAGTAGTGGCCTGATCTTGACAAACAATACTGTCTGGCAATTCCAATTCCATGGCGAAACCAACCAATACTGGGTAGGCCGCAATATCATCACATTTTCCGTTGCTCGATGTCATGGCCAAACTCATGATATGATAACCATTCCACTTTGGCACAAATTTGTATGCGGCGTAGGTGGTATTTCCAACTTTTTCCAAATCGGTAGGACGGATGGTGGTATCACGATAGTTCAAGATCGTAACACTGTCTTTATTTGGCACAACATAGTAACGGATCAACTTACCAAAACCAGTGGTATCGATACAACCATAGGCGCCAGTGGCGGGCTGACCAATTACCCCTTTGTTGTTCCAAATCATTTTGGCAATCTGAGGACCAGTCAATGAGAACGGATCGAATCCACGCGCTTCAACACGCTCTTTGATTCTTTCCCAAGCTGCTGATACGTCAGCGCCAATTTCCCATGCCCTTATTTCTGCGGTGTAAATGGTATCCGGACCTTTCAAGGTTCTGGTTGGTCCATCGTTCCAAATGTCAGTACAAGGAACTTGTACGGGATCTTCACCACCGCGGGTTTGGATTACATAGTTATACAAACGGTTTGGATTCTTTCCTGGTACTTTTTGGTAGCGGAAATAATCCTCTTGAATATAACGACGCCATCCGCGTGAGTAGGTAGGACAAGCATTGCCTGTTTCAAATGACCAACGCAAAGATTTCAAATCATCGGTGCGCGTTTTGTTTCCTGGAACCGGGCGAACAATTACGTTATCACCTTTACAAATCTTACGAATACCATTAGGGTTTGGCAATGGCGTAATAATTTCAAAGGCTGGATCAATCAATGGGAAACAAGCAAACTTCCTGTACCACTGGGTATCACTACAAATGGGGCGATCTTTGGTTGGTGGTGAGAAAGTACCTGGCTTACGAACACCATTACCTACTACAATACCCACAGTAATACATCCACTTGGATCACATACTTGTGAAGCAGAGTATTGCTTAGAGTAACGACTTGGCGGGTTACCAGCTATTTGGTAACCTGGGAATGGAGGTCCAGGGGGACGGTTACCACCGCTCAAAGCACTCAATGGTACCCAACCGTTGGGGTTACATGTAGAATCAAAGTTGATTGAAACGGTTGAGAAAGTACAACCAGGTTTCAAATCACTCAAGATGAAGGTAATACCGTATTGTGGATTCTTAGCACCCAAACACTCGATAGACTCTTTCAACAAACCCGAACCCACACCACCTGCGTTGGCGTGAAGCATTGCCAATTGCTTGGTCGCTTCACTCTCACACTTCATGGGGTGACAAGTATCCTTGTGCAATAATCTCACGTTGTTACATTGGGGTATACGAGCATAATACAATTCTCGGTAACGCTTGTAGTCAATGATGTAGTCTGTGCCATAATTCAGACCGTTGAATCGGCCCATTTGCGACATCAACAACATTTTAATTTTGCGGGGTTTTTCGCCTTTCGCCAATCGAATTTTCAACAAAGGCAATGGCAAAGTATCTCGTTTCGTGTAACCCGTGAAATTGTACATCACTGAATCGGTTTTACTCACTAATTTGATGATGTCTTTATTTTTTGCTTTTACAGTTTTTGGTCCTTTGGATAACAGACCATTGATGTATACTGAATCGTTGGCGCCCAAAGAGATAGTGATGGAGTCCTCTACCAATCGCTCACCGGGTCCTTTCAACCATTTGTAGGGGACATAATGTTTGATGGCATTCACGTATTTGGAATCCGCCGCTGTCGCTGAATCACCCGGATCGCGGGGAATGAACAAAATTGAATCTTCAACAATCCACAAGGTATCAGAAGCCCATACTTGAATTTTCTTACAAACACCCGTTGCGGTGATGAAAATCGCATCTTCCATCGGTGCATTCTTGAATCGATCCAAGAGCACCAAATCCCATGATTTATAGTAGTGGGTTGGCAAAGTATCGTGTGAGTACTGACAGTTCACAAATACGTTTTTGTTGCGCGTAACATCGGTTGTACACTTCGGCGCATAGGTATCGCTAAAGTCCCACAAACGAACCGCACAAACACGCTCACGTTTCAGATAATCGTTTCCACCTCCTGGTGAAGCATTGCCCGCATACACTGATTTTGTGCCGTTTGAGTTCTTCTCGTTGCGCAACGGCTTTTGCCATACTTGACGTGGTGTACCATTCGCATTCTTTTGGAAAGTATGTCCCAATGTTCCATTCCACTTGTAGAACGTACTGTCATCGTCTGTGAAGTCGTAATCGTTGTGGTAGAAAGTTGAGAAGTTCTTGAAGTGAACGGTGTCCATCACATCCTTCGGACATTGGAATACCTCAAATTCAGCAATTCGGTTGAATGCCACTTCAATGGTACTCGCAGGACCCAAAATGATGATGGTGTCAAACGCAGTTTTATTACCACAAATTGGGTGGCTGTATGTCAACTGAATCAGGAATGGACCGAGGCCAGAAAACACGTGACTTGGCGACCATGTCCTGTTATCGAAGTTAAGCGGTCCTGTGTTCGGATCACCAAAATTCCACAACAAACCCGTAGCACCTGAGGGGATTTCATCCACACCAAAGTCGATTTTCGAATCGCTGATACAGGTAGAATCCTTGCTTGCCCAGATTGTTGCCTTCGATTTGAATACCGATGCCGTCGCTTGCACCGTGAACGAATCTTTACACCCATCGATGGTTTCGATAACCACCTTTGAGTTATAGGTTCCCTGTCCGTAGAACTTCTTCTTGATGGTCGGACCCCAATCCGAGCTCGTTGTTCCATCGCCCCAATACCAGGTGATTTTCTTCACTTGGCTTTTGTCGATCCGAGAAATGTTGTTGATTGTAGCGGTAACACTGTCACAAGCCACAGGCTTGTTACTCGTAAAACGCGCACCAATTTTTTCGCGCACTTTCACTGCACCCACCAATTTCATCGTATCGATACAACCATATTCATCTTCCACTTCGACGTACAAATCAAACAAACCACCGCGCTCATCCTTTACAGAAAAACAGAAAGTCTGGGGCAAGGTAGGATTGGTGTATTCGAACAACTGTCCGTCACTCACCAAATACTTAATCTTGGTGATTTTGCCCCCGTTCCCACTTTTGGTACTATCGGTAAAACAAAACAAGTTTTTCTCGAAGCACTGCTCATACAAGTTTTGCAATTTTAATTTGATTTTGGGCGACTCACGAACCACCAAATTCAACGTGGATGTACACTTCGTACCGTTGATGGTTGTAACGTAAGTCACCACCTTGTTTCCGGCCGTTTTAAAAGCGTAGTTCAAGTTTTTCAGTCCTGTCTGTGTGTTTTCATTGTTGAAATTCCAGTCATGGGTTGTACCCGTACTGGAACCGTTGAAACTCACAGGCACACCAACGCAAGGAGACCCACTGTACTGAATTGTGCATTGAGCCGTAGCATCGCCGATGGACGTTAACATGGCCACGATGGCAACCATCGCACCTTTCATTGTATTCATTAAACCTTTCATTTTAGGCATCTTTTCTGAGTGTAATCGGTCAAAAATAGAAGTTTTTAGCCGTTTTCCCAAGGGGTTACCCCAATATATTGACGATTTTATGGCATTTCCATTTTGTTTTTTCATACTAATTTGTTATATTATTAAACAATCAACGAATTATTTTTAATCTCTGTCTTAAATATTTCCACTCTTTATCTCCGCTGTATTTATAAGCCAATATTACCCTGTAATTTTCTCCACTACATTCAACATTGCCATACATTCCCAACCACTCACACCGATAATCATTACTTCTAAATACTGTTCTTTGATTTTGATCCAAAATCGTCAAGTCGAAATTTAATGGCTTCGGCATTCTAACAAAAAATACATCATTTGTACCATCCCCATTTGGCGTAAATACATCGGGTACAAAAACCTCTGACACTTCGTTCGAAGGCGTTACCACAATGTTTAATCGCTGGCTATCACTGCACTGTGTTTTGGAAAGGACATCGCGACGAACGTTGACCAATTTCACAGAAAAGCTCTTCCGTTGCGACACCAAATAATTGTGTGATGATTTGCTCGCATTCATTTCGTTATTGCCGTTCAATGATGACATTTCACCATCGCCCCAATGGATGCGCAAATCTTGGTAGTTTCCACTGAGATCCAATGTAACAGATCCGCCCACATTCTCTGAAATCACGGGACGCCAACCGGCTCCTCGATCCCCGCAAGGCTTGGTCGCTGGGTTTGGTGACAAACCACGGTTAACCTTGGGTGCCTCAGACTGAATATCCGTCTGCCCCATTGAATTCGCAGAAGAATTCAATACAGGATCACCTCCCGCAACCACAGGGTTTTTGGTTTCTCCCTTCACCGATTTGTCCTGGCTCTCGGTGCCAACTTGGGCTGCCACTTTCGGCTGTACCAAACCACCTTCTTGCCCTATTCTATCGTTTGCACTTGGCGCATTCACTTCCAAGCCAGATGTTTCCTCCAAAGATTTATCCTGTGCCAATGCTTCGGGATGTTCGTTTTTCAACACCACAGAATTTGCATCCTGTTTGAGAACAGCATACATCGAAACCCCCAACACAGCAGCCGTCCCCAACCAAGCCAATGGCGATTTGATGACACTACTCCACCAAGGGGTATTCACCGAAGTGCCACCGGCCACTTGCGATACTTGATCTAACTGCTGAACGCATTGCTCAAACAATCCATCCGGGGGCGAAAGCTTGGCATCGCCCAACCCCTGCTTGAAAAGCGCATCAATATGTTGCAAATCTTCGCTCATCAGTTTCTCTCTAATTTGGCCTGCAACCATCTGCGGGCTTTGAACAACTGTGACTTACTGGTATTCTCCGAGATACCCAACACTTCCCCTATTTCGGCATGTGTAAACCCTTCAATCGCATACATGTTGAACACCGTGCGATATCCATCGGGCAATGCAGACACGAGTTTTAGCAAATCCTTTGTTTCCAGAGGCTGCGCTGCATTCACATCGGCCGTCAAGTGATTGGCTTCATCGAGACTGCCGGCGTATTTGGCCTTATTCTTCTTGATTTGATCCAAACATGTATTCACGGCGATACGCTTCACCCACCCTTCCAAGGAACCTTGAAAGCGGAACTCCGCAGATTTTTGAAAAAATTTCACCATGGTCTCTTGTAACATGTCTTTGGCTTCATCTGTGGCACCCATGTAACGAACACAAATGGCATAAATCACCGGAGAAAAATGCTGATACAACGTTTGTTGCGACTTGCGATTTCCCGCAGAACATTCGCGCAACAGTTGCTGTAGTTTTGGCTCCGATAAATTTGTCATTCTGTATCAACATGACCCAGATTTGAACCCAAGATGACATTCATGTCAAAATGGTTGTCTGAGACCCTAATTTTTTTTCAAAATCGCTTGAATCAACCCATAGGTGGCATCCATCAGCAGTACTTTGGCATTTCCGTTCCGCTCAATCCCATACATCGTCTTTTCCAACACCGCAACCATGTTACCAATCACTCCTTCGCCCAATTGCAGTGTATTGAATTTGTTCACGAAGTCCAACTCTGGTCCCTCCCACAAACCCTCCGATCCCGTATACGGCAGTACTGCAGAGGTTCGCAATACCTGAATACCATACAACAAGAACGATTTTACACCCTCACGACCAAGCGACGCGGTATCGTCGCTCCACTGAAAAGCCTCACCCATTTTACGTCGAAAACAAAGGGTCATCCAATTTCGCCAAGCATCCAAATGCGGATTGCCAGCCTCTTTACCCAAATCCCTGGCAAGGCGATAATTGCCTTGTGCAACCTTCGCCAACCGCTGGGCATCCTCTTGTGAAATGCCATCGCGCTCGACCAACGCTTGCGTCAATGAAGCATCATCAATGGGTGCCACCCGAACCAGTTGGGTGCGCGACAATATCGTACCCAAAATTGCATCCAAATCACTCCCCACCAGCAAAAACAGGGTATTCTCTGGTGGCTCCTCCAAACTCTTCAATATAATATTGCCCTCTTGTCCCAAATATTCCGGCAACCAAATGACGCAAACCTTCATTTTGCCTTCGAACGATTTCAAAGAAATGTTCTTGATGATGTTGCGCAGCTCTTTGGTTGGAATGTTCCCTTGCTTGTTCTCTGCGTTCAGTTGCTGCATCCAATCTTCGTAATTCAGATAGGCATCTTCCTGCAGCGCCATGCGCCATTGCGGATATACATCCGAACACACTTCCATTTCGCCCGTCTTTTTGGGGAATGGAAAACTAAAATGCACATCGGGGTGAACCAATCCAGAAACCTTTTTGCAACTGCTGCATTCACCACAACTATCGGTTTCTGTGCGATGATCACACAAAATATACTGCACATAGGCCATGGCCAAAGCCAAATTCCCACTGCCTTCCGCGCCCAAAATGAGTTGTGCGTGTGGAATCCTGCCTACCTGCACACCGTGTATCATCCGCTCCTTGATGATCGTTTGTCCGATTACCTCTGCAAACCTCATAATGCGCTTTTTAACCCCCTTTTTTTCAAATACAAAAACAACAAGCCCGAGCCAATCACCACCACGATGGCGATAAATTGACTGTGCGATAGCAAGCCATCAAACAGAAACCCTCTTTCACCATCGCCGCGAAAGGATTCGGTGATATATCGCCCGATGCCGTATACAATGGCGTAAACCAAGAATACTTGTCCGGAAAAGTCCTTTCCTCGCCGTTGAACCCAGTACATAATGGCGATGGATAGCAAAATAATGCCAGAATCCCACAACTGCACCGGATACAACGCCTCGCCTAACGGCTCGGCGTGCGACTTAGGGTCATTAAAAACAATCCCCCAATCCCCAGGCTTGCAAACCAAACCATGACAGCATCCGGCCATCAAACAACCGATCTTCCCAATGGCATGAACCCAAGCCCCCGCAACACCCACATCATCCATTCGATCCCAAAAATCCCATCCCCGCTTCTTGAACCACCAAAACAAAATGGGCAGGGTCACCAAAAACGAACCGTAAAACACAAAGCCATCGCCCAAATGGGACAGAAAATGTCCCATGTTATTCCAATAACCCACGGGATCTTCGAAAAAGAAAAATAACTTCCCTCCCAAGAAAACCCCCAACCCACACCACAAAATCAATTCACTGATCGAATCAACATCCATCCCCAAACGCTCGCGGTTGAAATACAGGTGCAAAAACGCCGCAACCATCCCCAACAGAATAAAAAATCCGTAACTATAAAGGGTAATCCCGCCGATATGAAACAACTCGGGCCTCATGGATCACAAACCTAATCACAAATGCGATTGAATCAATGCCAACACCGACATCAATTCTTCCGAACTCGGGTGTAATTTTTCTTTGGTAAAATTGATATCACCCACCGTCTGCATCGGCACCAAATGGATGTGTGCATGTGGCACCTCCAAGCCAATGACAGCCGTTCCAATGCGCTTGCAAGGTACTGCCTTCCGCACTGCATGGGACACCTTCTGAGCAAACTGCCACAAGGCACCTAACTCGGCCGGTTCCATGTCGAAAATATAATCAATCTCCCGTTTTGGAATCACCAACACATGGCCTTGAACCAAAGGCATGATGTCCAGAAACGCCAAATGGTGCTCGTCTTCACAAACCTTATAACAGGGAATCTCTCCCGCAACGATTTTAGAAAAGATCGAAGCCATCGCTAGATCAAATGGTAATCTCCAGAATTTCCAATTTCACAATACCCGCAGGCACAGTAATACTTACCACATCACCAACCGCCTTGCCCATCAAACCCTGTGCAATGGCACTTTTGATGGAAATCTTATTCTCCTTCAAATTGGCCTCGCTTTCAGCAACCAAACGATACACTGCCTCTTTGCCTATATTGTGATTGATCACGCGAACATTGCACATGATGCTCACTTTGCTGGTATCCAACATAGAACTATCCAACACGCGGGCATTCGCAATCATATGCTCCAATTGATTAATTTTCGATTCCAAAATACCCTGAGCCTCTTTGGCCGCATCATATTCTGCATTCTCACTCAAATCGCCCTTGTCACGCGCCTCCGCGATCGCCTGGGTAATCCGAGGGCGCTCCTCGTGCTTCATGGTATAAAGCTCCTGCTTCATTCTTTCTAAGCCTTCTTTCGATAAATATTGAATATCGCTCATGGTTGGTGTGTTTTAAGAAAAAATGTGCACCAGCGTTTTACACTGATGCACATAGTACAAATATATTAAAAGTTTCTATTATTCGGCTGTTCCCAATCCAATGCGTACGCCAAAAGAATGTACGCCGTTGAAAGGATTGGTGGCCCTGTATGAGTAATCCAAACTCACGTTGTTTCCGTCTTCACCCATTTTCCAGTCGTAGCTCAAACCCGCCATCGGACCGGTAAATGCTGAAGGACGTGTGTCCTCGTTCATGATACCTTCTTGATAGGCAAAGCCTGCGCGAACCGACAAGAATTCTTTGTAGCTATACTCCGCAGCCAATGTCAACTGGTTGGCACTGAAGGCAAAGTTCGTAAACCCAAAGCCCAGTGTCAATTTGTTGTCGTACTGATTGGGATCAGCATCCAACTTCACATCATAAGACGCGGCAATGTTCAACAATGCGGGCAATTTGATGTTGTCCACCTTTACCTGAACCGTCTTGCTGAAAGTTCCATTGTCCAAAATCGCTTTGTAACTCAAACCATCACCAGCGTGCTGCATATCAGGTCCGATATTCTTCATGCTGATACCAAAACGGAAGTCGTCTTTCTTCATGCTACCGCGTACGGGTCTCAAAGTGGTTACGTATTGAACCCCCGCATCCAAAGAAACACCTGAAGCTTGCGCGTCAGGAATACCCTCAGACACCATTCTCGCCATGATACCCGCGGAGATGTTGCTACTAAAGCTCTTGGAATATGCCAAGCCTATGTTGGTCATGTTTACGCGGAAAGTACCAATACCTCCATAGGGGTTTTGCTCCGTGGTAATCTCAATTGGCTTGATGCTGTATTGCATCACGCTGATACCGAAAGTACCGCTTTCACCCACTTTTTGGGCAAACCCTGCATTGTTGATGGCAATACCTGAACCCATGAGCCATTCTGTTCTAGAAAAACTCATTTCAGTGGTGTTTTTGATGCGATCCAATCCAGCCACGTTCATGTACATAGCTTCACAACCACTCACTTTACCACCGTTGGCCCAACCCATACCGCTCGAACGCGCCCACCCATTGATTGTCAACTGGGCGGCACCCGCCTGTCCTTGTCGCTCAGGGTTACCTGCAACCGCGGCACCAACAGCACCCAAGGTCAGCAATCCGGCCAAAAATATATTCTTTTGTCTGCGATTCATCTTCTGTTTTATTAATAAGTATCCAAATCAATGGCATGCATGATACCATACCAACGAACAACCTTTTCTCCCAAATCCTTGGTCTTGACGTGAATCAAGTACAAGCCCGACGCAATTGGCACGTTACTTCCGTTTTTCAAATCCCACTCGTAGAAAGTGTTATTGTCGGCCTTGTTCACGCGACGAATCAAGTTACCCGCCATATCGAAAATGGTGATGGTACACTCTGGGGGCAAATTGGTTATTTTTACACGAGAGTCGATAGGACTGTTCTCATATTCACTGTAACCCCTGTATGGGTTTGGTACAACATTCACCAAATCCAGATTCTTTCTTCCAATTTCGTTAGAAACCTTGGGTGCGATGCTTGCTGCATCGAAAGAATACATCGGACGATTGTTGTTCAAATTGTTACCGGCATCGTATGTTGTATAGGCTTTGCGGATATTGATTTTGAATGTTACATCCGTTGGAGGAACGTTCTTATCAATCATTTTGTACCCAGCGGCCATATAGGTAGGCATCACCCACATGATTTGTGAAAGCAATCGGGTTTTATCCAAAGTCGCTACTTTTCCTCCGGCTGTTGCGGGCAACAATGCGGTTTTGAAACGCTGGAAATTGGCCTCATCTTCACCCAAATAACGCTCACCCTTCACGTTGCGCGAAATTCCGCTGACACCCGTACCAAAAATGTACACAAAATGCTTACCACCCATTGCAGGATAGTTACCGTTGTCATTGTATACTTTGTCGGTTGGATTCCAAATCATATCCCTTCCATTCTCACCACCCAAATAACTATCTTCTGAAAACGCCATTGCCAAACGCTCGCCTGTTTCCATGTTGATGGCATAACCGGGGAACCAGCCCAAGCCCATAGAGCCAGCAATTGGATTGCCCGCTTTATCTACAGATGGTGCGAAACGCATGTTGAATTTCTCCATCTGACCTTCGTTAGAGTTCTTCAATTCATCATCAGACATTTCCAATACTGGACAGCGCGTCCACAGGTTTTTGTCCTTGGTGATGACGATCTGAACACTAGCCACCTCACTCAATGGATTTTGCAAACCGGATGAGTTACCCCACCATGCAAAACCGTAAGTGTTCCTACCCGCTGCAGTCAATTTCTCACGGGCTGTTAATCCATACGGCGCGATTCTACCGTTCCAAATACGCTCGAAAGCTTGTCCTGGATCTAGAGGTGACCCATCTTGGCTAAAGAAATCATGAATCAAAGGATCGAATGGTCCACCACGACCGTTGCTACCTGCACGGATCCAGTTCTGCCAAATGGCACCAGAGTTTGCCGTGTTTTGCGCATCGTTATCAGCAACCGCTGTCAACCACTGTTTTCCGTTATTCTCCCAATTCACACTCCAACTCAGCACACCATTGCTTGGGTCAGCATTGGCGTTCTCACCGGGGTTGAATACTTGTTCTACTTCCACACTGAAGCCCCAGTCTGCCAAAGTCTCTGTGGTCTTGTTGTATTTACCACGACGACCTTGCACCGACTCAAAACCAACGCCAATGATGGTATCGTTGAAAATGGTATCGTTATCCAAATCAGTGGCACCTTTCTTCACCATGAACCAGCCTGTGTTCTTGGTCATCGAATCTTTCAAACCCGAAGCCAAAGAGGCTTTGTTCTCACGCAACACAAATTCAAATTTTGCATTGGGGACCTTGATAGGATCAACCACTTTGATTTTCACTGGTCCTGCACCCGCAACATAAGTTGCTTCTTTGGCCACACCATTTTTCAAAATTTCATCAATGGTTTCTTTGGTAAATTCCAAAACATTACCGCCATTACCGCGACCTGCCAAGCGTGTCAACACGGGTCCACTACCATAGCTCGATTGCAATTCAGTACCAAACTGTTCAGGTTCAGTTTTGTGGGGAATGGCTTTGTAGGTCTTGATATTTCTACGTCCCGCCAAGAATTGGTTGGGATCAATTTGCAATGAATCGTCTGACAAAATCGCGTACGAAAACACCATGTAATACACTGGCTTGAAGTCCACCAATTGTGTATTCGACCCAGTCGCAAACAAGTCGTTCTTGATGCTCCATGTGTGTTGAACACCTTGGTCAGCACCTTCCACTTTCACAACGGGCAACAACGCAGCCAATTTAGGGTCGTATACTTTGTTCACGATCATGCCACGGTTGTTCTTCATATCGCACTGGAACAACAAACGGGCTTTGTCTATGTTATCCAAATCACCAGTGTTCACCGTTGCATCTTTCAATTGATACACCAAATAACCCTCGAACTTATAGGTACGTTCTACATTGTTCGCATCTTTATATTTTTCTCTGTAGTTCTCAACTTTGCTGCTATTGGTATTCAAGAACTTCAACACCAATTCTTGCTCCATTTCTTGAATTTCAATATCTGGGGCGTTGGGACCATCCAAAATTTTGAAGTTGTTGTTGAACAAGGTTTGTGCTTTGTCTGAAGCAATCTTTAAAAGGTTCAAAGAACCGGCAGCACCACCACTGGTCGTACGAGCCCAAACAACACCCACGGTGATTCGCTGAACTTGTCCTGGACGCAAAGTGAATGGACCTGTCGATTGCAAGAAACGACGGTCACCAGGCCTGTTACCAGCGATTTTTTCTGTCCAAGGCTCCAATGCGTATGCAGGATCTGTATCTCCAGGGAACATGTATTTGGCTGGCTTAGAACCACCGAAACCAGTTCCTCCGTAGGTCACGTTCTGACCACCCAGCCATTTACCTTGCAACAAATTGTAATACTCAATCGCCTCTCCGGGGTTACCGCGAACAGGATCATTGTCGTTGTTATAGTACATGTAATGACTCAAACCCAACTGATTACCAGCAGAATCTGTGGGACCTTCAAAATAGTCCACACCCACTGTAGGCGGGTTCAAACCATAACCCAAAACCCCTTCGTCATCATCGTCACCGTTGTAACAGAATCCCAAAGAACGGCCCACATCACAACCCACATAGTCATCAGCATAGTTACCCAAATCAGCATCTACCCACTCACCCATGTAACAATCATTCAATGTAGTAAAACCACGGTTGATGATTTTTGAGCTGTAGAAAGTCATATTATTCACTTCATCGTTCGTTGCAAATGCGAACCCAGTGGTTTGAATTTCAATACCAATAGGCTGACCCTGTGTTTCGCTATGGATGTTCCCTTTATCATTGTAAACCCACCAGATAAACATATCAGGCTGCTTATCAACACCGTTATCGATAGACGGGCGTCGATCGTCCAATACGGGGTGTTCCCCTGAGAAAGGATCATACACACCGTCAGGTGTTACTTCTTTGTAAGGAGCCAAATACTTCGCTTCATTTCCGAACAATACGGCACGCTGACGACCTGCGGGCCAATCGCGGATACCCGCACTTTGGTTCAAATATTTGCTACTCTCAAAATCCTCCAACTCATCGCGTGTTACCTTCCACATTTTGTCGTAGGCTTTACAACGGACGGGGTCAGTACTTGCTGTTGTTGAATCTAGAGGACCTGGCCAGAAATCAGAACCCTTTTGGCGATAGGTCATCGCCGCCAATTTCAAACTTCCTCCGTTATCACGTCCACCAATCCAAATCGCACCCGCAAACATGGCATGCTTACGAACCGCATTGGGATCATTGATTCTGGGAATTTCATATTTGGGGTTATTCAAATCCCACCACATATCACCCCCGTTCAATAGCTTGGTTCGAACGTTGTTCACATCCAAATCCGCACTCTGAGAAGCGGGTTCACAGGTATTGGCAAATTGTCCTGCCCTACGATCCACACGGGGAGCATTTCCTCTGCCGTTCAAGTTCAAAATAGGACGTGCAACCGCCATATGAACTGCCATCGCAGAGAGTAAAAATATTCCTAATCGTTTCATAAATCTTTCTTTTCTTGTTTAGTTGAAGTTGATACGAACACCTACTCGAACGGTTCTTGGTGCACCCAACATACCGGTTTGAGAAGCCAACATAATTTTGTACAAATCAATGTAACTCTGGGCATCAATCTGGTTTTGAGCCAACAATCGACCTTGGGGAGAGTTGATAAATCCATCATCCATAGCCTGACCTGTGAAAGGATATACAGCATTCACATTACGGGCGTTCAAAACGTTTTGAATCCAGAAGAACACACTCATGATCAATGGCTTTCCATTGTCGGCACGGTTAAAACGAACACCCTTGGTGATGTTAATATCAAAAGTCTGTTGCCATGGCAAACGAGCACCAAAAGGAACGCCTTTGATCTGCGCACGATCCACAGCACCCACTTGAACCGGACGAACTGTTGGGGTGTATGGCGTACCACTGTACGAATTTGAAATAATGTTGAAGCTTGCGTATTTGAAGATCTCTTTGCCGTTGATTTTTGGACCCAAGTACATGTTTTTCTTCGTTCTCGGATCGATACCACCCCCGTAAGCCCAAGTTGTCATTAACTTGATGTTATGACGGATATCCAATTCACCCAGAGGAATTACATTGCGCAAGTTGGGTTGGTTTGAGGCTATCAGAGCCGCTTGTGAGTTGATATTTGATCCAGTACCATCGGCAAATTGCAGCATATAACTCGCAACGAATGAGAATGGACCGGGAATCGCACCCACACCACCGATGTCGTTCATTGAGAAAGTTCCACGGAAACCCGTGATGGTTGAGAAGTCAATGTTGCGGTAAGTAGTGTACGTTACAGGGTAACCTTGGCTGATTTGATACAATCCAAAGTCTTTTCTGTTTTCACTGTAAGAAGCTGCAATTTCCAAACCACGGTCTTTCTTCACACCAAAAATCTGCTTGTAACCCACCTCGTAATCGGTCTTGATACGGGGTTGCAAACTACCGTTCGAAATGGTTGAACCCTGACGGTTCTTCAAGTAATACAATTCGTCAATGGTCAAGAAGGAAGCACCGGCATTAGGACGTTGTGCCAATACATCGTAGCTCACGTAGAACGACTTTCTTTCTGGCTCCAGTGGGAAAGAGAACCAAATACGGGGCAACAAGTTCAAGGCTGGTGTGAAATCTTCCAAAGCATCTTTGGTCAATTCCTGTTTGTTTGGATTAACCAAATAAGGGGCTATACGACCATTGCTTGTTTGGTTGGCCAAGAATTCTGCACTCTTCAATTCCGAACCGTCGGCATTGAACCAACGATCACCGTTGCGGTAACCAATGATTTTCGTAGGTGCTTCGATGTCGTTCACATATACTTTGTATTCTTCACCAATGTTGGTTGGATGAGAAACACTCAAACCGTTGATTTCAGTTACTTCAGCTGCCGTTTTGATTGGATACAATGTGTATGGATCTCTCAACACCAACTGGTTGGCATCATAGCGCTCCATGCGCACACCCATACGGAAGACCAAGTCCTTGAAACGGAACTGATCCTGCAACCAAGCTGCGATGTATACTGGCTGAAAAGCGCCAATCGTACGCCTGTCTTTGTTGTTCAAAAACTGCTCTATACTGGGCTTCCCAATCACTTTGTTACCCAAGTGATCGTATCCAAAATAGCTAACTACACCATTACCGTTATTCAACAACTCGTCTGCGTTGAACATGTCCAAGCTGAACATGCTTGGGTCATAGGAATTGATGTCTACAAAGGTATGCTCGTCAACATCGTTGCCGTAAACATCTTTCTGGCCGCCTGCAATCAACTTATCGCGGAATGCACGGTCGAAGTGAGATTGCTCACCGTAGTTGATCAAACGGTTGTAACGAACTGTATCTGTGAACTGTCCGTTTAAATCATAGCTCAAAATTGGATTAGAGACATCCAATTCTGATATGTGCTTGTTCATTTGTTGACGCATCAAAATCCACAATCCGTTCGCACCCAATCCGTATCCACGGTTGATCTGCTGCTCGTAGTAGAAACCCGCTTGCAAATCGTGCTGGGTTCTTTCACGACCGCTTACAGTTTTGGGTTTAACAGACATCTGACCTACCGCAAACACACCATAGCGCTCAGTGCTCGACTTGCTGAAACCTGCCGTGATACCACCTGGGGTTCCGTGCAATGAATAAACACCGTTGGGGTTCATACCGTTAACCAAACCTTGGTTGATCAACAAGGTATTCATGTTCTGGATTTGGAATCCGCGACCTTGGTAGTAGTCGTAAATATTCTCTGTGTATTTGGCACGCAAGGGATTCAAATCACTCGCCTTGAATGTCATCAATGAATCTGCATAACCCACATGCTCCCAGTAGTTTCTCAACTGTACATAATTGCCAAATTGGTCGCGCACAATCTTGGGTTCTTTGTTCGGATTCTGTGATGGATCGTAGTTTGCATACTGGTAAACCGCTGTTGGGTAAGATTGAAACTTACCAATGTATCCATAATCGAACAGGTTATCCAAATGCCTTGCATCACGTGTTAGCGAATAAGAATTTTGGTATTCCGCACGAACTGAATAATAGGCGTTTTTGATAGAGCTCTCCTTGTTTGTTTTGAAGTTTTGGGTAAACAACAAGTATCCACGGAAGGTTTGGTTATCACCTCTCGAGTTATTTTTGTAGTTCATGACAGAGTTGCTCGCCGCCAAACCGCTTGAATAAAAGTAACTCGCATAACCCGTTACACTCACGTATTGAGAAGGACGCCATTCCAATTTTCCTACAAAGTTTCCATTTCCACCATCGCTATTGGGACGGGCTTTCATCAATTCAAAATCCTCCATGCGGAGATAACTCGCGCTGTGGACGAATCCATTGGGTGTAAACATTAGTGGATTGTTTTCAATTTCCTCCAATTTCTGCTCATTTACACGGTAAACACCAGTGCGGGTTGGCGCTGGATCTTTGTAGTATCCCAAGTTGGCATTCATCATGTAACCCAACTTTACATTGCGCTTGGTTTTGCCCGATGCATCTTTTTCCTCTTTTACCCAAATCGGACCAGAGATGAAACCTTCTACTGTATTGTATCCAAAAGGATCCAAACCCGATGAAGTAATTCCTTCAACGGCAGTCACAATTTTGTCCGTAGCAGACTTGGAAGTAGATGAGAACACACCCCCTGTTAAGTCACCATACATTGCTGGAATACCACCCACATTGGCTGAAATCTGCTCTGTACCCAGTGTTGGTAGACCGCCACCACCGATAACTCGCTGTCCGTCAATGAAAGTACCATTTCCGTCGGCACGTGTTCCACGAACCGAAATACCTTGGGGAGTGGTTAAAATCGCTGAGTTGGTACTTTCCAATAGACCTGTACCACGCTGTCCTGAACCCACAATTTTGGCACCGTCAATCACTGATTCTGATTGCAAGAAATTCACGGGACCTCTTTTGCCCTTCACTTTGATGACAGCAGGACCCATAGTACCTGACCCCGATTTCAAGAACACAACCTCTTCATCTGGGTTTTGACCGGGTTGCAGAGAGATTCCTTTGATCTCCTGATCCGGGTAGCCCTCCTTGGTAGCTTTTACGTCGTACTTTCCGGGAGTCAACGTAGCAAAACCCACGTTACCATCTGAATCCGTGGTATCCGAAGCCACCTCAATGTTGTTCAACAACATCACAATCTTTACACCGCTCATGTTTCGGCCATCTTGGTCTTTGGCCTTAATCCGGAAGTCGGCAAAGTTGGTTTGCGCTGATACCACACCGATGGATAAAACCACCACTGCGAGTGCAATAATCTTTCGTAGCATATACTTCATAGGTCTTTTTATTGTCTAAATCGCTTTCTATACAAATAACGATAATTTGGCAAGTTTACCGAAAAAACAAGGATTTATCAAGTTTACAACGCTGAAACTTTTCGTGAAATTGTATTACCACGAAAAAGATTTTACAAATAACCAAAAATCAGCCGTTCGGTATGTCGTACAATTTCAACACTTTATCGAGAAGCACCTCGGAAATCTTTTGGTAGCTTTCCACCGTCCAGCCACCCACGTGGGGACTCAGAATCACGCGATTATTTTTCCGAAGGCCATTGAAAATCTCCATAAATGCCAAATCGCCCTGAAAAGGGGGTTCTATCGACAGCACATCGGCGGCAAAACCATGCATCCTTCCAGCAACCAATTCGCGCAAAACCAACGACAAATCCAAAACGCCTCCACGCGATAAATTGAGGAGCCAAAATTGGGGTTTCATCATCGACAATCGAACTTCGTTTAACCAGTTTTTTGTTTCGTTCGTCAGCGGCACATGCAATGTCAATACATCGGATTCCGCCAAGAGCACTTCCTCACTCACTTCCTCAACAAATTCGTTCCCAAATCCATGTTTATATTTGTCGTGGGCAATCACCCTAACCCCAAATCCAGTCAGCTTTTTCGCCACTGCTGAACCGGTATTTCCATAGCCCAAAATCCCCACTGTTCTGCCGCGCAATTCCAGGCCACGATTGCCTTCACGATCCCACCGATTGTCCAAAATCTCCATGTGTGATTTCACCAATTGGGTAAACAATCCCAGCAACATGGCCAATGTGTGTTCGCCCACCGCATCCGAGTTTGCTTCCCCTGCATTGAAACAATGAATATTGAGTGCTTTGGCGACCAATTCGTCGATGTTATCCATCCCAGCACCCCCGCGTCCAACCCACTGCAAATCATCATTAGCGCTGAGGATTTCCTCCCCAACAAAACACTTACTTCTCACCATCAAACCCTGGGGTTTGTGTTCTTGGATTAGGGCGATAATTTCTGGTAAACTGGACCCGCAATCACGGGCATCAACAACAACAAACCCTGCTGCCGTCAACCCCTTTTCAAGGGCTGAATGAAAGTCATCAATCAGCAGAACCCGCGGTTGCATTAGGCAAAATTTTTCCGGTTGCGATACCAAGCTGATTCAGATGAACCAGGCTGTTCTGATGCGGTTTCAGCGGTGTTGCCCGCGGAGGATTGTTGAAAAAACTGCAAAGCAGCGGTCGATAACAATGCCGCCTCCGCCGCTTCCAGCGGCTCCGGCGCCATCTGCTCCTCGGTGAAATACTGCTGGATAAAATGCGTATCAAACTTGCCCCCAATGAAAGCAGGGTGCTTCATCACAAAATCGCCAAACATCAAGGTCGTTTCTATCCCCGTAATCACATACTCACTGATTGCCCTGCGCATCCTCTCAATCGCCTCCAACCTGCTCGGTGCCCATACAATCAACTTCGCCAACATGTTGTCATAGTAAATGGGAATATCCATCCCGCTCTCCATGCAATCGTCGACCCGAATACCCGAACCCTGAGGCACCTTGTATGTTTCAACCCTGCCCACATTTGGCAAAAATTGATTCATCGGATCCTCGGCACATATCCTGAGCTCGATTGCATGTCCGTGTATCCTCAAATCCCCCTGAGAAAAACCCAATTTCTCCCCAGCAGCCACGCGAATCTGCTCCTTCACCAAATCAATCCCGGTTATCAGCTCCGTCACAGGATGATCCACCTGCAAACGGGTGTTCATCTCCAGGAAATAAAACTCCATGTTATCGCTCAGCAAAAATTCCACGGTACCCGCACCAGAATAATTGCAAGCTTTGGCCACATTCACGGCCGCCTCGCCCATGGCTCGGCGAATCTCTGGCGTTAACACCGCACTCGGCGCCTCCTCAACCAACTTCTGATGCCTGCGCTGAATGCTGCACTCGCGCTCAAACAAATAACACGTGTTCCCGTAATTGTCGGCCATCAACTGAATCTCGATGTGCCGTGGACTGCCTACATACTTCTCAATAAATACACTATCATCGCCAAACGCACTGCGGGCCTCGTTCTGCGCCATCTGCAACGCACTCAAAAAATCTTCCTTGCGCTCAACCACACGCATCCCCTTTCCGCCGCCACCCGCACTGGCCTTCACCAACACCGGAAAACCAACCTCAATCGCCACCAACAATGCATCATCAGGATTTTTGATCGCCTCGTCGATTCCTGGAACCAACGGCACACCAAAAGCCTTCACCGCCTGCTTCGACGCGATTTTACTGCCCATCACTTCCATGGATTCGGCGCTCGGACCAATAAGTACCAGTCCATTCTCCTTCAGTAACCGTGCAAAATGGGCGTTCTCACTCAAAAAACCATAACCCGGATGCACCGCCTCAGCCCCCGTTTGCTTACACAAATCAACAATGCGATCCATGCGCAAGTAACTGTCGGCACTCGCCGGTCCGCCCACACAATACGCTTCATCTGCATAGCGAACGTGCAATGCTTGCGCATCGGCTTCGCTGTAAATGGCTACGGTGGCAATACCCATCTCCCGACAAGTCCTCATCACGCGGATGGCAATTTCACCGCGGTTGGCAATCAAAATCTTTTTAAACATGGCGCTCTGCAAATATCGCATCCTACACCGCAATTTACACGCATCCCCAACCAACTTTTGATTTTCCACAAACCTTTTGATTTACCTTCGCACCCAGAAATCGTGGTGCAAAGCATAAAAAATATGGCAGTTTTGGTGAGGGCAGAATTTCAGCTCGACCTCAAAAAACCAGCAGTTTTGGCTTCCGCCATCCTACAAATGGCCACGATGACCCTGCTCGCCTTCCTCTCACAGCCGCAAATCACCGCCAAAATTTGGAACAGCCTGTACTGGATCATCCTCATCTTTTGCACTTTACAAGCCGTATCCAAAAATTTTCTGGGTGTCAACCGAGCCCGCTGGATCTATTTCAACCAATTGGCCGCGCCCCAAGCCATCCTTTGGTCCAAAATGATTTACGGATGGGGCACCATGGTCTTATTAACCCTTGCAAACCTGCTGCTGTTTGGATTTTTCATGGGCTTTCCCATCCAACACCCAGCAGCCTACTTCCTCAACCTCACCCTCGTGGTGGCCGGCGTAAGCAGCATCTTCACGCTCATTGGCGCCATCGCATCCAAAGCCAACCAAGCGGGGTTCCTAGCACCTGTGCTCAGCTTGCCCGTGGTGTTACCCCTCATTTTGGTGGGTATGCAAGCCTCAAACAAAACGCTAAACCCGGTACTTGTTAGCTCGGTCTACAACGACATCGCCCTGGTGGGAGCACTCGATTTTCTGATTGTGGTTTTATCCGTTGCCCTGTTCCAACCCTTGTGGAAGGATTGATCAAAACGACAAGCCAAAAATGCTTGAGTCCGGGATTTTACTTACCCGACCAATCAAACAGAATGCGCACAGCTTCATCCAACCCAGCATCTTCTCGGTAGCGCTTCAGCCAATCTTGCTTCTGAGCCAACTTAATGGCATCGGCACCGGCTTCTTTCAAGTCGCTATGAAGGGCCATCACAGTATCACAAACCGTTTTGTATTTGTAATCCCGCAAGGGTTTGTCCTGCAAACGCAATGCTTCTTGCTGTGCTTCGAACTTCTTCATGTTCAATGAGTAGGTATACTCGCTGCGCACTTGGGCCAATTCTGCAGACCGCTTCTGTACCAAGGCATAATATTCATTTTTCGACAACCGCTTTTTCGACAATTCGATGGCTTTGCGACGCTGCGCTTCCTTGTAGGGATTGTACGATTGATAAGCCGCCGCAGGAATCTTGTCATACGCCAAATGGAAGTCCATCTCCTTCTCACCTTGTTCGATGCCATCATACACATCGGGCAGCACTACATCGGGTTCTACCCCGCGCAATTGGGTTGTTCCGCCGTTGATGCGATAAAATTTCTGAATGGTGACCTTTATTTGTCCAAAACCACGCGGAAACACATCGCTCATACCACCGGGTAATTCCACAAACGTTTGCACGGTTCCTTTGCCAAAAGTACTCTTGCTACCCACAATCACCGCCCTGCCGTAATCTTGTAAAGCCGCTGCCAAAATTTCTGAGGCCGATGCACTGTAGGTGTTGGTCAATATCACCAACGGACCGCTGTACTCCACCGCTGGGTTACGGTCTGTATGCACTTCGATGCCCCGCATGTCTTTTACTTGTACGATGGGACCTTGGGGAATAAACAATCCTCCCATTTCTATGGCATCGGCCAAACTACCGCCACCGTTGTTGCGCAAGTCAATCACAATGCCCGTAGCACCCTCTCTTTGCAATTTTGAAATTTCTGTACGAACATCGCCAGCACAATTTCTACCACGACCGCGTTGAGAGAAATCCGCATAGAAGCTGGGCAAGTGGATCAGGCCAAATTTCTTGCCTTTGTATGTCATGAGCGCACTCTTGGCGAAACTCTCCTCAATCACCACAACCTCGCGGATGATGGGAATCACCACAATGCTACCATCGGGCTTCTTCACAGTCAATCGAACCTCAGTGCCTTTCTTGCCACGAATCAACTGAATCGCGTCATCCAATTTCATATCCACCACATCTACTGGTTCTGCAGGTCCCTGGGCCACCTTCAAAATCAAATCGCCGGCTTTCAGCTCACCCTGTCGATAACTTGCGCTTCCGGGAACAATCCGTTCAACTTTCACATAGCCATCGCGCTCCGTCAACGTGGCACCAATACCTTCCAATTTGCCGGTCATTCCGATGTCGAAATTCTCTTTGTCTTCGGGTGGAAAATAGTTGGTATGGGGATCGTAAATCTCTGCAATGGTGTTGGCATACATCCCAATTTGGTCGCGGCGATCCATCTTTTTCAAACGCTTAAACCAATCGGTGTAGAACTTCTTGGTCTCGGTGCGCGCTTGCAATTCAAGGGTATCAAATGGCTTTTGCTTGGCGATGGCCGATGAGTCTTTCGCCTTCTTTTGGGTCTCAAGCTTGCGCGACAATCGCTCCATGCTCTGGAACTGCAACCATCGCTGCCAGTCCTTTTTCAGGGTTTCCCAATTGGGCTGAAACGATTTCGGCTCATCGTACACCGTGTAAGTTTCGTCCAAATCGTAGTTCAAGGGCGATGCCAATGATTCCGCAATCACGGGCTCCAATTTGGCCAATCGCGTCATCAAAATACTCCAAGTGGTATCGAAAAAATCAAATCTGCCAACTTGTATCTGGTCGTCAATCGAGGTTTTGAAAGGCTCTATTGCTTTCAAATCTTCTTGGGTGAAGAAGTGCTTGTCGCGGTCTAAGTTGTTGATGAGGTTGTTGTAAATGTTCTCGCTCAGCGAATCATCCAATTCCTTGGGCTCATAATGTGCCTCTTTGAGCATCATCATCAACGTGCCCAAAAAGCTGTCATTCTCTCCAAATTTCTTGTTACTACAAAACACAAACAACGCCAAGATCATTGACGTGGTTGTGATTACGACCCAACGGTTAATTCTCATACAACTGCTAAAAAAACGATGTTAAAATGTAAGTATCTAAAAAAACGCAATGCGCGCACTATTGTTTGCCAGGACCTTTGGGTGCTGGAGGGGGAGGCATGTTGGGCGCACCTTGACCGGGGCCCTGTCCGGGACCACCATTCATGCCAGGGCCACCTTGACCACCCGGTCCGCCTTGACCGCCGGGACCACCCATTCCGGGACCGCCGGGCTGTCCGCCGCCCATTGGCATGCCTTGCATTTCTGGCAATGGTTTGTAGAATTTCTCCAATCCCAGTGTCTTGATGCCTTGATCAAACACCAAATCAACAGGGATTCCCGCCTTTTCGATGCGCTTCAAATCCATCTGCAAAGAGGCGCCAATCACACCGCGGGTATTCAAGACCGCTTTTACATCGGCTGAATTTCCATTTCCCTGCAAGCGCAGCAATTCACCGGCTAAATCGGAAATTACTTGACGCATTTTGGCAACGTCTACTTTGTAGGTACGCTTTTCGGTGCCGCCATCGGCAGCAGGCTTGCCTTTTTCTTCCAACACAATCGCCCCTTGATTCAACAAGGTATTGAACGTAATCATGTTGGCTTTGCCGTGGGCGGAAGACGCACCAAATCGCACCGAACGGAACACACTGGCCACAAACGTTACATAATAGTCATCCAAACTCCCTTCCAATTGCTTTTCATCAAACAACTGTGTCACCATATACAAGCCCAAAACATCGGCTTTGCATTCTTCGATGGCAGAATAATCCGCACCCAACGCCTCGCGAACAGTGAGTTTGTCGTTGCCTACCACATTCTTGATACCCAATCCATGTGCCACTTCGTGGAACATCACATTGTTAAAGAACGCATTAAAGGTGATATTTTTTTGTTGGGCAGGACTGATCACACGGGCCGAAATTGGTACCACCATGTTTTCAAATTTGGCCTGCATGGTGTTTCTCAATTGTGAGCGACGGGTTCCATAATACTTCTGAATCCGCTCGTCGTTTGGTAAATTTACCGCAATGGTCTTGCTGCCTGAGTTACAATCGCCTCCATAATAAACGGCATCAAAAACAGCCAACTGACTCAGGGGCTTCGCACCTGGCTCCCGGGGAGGGAAACCTGGCTCCATCGACATCTCGAAATGGTCGCTCGTGGCTTCATCCTCTGTTAACGAAGGCTTGTATTGGGGTTCCACGGGCAATCCCGCCTGCAGCTTGGGCAAATACCCAATAAACTTTTCCAGTTTGGCATCCCATGCTTTGTCACGCACAAGCACATAGGCCTCGTAGGATGTTTTCTGTCCGTATAACTTGTCTTCGTAATTCTCGATCGGGCCGATGACCAAATCCAAGTGGCTCTTCAACGACAACCATTTGATATCACTCACAGTGTAATCATCCATCATGAGTGCACCCATGCGCAACCGCAGATACTCAGAAAATTCAGGATCCTCTTTGCGAATGGCTTCTGCAGCAGCATTGATTTCGTCGCCCATTTTCATCACCTCCTCGCGGTAGAATTCACCATACTTGATGGATTGATACTGTCTGCCATTGGCACTTTGAAATGGCATACCCATGGGCTCCGGCATGATTGGGCCATTTTGGCGCTTGTTGGGATCGATGGGTCCGGGTGCTTTGAAATCACGAACAATGGAATATGGCTCTTTTACAAACGACAAGAACATGGTATCGATGCCCCCAGTGGTAAAATCGCGCGGATAAAAGTTCACACCCACCGGTTTTTGACCATATCCCTTGATGAAGGGTTCATCGTTGTTCAAACGATCCCAAGGTCCGTAGTTTACCTCAGCAAACTTTCGCTCATTGGGGTCTTTGATTCCTGCCAAGAAATCGCTTTTGTCGCCAATCGTTTGTTTCCAAAAAATGCGGTCGGCATATTCGGCAGCTTTGATCAAGTGTGTAATACACTCGCGCTC
>SXYY01000046.1 GCA_005788145.1 Bacteroidota bacterium
AAAGTGATAATCACTTTTCACGGAACGCAGCGTCGATTTCATGCCCGTCTCCCAAGTTAATTTTTGATGCAATGGCTCCGTAAAATCAATTTGGGCTGTCAGCTCATTGTTTTGCCCGATGTTCAAACTAATTTCCTTTCTGGTTTCGCCACCTGCTTGGTTGTATCGCAGAAAAGAATAGTCAGTATTGTCTTGACTCCCGCTAAACTGCGTGGAAATCCCCAACTCGCGACCGGGTTTTTTAAAGGATTTACGGTAATCGATGTTCGCATCCAACCCCAATGTAAAGGTAAAATTATCTGTGGCTTGTCGCCACAAAAAATCCAGTGGCTGATTGACAAACCCAGTAGACGTATTGACATCATTGTCTGAATTCCTCATTCGGGTACTAAATGTCGTACTCACAGACAGTGCACTCGTTTTATCGATTTGAAAATCCGAACTCAACGTCAAGCGAGGTCCACCGCCCCAATTGCGTACATCGTTCTCTTGTCTGAGCGCATACCCTACCCCGTTGATTGTATTGTTTCTGTTGGTCCATCCGCCGCCCCAAGAGCGCCAAAAATGCCCCCCCAATCGAATGGTAAAGTTGGTGGTGCCATTTTGAATCGAGACATCACCGCTCAGATTGGCGCTTCTGGTTCCCAATCCACTGGAAATATTCCCAGTCTTGCCCTTCAATTTCACCTGCTTCAGAATGATGTTAATAATTCCCGCTGTTCCCTCGGCATCATATTTCGCGCTGGGGTTGGTGATCACTTCTATTTTATCGATTCCATCTGCCGGCAATGAGCGCAGTGCGTCGGCCACACTACCCGCCATCATGCCTGAGGGACGTCCATTGATCAAAACCCTTAAATTTCGGCTTCCGCGTATCGATACATTGCCATCCATATCTACTTCCACCATGGGTACTTTCGCCAACAAATCAGACGCAGAGCCCCCTTTTGCCGTGATATCCTGTCCAGCATTATAAACCAAACGATCAATTTTGTTTTCAATAACGGGACCCGATACCCGAATCTCCGCACCTTCCATTTTTTCAGCAGACTCTTCTGCGCGATTCATGACAATAATCCCGCAATTGAAACGAGGATTTTCAGCCGAAAATTCCAAGGTATCCGCAATTTCCAACACAGGATAACCAACCGCCGTCAATCGAAGCAAGTACTTACCGTAACCCGACTTCAATAACAATTTGAAATTTCCCGCTGTGTCTGTCATCCCACCTTCTGTGATGACTTTATCGCCAACTTTTACCAAATCAACCACAACAACGTTGATCGCTTTGTTCGTTATGGAATCCACTACTTTACCAATAACCACGGGCATAGAAGGCATTGTAGTACCTGCGCGTAGAGCAGCGGAATTGGGATCGTACTGAGCGCTCAGCAGACCAAAGGATCCAGCAAACACCCCTAAGAACACAAGCAAACTTCTCCAATTCATCATTTCAATTACAAAGAAACAACGCAATAATGAAAAGAGTTGTTCAAACGAGAAAATAACACAACAATAATCGGTTATAACCGGTAACGTTATTTTGCACGCATGGCCTCCACTGGATTCAATCGAGCGGCTTGGGTAGCGGGAATGAATCCGGCCACAACGCCAACCAAGGCTGACACCCAAACGCCCAATTGGGCATCACCCGCACTCAACACCAAAGCAAAGCCGCTGCCCATTGTTTGTTGTAGCACTGCATTGAGCCCAAGGAATGTGAGCCATACGAAGAACATCCCAATGATTCCCCCAATAATGCACAACCAAATCGCTTCGAGCAAAAATTGGAATTGAATGAAAATATGTGGCGCGCCGAGGGCTTTTTGAATGCCAATTTCCTTGGTGCGCTCCTTTACACTCACAAACATGATATTGGCCACACCGAAACACCCCACAATCATCGCAAAACCCCCAATCACAATGCCAATGTTCTTGATTTGCTTGAACAATTGAGATACGGCATCTGTAATCATGGTCATTTTATTCACGGCAAAATTGGCCTCTTTGCCTGGCTTTATTTTGCGAAACTGACGCATCAACTGTGTAACATCCCCTGCCAAATCGTCCAGATCCACACCAGCTTTGGCCTGAACCATCACCTGTGCATTATCGTTCTCCCGGTAAGAATACATTCCCAACCCCAATTTCAAAGGCAAAAACACCCGCTCATCCCTGGAATTATTGATAATACTCGTGCCTTCTGGCGAACAAACCCCTATCACCCTACACACCCGATTGCCCACGCGCAGTATGGAACCGACGGCATTTCTGCCACCGAATAACTGATTGGCTATTGTACTGCCCAAAATCGCCACGGGCTGGCCACTGTTGCTTTCTTCAACCGTAAACAATCGACCGGACTCCACTGCCAAGTCCTGTATTTCAATAAAGCCGTGTGAAATACAAACCACTTGCGAACCCTCTAATGTGACCCCGTTTGCAGCAATCTTTTCCTGCCGATCAAAATTATATGCCACATTGGCCGCCCGTTCTTTGGATAACTTAGATTCCAAAAAATGGGCTTCGTTGGGTGCTGATACCGGTCTGCTCAAATACTTCCACCACGGATAATTGCCACCAAATTCGTCCCACGGCCATTTCTGAACAAACAAAACATTGGTGCCGTATTTTGTGAACTGTTGATTGATATTGATTTCCAAGGAATGAACCAACGCGTACACGGCCACAATGCAGTAAATACCGATGGTAATACCCAGCACAGACAAAACACTGCGAAGCTTGTTTTGGCGAATGGCCGATAGCGAAACGCGTACTGTTTCAGATATGAATATACCCAGTTTCAAGAGGATTTTTTCAAAGGTAGTTTATTCAGCTGGCTTCTCTTCGGCGGCCTGTGGACTGAGCGATGTCTTTCGGCGGAAGGTTTCAAATTCCCGACGATACACCACCCCGCCCCCAAGCGTATTTCCCGAAACGCCATTGGTGGTTGTCCCCCCCTGCTGCAACATGATATTACTGCTTCTTGAGAACATTTTCAAACGCCAGTTTTCATTGCGCGTCATGTATTCCAAATTGAAATTGAAAGGCACCGCCACGGAGTTCACCAGCATCGCAACGGTTGGGTCGTAGTTGAGGTCCAAACGCAGTCGGTCTGATAGAAACCACTCACTATTTACAAAGACCTGCGCATTGCTGGCTGTTCCAGATCGACTTCTCACATCGGCAATATTCACTTGGATTCTGGTTGGTATTCCATATTTGGCGAACAGATCGTTCATTACGGTAGAAGCAATGTTCGATACACTGTTGCCTGCCACCCCCGCGCCACTAATTACATTCCCAGAAGTTGGATTTCCACTAGAAAACGAAGGGGGCAAAAAGTTGCCAAAAATTAGCAATGCCACTGACTGTCGCATCACCTCATCTTTGTCCTGACGAATCCGCTGAATCACGGCATTCACATCGCTGTTACTTCCTGTGCTATTGGCCAATTCGGGTGCTTGCAAATCAAAGCCTATTTGAGGGCGCAACAAACTGCCCGAGATATTCAAAATACTCACAATCAAGGTTGGCGGATAAGATCCACCCGAAGACGCTCCCGAGGTCAACATCAACTGCGCTGGAGAAATGCGTTTTTCAATACGGCCAGACAAACTCAAATTCGCATTATAGGGATCGCCAACCCAAGTTATTTTACCCCCTTCATCCAAGGTGATTTTCTGCGTTAATACATTGATTCCGGGGAGTGAAAAGACATATTCACCCGATTTGATTGTGTACTGCCCGTTCAAGTAAAATCGCTCTTTATCATCATAGAGAATTCTGATATCACCCGTTCCCCGACCGCGAATAAGATCGCCCAGCTGTTTATCGATCAAGAACTCTGCTTCAAGTTCAGGATTGGCTCTCACGATAATTTCAATGTTGCCCAAACCGCTACTCACCGCTTCTTTGGGTTTACCCACCACTACGCCAAAGTGATTGCGGAAGGTGATGTTACCGGCGACAGAAGTTGCACTTACAGAAGGGTATAAAATACTCAGCTTGCTGTTTTTACCTGGCGCCATGTCTACTTTGATGTTAATTTTATCGATGGGTCCGGCTATCCTACAAGTACCTGTTCCCCAGGCCGTTCCGTAGAACAAATCATTGTCTTCTTCGGTGGTTTGAATCACCCGGATATTTTTGGCATCATACACATTCAAATCGAGGGCCAAATCCCTAAAATTGTTGTGCGTAAACGCCAAAGTGGCTTTTGCTGTTCCCTTTTTCGCTGCGCCATATACGACGATGGGCTCGGTGGTGAAAATCCCATTTGAACGAACTTGAAACGTCGCATCAAAGTGATACTTGGTTTTCAAATAATCAACGCCAAGCGTTACCCCGCGTGCATTGACATTTCCTTGCATCACCAAATTATTGAGCGGACCAATCATCCTCACCCTACCGTCCAAAGTCCCACTTTGGGTGGTCAATATCCCATTGAAAAACGGCTGTAAAATAGAAGCCGGCGTCTTCAACGGCAAATCCATCATGGCATCCAATGTTGGCTTGGGTTGATTCATATCCAACGTTCCCAGAAAAGCAAATTCCTTCATGGATCCTTTCCGACCATTGAATTGCAAGTTGAGTATTCCCGCCTGCTGGCTCTCGGCAAAATTGGCTTCAAAACTGCCATATTTGTATCCCATGTAACTCAAATCATTCAAGTAATTCTGTCCGAAAAGTTGCAATCGTCCGAAGGCCGCAACCACTTTTACCTTTCCACCCAGGTGAAAATCCAAACTATCAAAGCTACCCTCCGGAAAGAAGGGCGTGAGCAACTCGGGCGTAATATTTCCCAATTCCATGGTAAAAGTATCCTGATTTCGCTCACCCAAAACCCCATACATTTCCAAGAAATGCCTTTGGCTGTTCACCATCAAATTGCTTACGTGCAAACGATTCCCACGCTTCAATGTGATGTGCGATGACTGATCCAACTGCCAAGGCTCTTGGTTGATTTGAAAGTTTGCCGAGGTAATTTCCGTAGGCAAAGAGTCTCTGCTTACTTCACTGTTTGCTTTAAAGTTGACGTTGTATCGATTCTTTTTGTCATGTAAATCAAATCCCAAACGCATGGCACCATCTGCCACGGAGCCCTTTATTTCGAAACGATCGTAGAGGGTTTGTCCTACTTGAATCTCTTTCGCAGCAACCAAACATAGTGCTTTTCCCTTTTCTTCGGTATTTACTTGAAATTTGAGGCGCTGAATGTCTACACCCTTGAATTCTAGGTCCATCGGTCCAAGAACCATATTCACCCTTTCATGGGCCTTTTGAAATCCTCCCACAAAGTTGATGGGGCCGCAACTCAAACTGGGCTCTACGAAGGTTGAAAGCCAACTCGTTTGTATCAATTGAAGATCAAACTGAAAATCTTCAGGGCTGAATCCTTTTGGAGGCTCAAATCGTTGAGGAACTGCATTGTGCAATAGCAATTGGGCGACTTCTTTGGTTTTTGACACATCGAAACCCTCGCTAATGCTTCCGTTGAGCCAATCTCCGGAGAATTCCCAACCGCCTTTTTCACTTTTCACCACTTGCTGACTGTTGCAGAAATAACGCACTGTCCCGTGGTCCGCAACCAATTGATTGAACTCCAAAGTAGCATTGGAATGGGTCAAATCTTCGCCGCCATAAATGAGTGACGCACTTCCGCTAATGGCCATTGGAAGGCCCTCCAACCCCAGGCCATCAAACTGTACATCCGTGGCCGACAGATTCACATCTGCGGTAGGCTTGTCATTCCAACCGAGAACCACGGCATCCGCTTCAAATTCAAAACGAGGATCTGAAGAATTGCATGTTACTTCCAACCGGTCGCCATCGATAAGGCTTTTCACATCCACATTTTTCAGGGTACGCCCCAATACTGCGTATTGCTTCAATTGCAAATCCAGGTCGAGTTCGATTTGCTTGGGATCAATGCCAGTGCCGGTGAGCAACACATGAGATTCGTTGATTTGTGCATCTACACTGTTTCCCGTGAACATTCCCAAATCCCACTGTTGCAGATCGCCTTCCAAGTCATATTGCATTACATCTACTCCATCGGTAAAATCCAAGAACATATGACCGGCAAAATGTCCGGGATTCGCATCCAAATCTCCATCAAAACTCACATCGTTGAGCGAACCGTTGAGCTGCCCAGATAAATCCGCATATTCAACCGAATGAATGGCGGGAACCGAATCAAGTTCATAAACCACTTCCTTGATATCCGACATCGCCACACGGGCATCTGTCAAATCGAGCCGATATTCAAAATTGTCGAGGTCGTGAAGATTGACAAGCGTTCCGTTCCCTTTGATACGGGTTTGATCGGTCAGCGATTCGAACAGAAAAGACGATACGTCCATTTTTGCGAGGGTTCCAACGGCGCGCCCATTCACGAATGTGGATAGTCCACGACCGTCGAACCAATCGTGAAACACCTGTAATTCCTCCAAATCCAGTACCGATTTGCTGAGACGAAAATCGAAAATCACTTTGTGATACACATCCACGAAATCACGCATTCGGGTGTATCGCAACTCCACTTGATCACCGAGCTCGCTTTTGGGTGTTTTGATGCGCATATCTGTGAACAGCATGTGCTTGCCGTTGATGACCGTTTTCAGTGAACCATCAACCACCTTGATTCCACTGCGTTCTTTGAGTGAAATGTTTCTCAACCTTGCCCCAAACCAAGGCTCACCAATGATGACTGAATCCAGATCGGCATTGATGTCTTGAAAATACATGTAGCTGGGATCGAAGAATTTGTCGTAGGCTTTGGTGGTTTCCACGAAATACAAAAAATCTGTTTTCTCCAATTTCGCGTTCCGCATTTTGATGTCCCATACCTTACCCGGGGTCGTATCTGTTGTTTTTGGGGTAAAGTAATCCACCAAAAAGTCGATGTTAAAATCGCTCTTGGGCGTGTGGTATCCAAGCTTGAGGTAGCCTTTGTACAATCGAACGTCGCTAAAAATGACCTCTTTTCGTTTGAAATCCAAATCAGACAATCGAGCCTGAAACTGTCGGATTTCAATGAGGGTATCTTTCTCTTGATCGTATATTCTCAACCGTTCAAATCGAATATTCCTGAGGAAGTCGATTTCCACATAGCCCAATTCCACCTTGGTTTTGAGCTCAGAGGAGAGGTAATTGACCGTGCGCTGGGCGAGGTAATTCTGAACCCAGTGATTGCGCGACAAAACAACTGCGCTTCCCGTGAATAACAGGAACGACAGCAACATCAGAAGCAAAAACTTCCGTAGTTTTGTGCGCTTATTTTTCAATCTCTCAAATTTAAATTTTGACAGCCCCTCTGAATCCACCGAAACCCCATGCTTCCATTATATTGGGCATTGAGAGCAGTTGCGATGATACAGCAGCGGCGATACTCTGCGATGGCAAAATCCTTGCCAACGTAGCAGCCAGTCAATCTGTGCACGAACAGTACGGTGGCGTGGT
>SXYY01000047.1 GCA_005788145.1 Bacteroidota bacterium
GGACTACCCTGATTGGGCTTGTTTTATCGACTTTTCAAGCATGAAATACGCCAAAGGTGGTTCGGCTTGTGGCGGTCCAACGATTGCTGTAAAACCGCTGACTGTGGTGAACGCAAGAGTATACCCCAATCCAAGTTCGGATGTGATGCACATTGATCTCTCAAACTTCAAGGGCAGCGAAGTAAAAGTGACTGTGGTCGACTTTTACGAGCGTACCGTATTTGAAGGCAAAAGTCAAAGCGGTAGCATGACCTTGGATGTGAAGGGATGGTCGGCCGGACAGTATTTGGTGTTGATTCACGGCGCTACGCAGCAGGCGGTGACAACGGTGATGGTGAATTGATGAATTTCGAGAGCGCCGAGATATTGGATTTGATAGATCGCTGCTTGGCCGAGGACATCGGTAGTGGCGATCACAGCAGTATGGCTTCAATTCCGGAGGGTACGATGGGTGAATCTCGGTTGTTGTTGAAACAAGACGGGGTTGTGGCCGGGTTGGCTTTGGGCGAAGTGATATTACGAAGGCTGGATCCCCAAATCACATGGCAGGCGATGGCGCAAGATGGCGATTATTTGCCAGCCGGAACCCAGCTTGCTGCGGTGAAAGGCCGGGTACATGCGTTATTGGCCGGTGAGCGGTTGATGTTGAACTTCATGCAGCGCTTATCGGGCGTGGCCACCCAGGCCTATCAGGCGGTGAAGTTGGTGGAGGGCACGAAAACCACCATTTTGGATACACGCAAAACCACGCCGGGTCTCAGGGCTTTGGAGAAGTGGGCGGTAACGATGGGTGGGGCACAAAACCACCGAATTGGACTCTACGATATGGTGATGTTGAAAGACAACCACAACGATTCGGCCGGTGGCATTACGGCGGCGGTGAATCGCACGCACAGCTATCTGAAAGAACAGGGACTCTCGTTGGGCATCGAAGTGGAAACCCGCAACATGGATGAGGTGAGGGAGGTGATGGCTTTGGGCGGTGTTCAGCGTGTGATGCTCGATAATTTTACGCCGGAGCAGTGTGTGGTGGCGGTGAAAGAAATCGCGGGAAGGTGCGAAACCGAGGCCTCAGGGGGTATCTATTTGGTCAATTTGCGCTCCTATGCCGAGACCGGGGTTGATTTCATTTCTTTGGGATCGCTCACCCACAGTGTGATGTCGTTGGACATCAGTTTTAAAACGAAAGTAGTATCATGAAAAAAATATCAAACATCTTGTTTGCCTTCGGGCTGATGACGGTATCGCTGATTGTTGGCGGTGCCCAGAGTGGTTGCAACGCAAAATCGGAGGGTGATGCGGCGGCTGATGGCGTGAGTGCCGCGGAGACGGGTGCAGAAGCGCAAGCGGTGGGTGCAGAAACATCGCAAAGTACAGAAACCCCTGCGGGCGATAGTGCGGTTGCGACGAAAAAAGTGGTATCGAACAAACTGCAGTGGTTTGAGTACGTGGAAGGCTATAACAAGGCCAAAGCGGAGAACAAGATTTTGTTGGTAGACGCCTATACCGATTGGTGTGGTTGGTGCAAAGTCATGGACCGCGAAACCTATACCAATACCGAAGTAATCGCTGTGTTGAACCAAGATTTTGTGTGTGTGAAATTCAATCCAGAAGTGGAGATGACGCACAGCTTTGGCAAATACAATTTGAAGAGCAACGAGCTGTTGTATTGGTTGGCCAACGGTCAGCCTGGGGGATATCCCACCAGTTATTTTGTGTTTCATCCAGCCAAAAACGACGAGCGGGCTTCACAGGCAGGATATTTGCCCCCCGATCAATTTTTGAAGTTGTTGGCGGAGGTGAAGAAGCGACATTAATCCTTTATGGCTAGAAAAGTAAAAGAGTTTCGATTGTTCGAGAAACTGACCATTGAAGCGGCTGCGGCCGAAGGTCATTGTATTGCCCGTCACGACGGACAGGTAATTTTTGTGAAGTATGCCGCGCCGGGCGATGTGGTGGACGTGCAAATCGTGAAGAAGAAAAAGAACTTCATGGAGGGCAAAATCATTAAGTTCCACGAAAAATCGTCGTTGCGGGTGGATCCTACGTGTCCATATTTTGGCACGTGTGGCGGCTGCAAATGGCAGCATTTGGGCTATGCGGATCAGTTGGCATTCAAGCAGCAGCAGGTGGTGGATGCGATGGAGCGGATTGGCAAGGTGGAAGGATTTGAGGTGATGCCGATTTTGGGTAGCGGACAGGTATACGGGTATCGCAACAAGCTGGAACTGACGTTTGCCGATCGCAGTTGGGTGACGGTAATGCCTGCCGAGGGCGAGCCTTTTCCAACGGCGTTGGGGTTTCATATGCCGGGAAAATTCGACAAGGTGTTGGATATTGAGGCTTGTCATTTGATGCCGGATTACGTGAATTTGATTCAGCGCGGGGTGAAGGGGTATTGCGAGGCAAATGGAATAGACTTTTTCAACGTGATTAAGCAGGAAGGGCAGATGCGCAACATCATGTTCCGATGCAACCGCGATGGCGAGTGGATGGTTTTGGTATCGTTTCACGAAGAGCGGGCAGAGAATGCGGGGCTGATGCAGTACATCGCCGATACTTTTGATAAAATTGTGTGTTTGGTGTACGTGATCAATCCCAAGCGGAATGATACTTTGCAGGATTTGGAGGTGCAGTTGTTTGCGGGCAAGCCCTATTTAACGGAGCGATTGGGTAACAGAACGTATACGGTGAGGCCGCAGAGCTTCTTTCAGACGAATACGTTGCAGGCCGAGAATTTGTATGAAATCACCAAGGATTTTGCCGGGTTAACGGGCGATGAGTTGGTGTATGATTTGTATACGGGAACGGGCAGCATTGCTTTGTTTGTGGCCGATCAGGCGAGGGAAGTTGTGGGGATAGAGTATGTGGAAGAGGCGATCAAGGATGCCAAGGACAACATGTTGTTGAATGGGGTGGAGAACTGCAAATTTTACGCAGGCGATATGAAGGATATTCTCACGGCAGAGTTCATTGCTGAGCACGGTAGACCGGATGTGGTAATCACA
>SXYY01000048.1 GCA_005788145.1 Bacteroidota bacterium
CATCGATGTGACTGGCAAATTTCACGCCTTCATCGGTGAGCTTACGCGTTCCAGACAGCGAATACACTTGGTAGCCGCCACTATCGGTCAGTACCGGACGATCCCAATTGCTAAAGCCATGGATGCCACCGGCCTTCTGCAGCACATCCAGTCCCGGGCGCAAATACAGGTGATAGGTATTGCCCAAAATGATATCTGCATTGATATCGTTTTTGTTTAGCAGAAAATTGCGATGCACCCCTTTGACAGTTCCTGCTGTGCCAACAGGCATAAAAATGGGGGTTTGGATTCGTCCGTGTGCGGTATCAATGACACCTGCCCTTGCTTTGGTAAAGGGATCTCTATGTTGTAATACGAAATTCAATTCTGAGCCATCAAAGAGATACTGAACAGACGCGGATAGATGGCCGACAAACTACCAGAGTAGTAACTATTCGGCACTTTTATTAAAGCATTATTCAGTCCGTTAGACATTTTTAATTCAAGCGACAAATCCACAAAATCGAGGCGAAACTCCATGCCCGCACCCACTTCGTAGTAATAGGTATTCGCTTTCAAGGCGATGAGCGGCTTAGATTCTCCAATCACCAAGCCTTCATTGCTTTGGAAATCATGCGACCAACGAACCCCACCCAAAACATACATGCGCGTATTGTTGGGCATGTCGGAGCGATACTTGAGCGTCACCGGCACATCGAATGAAATGGTTTCAATTTTGATATTGGGACCCGGGGTATTCTGCCAGGTATATTGAATGTTGCGCTGATGCAATTGCAACATGGTCAGTGTCTTCACTTCCCAATACTTCCCAAATCGATAGGCGACGGAACCACCAAATCCTCCACCTGCCTGTCCTTGAGGACGGATGCTGGCGATAGAATCGGTGCGTTGCCAAAAAACGGGATCGAGCTCCATTTTCATTTTGGCCGATGTTCCTGCGAAAGCGATTCCCCAGAAAAAATGCTTGCGGTAATCCCGATTGTAATCGCGGGGCTGGGCAATTGACTTGCCAACCAACACAGACAACAATATGAACAGAATTACTTTACGCATGTGTACATTGTACAGATTCCGAAGGTAAGGGGTTTAAAAGTAACGCTGGAAAAGCCCACAGATTTTGCTTTGGATGCAAATTCATCCCCTTCTGGGAAGGCAGCCACACTCTGGGGCAAATAGGTATAGGCATTGGTACTGCGTGATAGCATCTTCCCCAAGAGCGGAAGGATGTTTTTAAAGTAAAACCAATACAATCGGGAGAAGATTGGGTTGGTGGGTTTGCTAAACTCCAAGACCACCATCGGACCGCCGGGTTTCAACACGCGCTGCATTTCTGCCAGACCGGCCAATAGGTTCTCAAAGTTACGCACACCAAAACTCACGGTTACGGCATCAAATTCAGCATCTTGGAAAGGCAATTTCTCCGAATCGGCTTGTTGTAAAACGATGCGATTGGTGAGTTGTTTTTGGTTGAGTTTTATTTGCCCAAAATCCAACATCCCTTGGCTAATGTCCACACCCACAACACTTGCTTGGGGTATTTTGATGAGCTCAATGGCCAGATCAGCCGTACCCGTTGCCACATCGAGAATGCGTTTTGCGCCAAAGGAATTGACGTTTTTACGCACCTTGGTACGCCAGGAATAATCTACACCGAGCGACAAAAAATGATTTAAAAAATCATATCGGGGAGAAATGTTATCGAACATTTCCTCGACTTGTTGTTTTTTTGAAGCCTCGGAGGCAGGATTGGGTTTAACTTGCGTGGCCACGATAAAAATACAAATATACGCAATTGCCGTCACTCCCTTGAATCCTCAGTCCAAGTCTTTCACCGAAAACACAAGAAAATCGCATGGAAATTAATACCGCAGAATACATTGGTAGTTGGCAGAAAAACGCCGACATGCCCCATACCGAGAAACCCGAATTTGCCTTCATCGGTCGAAGCAACGTGGGTAAAAGTAGCTTGATCAACATGCTCACCCAACGCAATGGCCTTGCCAAGACCAGTTCAACACCTGGGAAAACCCAATCCATCAATTTGTTTTTACTCAACAAACAGATTCAATTCGTGGATTTGCCGGGTTATGGGTACGCGAAACTCTCCAAAGACAAACGGGAGATTTTTGGCAAAATGATCAAGCATTATTTGCACGAAAGGGTGAATTTATACTGTTTGTTCGTATTGGTTGACTTGCGCATTAAGCCACAGCAGATCGACATGGATTTCATCAACGAGTGTGGTGAGCACGACATTCCGATGGCTTTGATCGGAACCAAAGCGGATAAGTTAAAACCCGCAGAATTGGAGGCCAACAAAGCAGCCATTGACGCCAAACTGTTGGAGGTATGGAACGAATTGCCTCCCTTTTTCATCAGCAGCTCCGAAAGCAAACTCGGTCGCGACGAAATTTGGAACTTCATCAAAGGCTCCTTGCCGAAGTAAGTAACACTGATTTTACTTTTTTCTCCAGTCTGTTAAGGGGCTAGTACAGCCAATTGCCACGCTGACTAATGTTGAAAGAAGAAATGCTAAAAAAACATTGCCCCATTGGCCTTTAAATGCCTCTCTAGCTTCTTTGATGATTTGATCATTGTTTTTTCGAATGGCTGTTTCCATAATTTGATTAGTTTCAAAAAATCGACTACTCTATTCAGTTTTCGGCTTCCCTGTTTTTGATGTCGTGAATTTAGTAATATTACGCACAACGGTTTCGGGCTTTGCGATCGGGCGGGATTTTTAGCACTAAACTTGTTACGAAGCACGAATTTCAAATATAGCAAAAAGCATCAAACGAAGCACGAAAGCCCGCCTGACGCAAAACCGCTGTTAGCCATTGCCTCATCTACTTCCCTAACCATCCATCAATAAACCCTTGTTTTACATCCGGATAAGAATACAAAAGATAGACTGAAATGACGATAACTGAAATCATTTTCCAGTGGTTTTTGAATAGGATTTCAAAATCCGCGAATAATTGTTTCATGTTTATATTAATTTTTGTCAGAGGTTTAAGTCGGTTAATTGTTACTATTTAATTTGAATACAAAGATAATCAGTTTAAAAATTTCCCTTTAACACATCCACACCGATGGCATATCCGTAAACTTTTCCATTGGCATCTTTGTAAATTCTGATTTTATTGCAAGCCATTCCTAAATTTACCTTTGTCCAGGTTTTACCACCATCTTTGGTTTCATAACCGCTGTTCATGGTGCCAACGAAACCATGGTTTTCGTCAATAAAACCAATGCCAAATTCTCTTGCTCCAGCATCTTCCACTAAGTTGATTTCATTCCAAGTTTCACCGCCATCTGTAGTTTTGGCAATGCGTTGTTGTTTCACGTTTGGATCAGGATTATAGGATTGTATGGTTACATAGCCAACTTCCTTTGTTGGAAAAGAGGTCTTCCAAGTGGTCTCGAACGGACGATTGGATTGGTACACCTTTTTCCATGTTTTTCCTCCATCGCTGGTTTTTAAAATCAAGGCATTCGAATTTTCCATATCTTCATCGGAAGCAGCACAAACAAATCCATTGTTTTTATCGAACATTTTGATATCAAAGAGCATTTTACAGTCGTTGTTCATACTATTGGAAGTCCAAGTTTCGCCACCATCGTGTGATACCATCATATTAGCTGGAGAACCTACACGACCAACTGCATAAATATGTATTTTGTAGTCTATTTTGCCGTGATTAATGTATTGTTCTTTAACGATATCAATCGCACACAATCCTTTCACATAAGGCCCGGAGTACGATACAGGTGTCCACGTTTTACCGCCATCGGTTGTTCCATAAAGCGGAATGGTATCCGTTACGTTTGGAAAATAGTCTGTTCCTACTGTTCCCACAAAACCGCTTAAACTATCTACAAATGCGATGCAACGGAAAAAGGTTCCTTTCTTTTCAAGTTGTTTTTCCCAAGTTTCGCCGCCATTTTTTGTGTGGTAAATGCTTCCGTATCCGTTGACATACCACCCTTCGTTTTCATTGATAAACGTGATGTCATCTTGCTTCCCAGGGTAGCGTTCGGTATTCAGTTTTTTCCAACCCTTTTCAGGAAGTTTAACGTCATCTTTTTTGGATAGAATTTCATTGCTCCATTTTACTGCGGATTTTCCGACCTCATGGTTGTATTCATCAAACAATTGCTGAATTTGACCATTTGCGAATTTGTTGTAGGCCTCTTGCATCGTTCCCGACTTCGCGAAAAAATGATCCGTTGAAGGATAAGTCATCAAAGTGGCATTCCCCGGATTGAAATAATTCACCGTATTAACAATTTGCTGGTGATCAGCTCTTGAAAAGGCTTGAAAATCAGATTCACCAAATTGCACCAAGACTTTTGCAGTAGTATTTTTCCAATTTTCTAAATGAGGGTAATCCTGAATTTGTCTCCAGTACTCTGCATTTCTTGAGTAAATTTTTCCTTTACCATCGTATTCCCAACTAGTGCGTAAAATACTGTCGGCCTTAGTTTCTTTAGCAATATCTTCAAGTTTTTCTTTCTTAACGAAGTAACGATAATTCAAATCATATTGAGCAATTACAGATTGTTCCACTTCAATCGGGTTCATGCCTGATAATGCATTTTGAACGCGATACATTTCAATTTGATACTCAAACCAAGATTTAGCAGTAGTTCCATATACTACAACACCTGCAACTTTATTTTTTGCACTAATTGCTGGCGCAACAATTCCACCCATGGAATGACCAACAATAATGATTTGATTAGAATCTACATAGTGAAGCGACTTCAACTTTTTTAATCCAATTTCAAAATTTTCAATTTCATCTAGCAAATCACAAGACTCGCAAGGAGGTGTGTTTTTGCTGTCACCTAAGCCACTTTTTTCAATGCGAAGGGTTACGTAACCGGCATCAACATAAGCATCCACTATGCGTTTGTAGGGATGGTCGTTGGTCAATTCATCAATGCTACTACAGGTATATCCAGGAATGAAGAGCATCGCTGGCATTTTATTCTCCTTGATTGGTTTGTTGATGATGACCCGAAGCTGTCCGCCTTTATAATTCGCTTCATCGTAAATGACAGTAGCATTATCATCTGTTTCGTACGGACGAGCAACGACTTTTGCTTTGAGTGTGAGATTCTTTTTTCCACGAAGTACTGACAGTTGAATTTCTTTGCCCGGTTCGTAGCTCAAGAATTGTGTAATAAATTCATCAGCAGAAGTAAAGGTTTTTTCACCAATCTTAGTGATAATATCCTTTTCTTGAAGCTTCAGTTCAACACTTGTTCCGCGAACAACTTGTACGACTTTACAGCCGGAAGTTCCATTTTCGGTGACAAATTCAAGTCGTGCACCGAATTGCACTTTACGCTGAAGTTGGGAATACCCATTAACACTAATAAATAATAGAAAACAAAGATAAATTAATCGAATCATGACTTTTTTAAGACAAAAAAAACCTCTTTCAGGAACTTCCTCTTGTTAAAAATTGCTTATTTAATAAATTGACTTGGTGATTGCCCAAAAGCTTGCTTGAATGCTTTAGAGAAAGAAGCTAAATCAGCATAGCCATAAGCAAAAGCAGTATCAAGAATAGAAACACCTTTTAGTATTTCGAGTTTCGCATTCTCTAATCTTCTCCGGATTTGATATTGATAAGGGGATAATCCAAAAACGTTCTTAAAAAGGCGAATGAAATGATATTTTGATATACCAGCCGCTGAACTGATTTCATCCAACGATAAGTTTTTAATTGCGTGCAGATCAAGCAGTTCTTTTGTTTTAAGTAATAAGCGAAAAACTTCTTCATTGGTATTTGCTTTTTTAAATTCCATTTTATTCAAATGATTGAATATAAAACGCTGGTCAGTTATTATGGATTCTGCCAATGAGTAGAACAATTCTGCCTGCAAAAACTGCATATCGTGATTTCTTGTTTTGATCGATTCATTAATTTCAACCAATGAATAACCCAAGGTGGTGTTTTTGATATTGTAGCGATTCACAAAAAACTGATCGGAGAGCAAAAATTCTGTGAGGTCTACACCGTTCAAATCATAATAGTTGGCAACTTCAGAAATGATTTCAGAAGAAACATCTATGCAAAGGCCTAGAACAGTTTTCTGGTTATCTATCTTAACAACGGAAGATGTGAAATCGTTTCCAATGATGTATTCACCCTCTTTAACTGAAAATTTTTTATTATTGGCGAAATAGGTTTCTTCACCTGATGCGACATATTTGATACCCAAACCAGTAAAAGGTGTTTCGGCTTCCAGTTTGTTGAATTCTGAAAACCGAATGGCGTTTTTATTTTCGTCTTGATAAATTGTCTGATTCATATGTGTTTTGACGAGGTTGTGGCTAACGTTTTGGGGCTTGGCGAAGTGGGGGATTAGAAGTACAAATGTTCAAATTAGCACTAATGTTGATAGAAGCACTAATGCTCAATTTAGCACTAATGCCCCCATTTTGCCAAACCCCTGTTAGTGGCTGGTTTGTTGTTTGCCTTTTGCCTTTTTAAATGCGTATTTCACAACAAAATAAATTATCAAAGCAGATAGCACACCCGTTAAAAAATCTGTTAGAAGTACCATTACAGCAGTAAATACCATCATAGCAAACTCAAATTTGCCCTCACCTTTAATCTCTTTTATTTCAGCTGGCTTTATCATATTACTAGCTACCCAAACTAATATACCTCCAATACAAGCCATTGGTACCATTTCTAAATATTGAGCCAAATAGTACGCCATTATCAATTTTAATACTGCTTTAAAATAACCTGCCAAAGGGGTTTTTGCACCTGCTTTTATACTTGTAGCTGTTCGTGCTAATGCCCCAGTGCAAGGAAAACCCGATACCAATGGCGTAATGATTTGAACTAAACCTTGACCAAAAAATTCTTTATCTGGATTAAATGGTGTTCTGTCGTTCTTTGCAAGTCTATCTGCCATTGATGAACATAAAACGCTCTCTACTCCAGACACAAAAACAATTGCAAAAACAAAATATATAATATCAAAAATTACTCCACTACTCATTTCAGGTAAGTAGGGCATTTGAAGTTTGAAAAAATTATTAGGAATAGAACTGTATAAATCTCTAACTAAAATAATCTTTTTATCGGCTAAAAGGGTGGCTGAAAGCAATGTGGCTGTGCCCATCGCAATTACAGGACCTGGTATGTAAATAGATATCTTCAAAAGATACTTTGCCAAGACAAAAGTTAGGAGCCCTAAAAGAATTGACCAAGGATTAATAATATTAAGATTACTAAAAGCCAGTGAAAGATTATGTATTAATCCCCCTTTAATATTTTCGTCTTGCCCAAGAAAATCTTTAAAATTTTCAATACCTAATATGTCTTCAAAATTCGTTAAAGCGATCGATAAAGCAATACCAACCGTAAAACCAACAATGATTGAATTAGGAACTAGCTTGGCGTATTTACCTACACCAAATATTCCCATAATAATTAAGATAATACCTGAAATAATAGAAACAAGCACTAAAAATCCATGGGCAGATTCAAATGTCAAGCCTTCAGGATTATATTTTGCCATCAAACCTGCTATAACTGGAATAAAGGCAGCAGTTGGCCCATAAACTTGGTATTTTGAGCCACCAAATGTTCTACCTATTACACATGCCAAAGCACCAGCGATAATGCCATGCTCGGGTCTCAAACCCGCTGCCATAGCAAAACCCATAGCCATGGGTATAGCAGTCATGGCTACAATAAGCCCTGCACTAAAATCTTGATAAACTGTTTTTGCCCAATTTTCTTTTGTTAAATCCTCCCATCTTGAATCAAAGAAGGTGAAGAATAATTTTAATCTGCCTATTGGCGTAGTTGGAAATTTTGAATTGCTCATTTTATAGTGTTGTTAATTTTGATTTAGTGATGAATTTGTTAGGATTTACTCCCAATTTATAGTCAAGATTTTTAGGCACATAACAGTTAGAAATGTCATTACCTTCAAGAAAATTTTTGAAAGCAATTGTTGTAAAACCATGAAACGGAAGAATGTTTATGCTACATTTTGTAGCATATTTTACTTTGATTTTCTCAAACATAGCTTCAAAATTTTCAGGCATTTTTTCTTTTAAAAACTTTGTTTGACTATAAAACAGTAAGTCTGTAATTGAATCGTCTAAGAAATCAGAAAACATGACTACACATTCAAAACCTTCTCCTTCATAGTTTTGAATGAAAGCGTCAAGCTGATTTAGTGAATTCTCACTAAAATCTGTTGGAATTAAAATTTTGCTCATTTTTATTTATTTAATTTGAATTGTTCAAGTTAGTAGGCTTTATTGTATTTTATGCAATGAAAGTAGTATCCGCATAGTAAGTAACTTGTCCTGTTGATAAATCGTGCATTCCACCAATAATACCAATTTCTCCGCTTTCTATCATGTGTTCAAGAATAGTACTTCTCTCCATGATTGCTTTTACGGTTCTTTTTACATTAATTGCAGCAACATTTTCTACAAATTCTCCATTTTTTGAGGTACGATTGTCTTTTGTTATCGTTTCGTCATCTACTGCTGGTCTTATTTTGGCAAGCAAGGCAGTTAAATTACCCATTTCGGCATGGTCGCAAGCTCCTTTTACTGCTCCGCACTTACTGTGTCCTAATACTACTATTATTTTTGAGCCAGCCAATTTGCAGGCAAATTCCATGCTGCCTAATATATCTTCGTTAATGATATTTCCAGCAATTCTTACACTAAAAATATCACCAAGTCCTTGGTCAAAAATTAGCTCAGCAGAGGTTCTGCTATCAATGCAGCTTAAAACCACAGCGAATGGATGTTGTCCATCTGATGTTTCATTTGCCTGTTGTAACAGGTTGCGATTTGCCTTTAAATTATTGACAAACCTCTTATTGCCTTCTTCTAGCAATTTCAAAGCCATTGCTGGTGTAATAGCTTCTTGTAATTCTTTTGTTAATGTCTTCATTTTTTCATTTTTTTTAATCGTTGTCGTTTTTAAACTTGCCACTAACTAGATTATATACGAAACTACATCAATCAACCACAGATTCCAAATTGCTTGTAATCCACTAATTTTATTGCATTTGCGATAATTGCAAATTGCGTATTAGCAATTGCGTAAAACACACACTACCTTCGTATATTATCACTGATATTCTTTCAAATATGAAGTTTGAATTCACTAAACACCGCAACCAAAATGTGATTTTTTGCTACTTCGAATATGATCCCATAACCTTAAAGGCATTCAAACATTCATACCCGCAGGCAAAATGGAGCCGTTTAAAATCTGCTTGGTTTTTACCTGATACATCACTCTATCGAAATAGACTTAATTTGGCATTACCCGAAGTTGGTGACCAAATTCTACCCAGGCTCTATGAAAATAATAAACAAGAATTTCTCAAATTTAGAAATGCCCTACAACAAAAAAAATTCTCGCCCAACACCATCAAATTATATTTATATGAGTTTGCAAAATTATTGATTTTACTGAAACATCACCCAGTGCAAAATCTAACCTCAGACCGTCTAAATTCCTATTTTCTTTACTGCATCAAAACGCTCAAGCATTCAGAGTCACACGTTTATTCCCGTATGAATGCAATAAAATCTTATTTTTCCCTCGTTTACTTACGGGCAGGGATTTTCGATACAGTCATCAGACCCAAACCCGCCAAAACACTCCCCAAAGTGCTAAGTTCCGCCGAGGTAAAAAGACTGTTTCAAGCCACTCAGAATATAAAGCATCTGCTCATTCTGAAAATTGCTTACGGTATGGGATTACGCGTGAGCGAAATTATAAATTTGCAGTTAGCACACATCGATATTGATCGAATGCAAATGCTGATTGCTCGTAGCAAAGGCAAAAAAGATCGTTATGTGAATTTCCCGCAGTCGTTGATTCAATTGTACCACGATTATTTGAAAATGTATCAGCCCTCAAAGCATCTATTTGAAGGACAATTCGATGAAAAGTACACCACACGAAGTGCACAAGCAGTGTTCAAAAATGCTATGTTGAGGGCTGGCATCAACAAAACTGTTGGAATCCATGGTCTCAGACACTCTTACGCAACACATTTGCTCGAGGCAGGCACAGACATGGTATTCATTCAAAAACTATTGGGTCATTCTCACATAAAAACCACTGAAATTTACGCCAAAGTTTCTAATCGCATCCTCTCACAGGTCATCAGCCCACTCGATTCCATCAGCTAATTTTAGGAAATAACCACCCCTTGGCACAAGCAATCAATTCCTGCATCGGTTGGGTTTTGTGGTCGATATCGTAAGCCTTGGAAAACGCATCAACTCCCTGCTGTAAAGCCGGTGCTGTTGAAAGATCCCGCTGCTTCAAAGCCGCTACCCCACACAACCATTCCACCGCCAAAATGTTCTCAACGTTCTCTATCACCCGCAACAATTTCGTGGCCGCGTTGGCCCCCATACTCACGTGATCCTCCTGTCCATTCGAACTCATGATGCTATCCACCGAAGCCGGTGTACACAACTGCTTGTTCTGCGATGCCAATGCCGCCGCACTGTACTGGGCAATCATATAACCACTATCCAAACCTGCACCATCGGCCAAATATGGCGATAAGCCCCGCTGTCCGCTCACCAACAAATACGTTCTGCGTTCGCTGATACTGCCCAACTCCGATAACGCCATCGCAGCGTAATCCAACGTCAACGCCAACGGCTGTCCGTGAAAATTGCCACCACTCAACACGATATTCTCTTCCTCAAACACATTGGGATTATCAGTCACCGAATTCAACTCCGTTTCCCACACATCCAAACAATGATCCAAGGCATCGTAAGACGCACCATGAACCTGGGGAATACATCGGAAACTATATGGGTCTTGCACCTGTTTTTTGGGTTGCTTTGCGATGGGTGAGTCTTCCAAAATCGCGCGAATCTCCGCCGCCGCCGCAATCTGTCCGGCATGAGGTCTTACGCGATGAATGGGCGAGTGAAAAGGATCCATCCGACAATCAAATGCATCAATACTCAATGCACTCACGATCGGCAACTGCTTGAATATCTGTCGGATCCGCCTATAAGCCTCCACCGAATGTGCCAACATAAATTGTGTGCCATTGATGAGACCGAGTGCTTCTTTGGGACCGAGTTGCAACGGTTGCCAATTGTTTTGGGCCAGCCATTGCTCCCCAGAAATTTCACCATGCTGGGGGTGACGTAAAAAGCCTTTGCCAATCAGTGGCAACACCATTTGCGACAGGGGTGCGAGGTCGCCAGAGGCACCAAGCGATCCTTGCTCTGTAACCACGGGATACCATTGCTGGTTGTACATGGCCGATAAGCGTTCAAAGATTTCTGGTCGGATCGCCGAAAACCCCTTGCTCATGTTCAGCATTTTGAGCCAAAGCATGGTACGAACCAGATGCATATTGAGGGGATTACCCACGCCTGCGGCGTGGGTAATCAGCAAATTTTCTTGCAACGCACTCAAATCCTGGGCAGAAATTTCAACATTTTGCAAGGAGCCAAATCCCGTATTCACACCGTAAACAGGCGCCGTGGCTTCGGACAAATAGCTGGCCAAAAATGCCACGCTGCGGTCCATTCGTTCACGTACCTCGGGCGTTAATTCAATGGGTGATTTCAATGCCTCCAGGGCCTCTTGCAATGTATAAAATGATTTCATGAAGTAATTATTAAACGCCAGTAGCGGCATTGATGATTGCGATGGCTTCGTCAACCGTACACCGCGATTGCTCGCCGGTAAGCAAATTTTTCAAAGCCACCTGATTGACTTGCATTTCTTCGTTTCCGATGATTACTGCGAATCCCATTTTTTTGTCGTTGGCATAATCCAACTGCTTTTTCAGCTTGGGTGTACCGGGATACAATTCCACCTTAGGTAAGCGCGCGCGGAGCGCGCGCGCAACACCGCTTCCGAACAACAAACAAGACTCGTCCATTGCACACACCAGCGTCGCCTTGGCATCTACGCCAACACCCCCAAACAATCCCGCTGCCTCCATCGTATCATAAATCCGATCCAGCCCAAAACTCACACCTACTCCCGACACATCCTTCAACCCAAAAACGCCCGTCAAATTATCGTATCGACCGCCACCACCAATGCTTCCCAAACGGAAATCTGAAGGCAAACGCTCGTCAGCCCCCTCCACCTCAAAAACCGCCCCCGTGTAGTAACTCAGCCCGCGAGCCAACGTAAAATCCAATTGTACATTGTCTGTATGTGCCAACAACCCTAAGATCATCCGCAATTCTGTCAACGCCTTTTCCAAAGCATCGCCCTGCATAAAATCAGTATTCTCCGCCAACAACAATTTGGCCTGGTTGCCGCTTACCGACTTGCTCTTCCAAAGCCAATCCCACGCCCCCAACGCACGGTCCAATCCCCGCTCATTCAATTCCTTTGCAACGCCGTCATAACCTATTTTATCGGCCTTGTCAATCACAATCATGAATGTATTCCAATCCTCGCGATTGCCCAATACCCCCATAAAAGCATCCAACACCCCACGGTGATTTAACCGGATGTTCACCCCCAAATCGAGCCGCGCAAAAACCGCTTGATACATCTCCACCAATTCCGCCTCAGAAACCACCGAATTCGCACCAACCACATCAATATCGCACTGCCAAAACTCACGATACCGTCCCTTTTGAGGTCGGTCTGCCCGCCAAACCGGCTGCATTTGATACCGCTTAAATGGAAATGCGATTTCATTGCGGTTCATTACCACGAAACGGGCCAACGGCACCGTAAGATCATAGCGCAAGCCCCGGTCAGAAATGTGTGGTGTGAGTGCTTTCACATCTTTGCTGTGTAACACGTCATCACTCACCTTCGACAGATAATCGCCCGAGTTCAATACCTTGAACAAAAGCTGATCCCCCTCATTTCCGTATTTGCCCTGCAAGGTTTTCAGGTTTTCCAAGGAAGGTGTTTCCAGTGCGCCAAATCCGTGTGATACGAATACCGATTCCATGACAGACAAAATATACTTCCGCCGGTGCATTACTGCAGGGGAGAAATCACGGGTACCGGAGGGCAAACTGGGCTTTTCCATGTTGCGAAGTTAACATCCAAGAGGCAAAGGGATAAATGTGTTGCGAATTTTACAAAAATTCAACTGCGTTTGGCACCAAATTTGGAATACTTTTGCCACGATGAAAAAACACATTACCGCTCTTTTGTTTGCATTGGTGGCTTTGACCCCGAGTATTTTCTGTCAAGACGCCAATCAAGAAGCCCCTTCGGTTCAAGTAAAAGACATCGACGGTGCACCCATCAACTTCAACAGCACCGTTGAAAAAGGCAAAATTACCGTGGTTTCATTTTGGGCTACCTGGTGTGGACCTTGTATCAAAGAATTGCAAGCCATCGATGAGCTCTATGCCGATTGGCAAACCAAATACAATGTGAAATTGGTGGCGGTAAGCATCGATGATGCGCGAAACAGCAGAAAAGTAAAACCCAAAGTGTTGGCAGAAAACTGGCAATACCAAATCATCCTCGACGAGAACATGGATTTGGCCCGTGCCATGAATGTCAACAACCCTCCCATGACTTTCGTCTTCGACAAAAACGGCAAACTGGTATATTCTCACCAAGGATACACCCCCGGCGCTGAATCCGAACTCGAAGCCCACATCGCCGAATTGGCGAAGTAAGTTAGCGCATCGGAATTTCAATCAACAATACATCGGCGTTTTCCGACGCTTTGATTTCCACTTGGTCTAACTCCCATAGCCCAATGGCATCCCTGCGACCCAGCACATGGCCATTGACCTCCACACTGCCTTCTATCACAAAGATATAGGCCCCCTGGTACTCACCATGTAGCTCGTAATTTGCCAATTCTGATGGCTTCATCACCCGACGAACAAAATAGGCATCCTGCTCAATCTTGATAGAATCGCCGCCTTGTGGGGTTGCCAAAAACTGCCACTGACTGTCGCGACCCGCTTCATCAAAATAGCGCTGATCGTAACTCGGCTTCAAATTGTGTGCCCGCGGAAACACCCAAATTTGTAACAATTTGCTTTCCTCGGTATTGCTCGAATTGACTTCACTGTGGGTAATCCCAGATCCCGCGGTCATGTGCTGCACTTCCCCAGCCCGGATGATCTCAGTATGTCCCATAGAATCCCTGTGCTGCAATTCCCCCGAAAGCATAATGGTCACAATTTCCATGTTGTCGTGCGGATGCATGCCAAAGCCCATGCTCGGTGCAATGATATCGTCGTTCAGTACCCGCAACGCCCCGAAATGAATTTTCTGAGGGTCGTACCAATGGGCAAAACTGAAGCTAAATTTTGAGTCCAACCACGCCATTTTGTTGACGCCACGCTCTGCTGATGGGTGAAATTTAAATTTCATGATAGTTGTTGTAACAAATATAAGGGGATTTAGGCAAATTCTTCCAACACTTCTTCGGGACGAGGAATTCGGGCGTTGGTATCGATCAGCACACCATCAACACCCGCCGCGGAAGCAGCATCCAAATCGCGCTGTTTATCGCCGATGATCAAGCACTGTTCAGGATCCAGGCCAAATTGATGCAATCCCTTCTCCACCATCAAGCTGCCGGGTTTCCGACACAGGCAACGACCGTTAAAATCGGGATGATGCGGGCAAAAGTAAAAATGGGCAATGGAAAATCCGGCTTTCACACATAATCCTTGAAAATATTGATGCATGGCATGAACATCAGCTTCCTGATACAACCCTTTGGCCAAGCCACCTTGATTGGTCACCACAATGAGCAAATACCCCGCGTCATACCAATCTTTCAGGGTTTCTACGACACCCGGCAACACCTGAAACTCAGCCAAAGATTTGGTGTAATCTCCCGGATCGTGGTTGATTACGCCGTCTCTATCGAGGAAAAGGGCTTTTCTTCCGCCCGATGATTCACCCATTTTTTTCATTTACTTGCAAAATAACTTAATTTCGCTCACCGAATCGCATGTCAAAGTATCTAGTTATCATCCCTACCTACAACGAAATCGAGAACATCGAGAAAATGGTCCACACGGTGATGGCTTTGGAGAAGGACATCGACTTGTTGGTTGTTGACGACAATTCACCCGATGGCACCGCCAATCAAGTGGATGCGATGATGTCTCAGTACAACACCCAAAGAACCAAATTGCACATCCTAAAACGCCAAGGC
>SXYY01000011.1 GCA_005788145.1 Bacteroidota bacterium
TTCTATTTCTGCGGTTTACGGGGTTGTAATGTTGTTGAACTTGCTGTATTTGCTGAGAAATACGCGGTTGAGTTTTCAGCCCAATATGGCATTTGTTCGTGAACAGGAGGGATTGAAAGGTGAGTTTTACCGCTACACGGGATATTTGTTTCTGACTTATGTGGCGATGTTGGTGTTACAGCGAATGGACTTTTTGATGGTGAGTTCAATGAAAGGTTCGGCCGATACCGGGATTTATGCCATCGCGGTGAACATGGCTGTGCTGATTGAAATTCCCACCCGCAGTATTCTACAAATTGCCAATCCCAAATTGTCAGAAGCCATTCACACCGGAGATCGCAAGGAAATTGAGCGTCTATATCAAAAAACCAGCCTCAACCAATTCATCTTGGGGGCCCTCGCCCTGCTCCTGATTTGGATCAACATTGATGTGTTTTATCATTTCATGCCCAATGGACAGGTCTATGAGACCGGCAAGTGGGCAGTGTTTTACCTTGGTGTAGGTAAACTGTGTGTGTTGTTGCAGGGTAACTCTTCCGCCATGCTCATCTTTTCGAAGAGATATTATTTGTCTCTGCTCATCAACGGGATTTCCATTGTGGTAGGGGTGTTACTCAATCAGTATTTGATCCCCATTTGCGGTATCAATGGAGCGGCTTTGGCAACGGGCGGTGTTTGGTTGGCCTCGGGTATTGTGATGGCCGTATTGATTTATTCCGTTTATGGTATGCAGCCCGTCACAAGTGGGGTGTTGACGAGCGTTGCTTTGTTTTTAGGATTGTTTCTTCTCAACCACCTTTGGAAAATAAATTCGGATTACTTGTTGATTGGGTCCGTGGGTAAAACCTTGTTACTGATGGGCACAGCGATGTTCATTTTGCTGCGTTTCAGGTTGAGTGATGATGTTTACAGCATGGCCAAGAAAATGTTGGCACCCATCGGAATTCGGCTGAAAGATTAAATAGTTAAGATTTTTTTGAGAATTGCCCAAAGAAATCGCCCAGACTGATGCGATCAAATGCGTCTACATAACCCCCTTCGGTTAGATTGATCACCTTTTTGTTGATGTGTTTTGCGTAACGCGATGTTTCGTCGTAGCCGGTATGCACCTTTACCAAACTGTGAAACAATTCATGGAGTCGAATCTTGCCTGTAGTTCCGTCTGCCTCTTGCTTCAACAAGGGGTGCTTCTTGTTTTCATCGGCGTAGAAATGCGATTCGGTGCGGATGATGGTATTGTCCGTGTCCACCATGATGTTAATGTGAAAATCGTGATCGACCCCGGTAATGTAAATTTCCTCAAATCCTGAAAGCATCGCATTGAAAACGCATGAATTTACCACGTTCTCGCATTGCGGACTGCCCAATCGCCACTGATACATTTGGTTGCGGAAACCGGTGCTGCCACCAATCACGGTATAATTATAAGTAACGAATTGGATATTGGGGTTGTTTAGGTTGTTGACGATGTAGCAGTTTTTGTAAAGCTGAGGGACATAAAAAATCATTGGCCAATCTACTTTTTGAAGTGCTTGCCATGTTTCGTTAATCATCCGCTGGGTCTTTTCAAAATCCGGTTTGTATTGGGCGATGGGATGCAAGGCTGGATTTTCGAAAACCGCTTTTGAGAATTCGAAAAAATACATATCCAACATCAGGTAATACTTTGGTTTTAGGCTAAAAAATTCTGGCTGACAGCTGAATTTATTTACAGCGAAAAATGCCAATCCCTGTTCTTTTAGGTTGTCGATTCCCAGCGCTATGCATTTGTCGATGAAGGAGCGCGCAGATGGACCGTTGGCAATCACAACCACCGATTTTTCTGGCGCTTGGTAGGTAGGGAGATTCATCTTGCTTCTCAGCAGAATTTTGCCCACGGTAAGCGCTGATTGGAACAGGTCTTTGAACATCACCCGATATGATAATGGCTGAGTACGGTACTGAGCGCGCCTGCACGTTGCAGTATTTCTTCAATGAACGCGCGAAATGCACCATCGCCCCCAGATTTTTGGGTTGTAAAATGCACCATGTTGCGGATATATTCGGGTGCGTTTGCAGGTGCCGCAGAGAATCCTACTGCTTTCAAAAGGGCTACATCGCCCAAATCATCGCCAATGTAGGCCACTTCAGACAGGTCGATGTTTAGGTCTTTGCACAATTCCGTTGCAACACTCAATTTGTCTTGTATGCCCTGAAAGAGATAGTCGATTTTCAATTTCTCCGCCCTGCGTTGAACGATGGCGGTATCTTCACCTGTGATAATGCCAACGGGAATCGATAGGTGTTTACAAAACAGAACGCCAGCACTGTCTGAGGTGCTGAACTTTTTCCATTCGTTGCCCGTTTGGTCATAGTACATGCCCGCATCGGTCCACACGCCATCGATGTCTGTAAGTACCAATTTGGGGAGCAATTGTTCAATCATGGAATCTGTTTATGAAAGGTGTTGGGGGTAGATGATCTCGTCGGCGGGAATCTGCTTTATGGCTTTTTTGCCCACGACTTTTTCCAATTCGTGCCATTTGAATCCATCGCCGGGTGACAGCAGGTGCAAGTCCGATTCTTGGATCACTTCGCCTGCTTGAATTTCGCGAATTGTGGCGATTGAGCGTTCTAATTTGTGCTTCGCGGAAACAGTGGATTCGGCGATAAACACATCTTCCACGCCCATTGATCGTTCAATCAAACGAATGTCACGAACCATTCTTTGTATGCCTTCTACGCCCAATGATCCGGCCTGGTCTGTGCCTTTCATCCGTCGGTCCAAGGTTATGTGTTTCTCAATGATTTTTGCACCCATGGCCACAGCTGAAACCGGGGCGCTGATACCCACAGTATGGTCTGAGTAACCAATGTTGTATTCGGGATATTTCGTTTGCAACGCTTTGATTGAAAGCAAATTTGCATTTTCGGGTCGCGTGGGATATTCCGATACACAATGCAAAATGGAAATGTTGTTGTGATAGCGGGTAATGGTCACCAGAGCATCGTCGATTTCTTTGTAACCTCCCATGCCGGTGGAGAGGATGATGGGAATTTGGGTCTCTGCCAATGCACTTAACAAGGGCAGGTTAGTGAGATCCCTACTGGCCACTTTTAGTCGGTCAGGCATGAAGTATTTGGTCATGCTCAGACAACCTACTGCACACAAGGTTTCTACGAAGTCCAATCCATGAGATTTTGCATACTGATACAATTCAAAATGCTGCGCATCGTTCAACTCCAATTTTTCCCGATGCTCTCCGTAGGTTTTGCCAAAGGAGTGGGGGGAGTTGTATTCGCGCGACATTTGTGAGGCGGAGAGTTCTTGCTTTAAATCCCTTTTGGTGAGTTTTACGGCATCCATTCGGGGAAGGTCTAAATCGAACAAGTCGTCTTTTACGGGCCTGGCGGCTGCATCGATGATGAGCTTGGCAATGTCTACGGAACCGTTGTGGTTTTGCCCGATTTCTCCAATGATGTATGTATGCTGATGCTGCGACATGCGATTATTTCTGGTATTTTTTGATTTGATTTTCCATCAAAGTTACCCAACTTTTTTCACTTAGCAGCAGATTTCGCTGTTCGGGAAAGTCCAATTGGGCAAGCCGGGGATAGGTGTCCATGCAAAAATTCCAATCCTCTTGGTCATCGATGGTGAGTCTGATTTTTTCAAAATGGGGCTCCCATGCTTCAGGGATTGTTAAAATACGGATGGCGTAGTGCACCGGATTTTCGTACAATCCAATGGTCACATGTTCGTTGTACCAGGGGTTGTTTTGTGGCAAGAGTGATTTTAATGCTGCTACTTTTACTGCTTCCACAAAAATGCCTGTATGGTGTTTAATCCCGGGTTTGCCATTGAATCCATAGGATATGTAATCCACTGTTGGTAGTGTTTTGCAGGCTGCCAATGTATGGTCGATGATGTAATGGCTCAAGTAGGGGTTGTCTGCACAAATTCTGAGTATAAAATCGGTTTCTGCTATTTCAAAATGTGTGGCCGCTTGGGTGAATCGACTGAGTACATGGGTTTCATCGCCACGGAAAACAGCGATGCCATGTTGTTCTGCCATCTGAGCGAGTGCATCATCCGCTGGTTGTGTTGTGGTAAGAAGTACGGGCGAAACGTCATGTCTCTCGAGTCGAGCAAGAACAGCCTCTAACAAGGTTTTGCCATCGGGCAACAGCATGGCCATTTTGCCAGGTAATCGCGAAGAACCCATGCGGGCTTGGATGAACGCGTACATGATTTTCAAAGGTAAAGAAAATCAAGGTTGCTGAAGTTCGGGGGATGTCGTTTCTTTGCGACCACTACATTATGCTGAATCTGATCATTTTTGGCCCTCCGGGCGCGGGTAAAGGAACCCAAAGCGAAAAACTGTTGAGCAAATACCAATTGCAGCACATTTCCACGGGCGATTTGTTGCGTGCAGAACGCAATGCGGGTTCCGAGTTGGGCAATCAAGCAAATGAATATATCGCCAAGGGTGAGTTGGTGCCCGATGCGGTGGTGATTGGCATGGTAAAGAATTTCATGTTATCTCATCCCGAAGCCAACGGGTTCATTTTCGACGGATTTCCGCGAACCACGCCCCAAGCAGATGCTTTGGATGTGATGTTGGCTGATTTTAATACAGGAATTTCGATTGTATTGGGCTTGGAAGTGAACGAAGACGAATTGGTAAAACGCTTGTTACTGCGCGGTCAAAACAGCGGAAGAGCAGATGACCAAGACGAATCCACCATCCGTAATCGGTTCCAGGAATATCAGAACAAAACATTGCCATTGCAGGGACACTATCAAGGACAAGGCAAGTACCACGGCGTGATGGGCATCGGTGAAGTGGAGGCTATTTTTGAATCGCTTTGCGCCCACATCGACGCGCTTTAATATGTTGAAAGCATTTCCCTCCGGTGTAAAATGGGTTTTTTTGGATCTCGATAACACCTTGTGGGATTTTGACGCCAATGCAACAGAGGCGTTGAAAGAACTGTTTCGCCGACACAATTTGCATTTGCACACAGATTATCATGTAGATCAGTTTGTGGCATTGTACCAGGACGTAAATGCAGCCTATTGGAAGCGATATGAACGCGGGGAGGTTTCCAAGGAAGTGTTACGCTCTGCAAGGTTTACCGATACTTTCGATGCGATGGGTATTCCAACCATCCTTCAACCGGCAGATGTTTGGCAAGAGTATTTGGATATTTGTCCGTTGATGACTTTGATGATGCCCAATGCCCTGAAAGCCCTTGAAGTGCTCAGTCAGCGTTTTAAAGTGGCATTATTGACCAATGGATTTGAAGCAACGCAACAGACAAAAATTCGTTGTTCAGGGATCGAACCGTATGTAAAATTTATGGTAACTTCGGAATCCTTGGGTGTGGCAAAGCCATCGTTGTTGTTTTTTGAAAAAGCATTGGCAGAGGCAAATTGTGGGTCAGACGAGGCCGTATATTTGGGAGATACTTGGGATACGGATGTCGTGGGTGGCATGGGCGCTGGGATTCTCACGTACTGGTATCGCCGTGGCCAGGAAGACCGCACAGAGGAAAATCAATTCTATGGTGGAGCCGTAGATGATTTGATGGGGTTTGTCCAATTGTAACCAACCTGTATCCTCTTTTGCGTATTTTTGCATGAATGAAACGCATGATGAATCGCAGTTTGGCCGTTTTGGCATTGATGTTTGCCGGTGTGGGTGTGTCGAAAGCCCAAGGCTTTGAATTGGAGAATGGCAAAGCAGAACACACGTTCTATCCCGACGCTACAGCGCCGGTAGATTGCACCATTCACTTCAAGAATTTGAAAAAATCAGCCATCGTTTTTGCCTATGAAAAGGTGAGTGTTGACTACCCAACTGCTTGGGATGTTTCGTTTTGCGACAATCGCAATTGCTATGCAACTTTTGTGAATAATGATACCATGGCGAAGGTTGTTCCCAATGCGGAAGCTTCATTGAAAATCACCGTTTTCCCTAACGGAAAGGCGGATACCGCTGTGGTGAAATATGCGCTGTGGGATTACGATAACCCAACCGATCGCGATACGCTGACATGGAATATCTACATCCGTTGGGGTGCAAATACAAAATCTTGGATGGTAGATATGATGTCGGCCTACCCAAACCCAGTTGCCGATGTGTTGCATGTGGTAGGTGTTGATGCTTGCAAAGGACAGTTGATTGATGCCAAAGGCAGTGTGGTGAAGGATGTTGTGTTGGAAGCTGGCAAGTTGGATGTTTCTGCGCTGTCTTCGGGGGTTTATACCTTGATGTTACAGACTCCAACGGGCGTTGCGCGTGTTGGTTTCGTTAGGAAATAACCAAGATTTTACTGGATAAACCATGCTCGGCGTTCCAGTTATCGGTTGGATAATTTCTTTTTTGAGCGCCGCTGTTTTGGCGGGTTTTCAATACTATCAATGGATTAAGGATGGCGGAGGGGTGAAATCTCCTTGGCTATGGGCGATGTTATTCCGCTTCTTTGCGTGGATGTCCCTGTTGCTATTGTTGTTCAATCCTTGGTGGATTCGCGTTAAACAATGGGTGCAGGACCCTGTAATATTGGTTTACACCGATGCAAGTATGTCGGTAAGTAGGGCCGATCAACAGCAATGGTCTCAAGCATTAAAAAAAATTCGTGAGACAAAGGGGGTAAAGGTGGAAGCCTACAATGCTGCTGATGCGGTGGTATTGGGTGGGCAATTGCAGGGATTGGACACTTTTCATACAAATATGTCGGCCGTGCTTCAGCACGCCAGTGGAATTGCTTCAACCACGGCGGTTGCAGGGGTCGTCTGGATGACAGATGGTATCAACAACAGTGGAAGAAATCCGCAATTTGAACCCATCATAGGGGGTGTGCCCTTGTTGGTGGTGGGATCAGGCAATCCCAGTCCACAAATAGATGCTTCTGTAGAAGCCATACAATCCAATGAAGAAGCTTTTTTGGGCAATTCATTCGCTGTTGAAATATCGGTCAAGAGTCAACGGATGAAGGGCCAGCCGCTCCGCATTCAACTGAAGGCGGGCAACGAGGTTCTCTCCCAAATATGGACACCCAGCAACGATCAAGATTGGCGCAGATTTTCGTTTAATGTACAACCGAAATCAAAAGGCGTAATGCCATTGGATGTGGTTGTTTTGGGTGCGCAGGGCGACCAAAATGGAGCAAATAATCGCCAAACAAAGTTTGTGAAGGTGGTTGATGAGCGCAAAAAAGTAGCCCTATTGTATGGGTCGCCACATCCGGACGTTTCCGCCATAAAAACCGCCTTGGAATTGGGTGGGCAATACTTGGTAACAGTAGCATCGAAAAGTCAATTTTCTGGGGAAGCGGATGTGTTTGTGCTTCACGGATGGAGGATGCAATCAAGGGCAGAATTGCAACAGGTCAATGATTGGGTTGCAGCGGGGAAAGCCATTTGGTTATTTACAACAGAGTCGCAAAATTTACCCGGTTTAACAAAAATTGTTGGTCTCGGTGGTGAGATGAGCTCACCAAGAAATTGGCAAGAGGTTCAGGCACATTGGAATGAAAACGAGCTGAATTGGGGTGTAGATGAGAAAGAATCGGTGCGCTGGAAGGGCTTCCCGCCAGTGTATGCACCGGTATCGAAAATGGCTGTTCCACCAGGCGGCGAAACGGTACTTTATCAGCGATGGAGTGGTGTGAATACGCAGCTGCCCCTCATGGTTTATTGGAAAAAGGAGTCCGCAGCCTTGGCCATGTTCTACGGTGAGGGTATATGGCGATGGCGGATTCATGAAAAGGCTCAGAATAGCGATGCCATGGCTTTTGATGCTTGGGTTAGGCGTACGGTAGGACAATTGGCAACGGCATCAGCGCAAAAGAAATCGGTGGAAATTGTACTTACTGGTAATCAGTTTGATGTAAGAGACCGTGTGATTGCAAGGGTGGTATGCAGGGATCGCGGGGGGATGATGGATGATCGTATAGAGCGGAAGTTGACGTTGTTGAATGCAAAGGGGGGTGCGCGCCCAATGAATTTGGTGAAGTCGATGCAGGGCTGGGAGGCAAACATAACGGGACTCACGCCGGGGAATTATCAGTTGCGCGCCGAAACATCGGCAGGAAATGCGTTCGATGAAAAACAAATTTCTGTTGTGGACCAACCTGCAGAAATCCTCAATACGCAGGCAAATCACACCTTGTTAAAACAGTTGGCGGCCCAAACCGATGGCGGCTTTATACCATTGAAACAGGTTGATTCACTATCGCAACTCATTGCCCAAAAAATTGTTGCCAAGCCGATCCTGAAAGCCCAGTCGCAAAATCTACATTGGTGGGACTTGTGGGGTTGGATGTTGACCATTGCCGTTTGTTTGGGCGCGGAATGGTGGATTCGTCGTTATTTGGGTAAGTATTAATCAATCACAATCACGAACTTTGCGCCATGGCGAGAATTGTCGTTGGCATGAGTGGCGGAGTGGATAGCTCTGTGGTGGCGTTGTTGCTGAAACAGCAAGGCCATGATGTCATTGGACTTTTCATGCGCAATTGGAACGATGCGAGTGTGACGTTGGAGGATGAATGTCCTTGGATCGACGACAGTCGCGACGCCATGTTGGTGGCAGAGCATTTGGGAATTCCCTTTCAGGTACTTGATTTGAGTGCGTTGTACAAGGAACGCATTGTAGACTATATGTTTGCAGAGTATGGTTGCGGTAGAACACCCAATCCCGATGTGTTATGCAACCGTGAAATTAAGTTTGATGTGTTCTTGGATGAGGCCCTGAAGTTGGGCGCCGATTTTGTGGCAACAGGACATTATGTTCGCAAGGAGGAGGTTGAGGTGGATGGATCCAAGGAGTACAGGCTGATAAGTGGCAGGGATGCGAACAAAGATCAAAGTTATTTTTTGTGTCAATTGAATCAGTTTCAGCTGTCGAAAGCGCTGTTTCCGATTGGCGATATGGAAAAGAGTGAGGTGCGGCGATTGGCCGAGGCGGGTGGCTTGGTGACAGCGGGTAAGAAAGATAGCCAGGGATTGTGTTTTATTGGCCATGTGAGTTTGCCTGATTTTTTACAGCAAAAACTGAGTATAAAAGAGGGTGATGTGGTAGAGATTGAGCGCGATGCACCCGCGGTACTAGCACACAAGGAGAGGGTTTTAAGGGGCGATGGTGTTGAGAATCCTTCTTTATGGCATGCCCATTTTAATCGCAATGATGGCAAAGTAATAGCCAAACACAATGGGGCTCATTTTTATACGCGAGGACAGCGTAGGGGACTGCAAATTGGTGGAAAACCGCTGCCTTTGTTTGTGTTGCAAACGGATGTGGAAGAGAATGTGATCTATGTAGGACAGGGCGATAATCATTGGGGGTTGATTTCCAGTGGTTTGTTTGTTCGCGAGGAAGAGGCGCATTGGGTGAGACCGAGCCTGAAAGAAGCGGTTTTGGAGACTCATGAATTACAGTGTAGATTTCGGTACCGACAGGCGCTCGTGGGTTGCAAATTATTGGCCATTGAGGGTGGTTATCAAGTGGTTTTTGGTGCGCCAGACAAGGCTGTTACTGCGGGACAATTCGTTGCGATTTATTGGAATGATGAAATCGTGTTTAGCGGCGCAATCGCTTGATGATATTGATATTTACAATACTCGTCTAAATAATGTCACAATTTTTAAGTTTGAGGCAACGAAAATACCATTTCAAGCGTTATGTACTCTGTACATAACCGGATTCAATCATTGTAATGAAAATATTAAAAAAAGTAGCCCTCGTTTTATTCGTATTGTTTTTGACGGGCGGCAAAAATTTAAACGCTCAAATCACATCTACGGGTAAAACATTTTACATGAGTTTTATGGAGATGGAAACCCGTAATGGCGGACTTCCCGATACACTCTTGTTGTTTGTGACCTCCGATGTGAACACGACACTTGTTTTGGACAATCCTCGTGTAGCAGGTTCTAATCAAACAGTTAACATTACTGCCGGCAAAGTGAACCGCATTGAAGTTGATCGGACCTATTACTACCCAGTGGGTTCAGAATTCAGCGCAACCGATGTAAATAGTAAAAAAGGTTTGCGTATTGTAGCAAAAGATCCGGTGAACGTATATTGTTTGAATTTGGAGATCAATCGTTCAGACGCCACGTTTGTTCTGCCTTATGAAAGCATCCCGTCTGCGCCTGAGTTTTACATTGCGAGTTTCCCGAACAATGCAGGAACAAGTGGTTTCCCTACATCTAACCGCTGGGCAGAAAGTGAATTTGTGGTGGTGGGCATGGATGCCAACGTGAAGGTAGAAATTACCCCAACCGTTGATACCAAAGGCGGAAAAACAGCGGGCACGCCATTTACAGTAACATTGGCGAGGGGTCAAGTCTATGAAGTACAATCCAAAAATACCGCTGGCAACAACAATACGGACCCTGCAGCTACCTCATGGGCAACAACAGGTGCCAAGGCTGGCGATTTGACAGGAACCCGCGTTAGGGTGGTTGAGGGATGTGGTAAGATTAATGTGTTTTCCGGCGCCCGCTCAAGCCATGTTACCAAGGGGAACTGTGGCTCAGGGATCAATGGTCGAGACCACCTTTACACCCAAGTGTTGCCAACGGCGGCTTTGGGTAAGGATTATGTGTTGATGCCATTTAGCGGACAAACGGGTGGATATGTCTACAAAGTAGTTGCGGCCAAAGATACAACCAAGGTTTTTGTGAACGGGACTTTGGTAAATACCATTCTCCAAAAAGGTCAGTGGATTTATGGGCATATTACCACGGCTGTAGCCACGAGCATTTCTACGGATAAGAGCGCCTATGTTGTTCAATACATGAAAAATGGGGCTTGTTCAGGCCTTGGTAGTTCGAATGGTGATCCTGCCATTTTTATTTCTCCCGATGTAAATCAACAGTTGATTAAAACCTTGGTGGGAACAGCCACAACGAGCAATATGAACCAACACTGGGTGAATATTTTGATCCGTCAAACGGCCAAGACCTCGGTAAAAGTAAACGGTTCTTCAATTACAGCGGGTAGCTTTACCAACGTTGGAACAAAGTATGCTTACGCACAGGTAAAAGTGAACAATCCCAGCGCGAATACAATACAGAGCGACAGTGGATTCGTCTGTGTTGCATACGGTGTAGGTCCCTACGAGAGTTATGCTTATTCTGCCGGTGCCGTTTTTGAAAACGTAGATTATGACATCAAAGTAACCCGCAAGACCCAATGTCCGGGTGAAGATGTAAAAATTGAAGCGGTTGTTGCAGGGAAACCCAAAATCAAAGGATACCGTTGGAATTTCGGTGATGGGACATCTGATACGGGTAAATCAGTAGTGCATAAATTCAAAAAAATTGGAACTTATTATGTGGTGGTGAAAATTCCCATCACGGCTGATTGTGGTCAGGTGGATACCATCACAAGGAGTAAAATCGTTACCATCAAACAAGGTCCTGTATTTGACTTTCCTGATACCACAACCCAGTGCTCTACAGCGGTGAAGCAATTATTTACAGGTCCAACATCGAACAAGTTCTTGTATAAGTGGCAGGATTCAACACGATTGCAAACCTTCACGATGCAAAAAGAGGGTAAGGTTTGGCTGCGTGTGTTGGATACCTCCACCAATTGCGTAACCATTGACTCTTCTTGGATGCGCAGGGCCGATGCATTGAATGCAAGAATCAATTTTGACACCTTGGATATGTGTTACAAGACAAACCGTTTTGTGATGACCGATGGGACAAAATTCAATAATGATGCCTGGAAAATATCCCGTTGGCGCTTATTCGATGATTACAAGAAAATGTTCGTGAACAGAGACAGCTTTAGGTTCAGATACACGTTTGACTCCATCAGTACGAACAAATTAAGGTATATCGTTGAGTCACAAAAAGGGTGTAGAGATACCTTGGATACATTGCTTGTGGTTTATCCATATCCATTGGCTAAGTTGGCAGCATCATCTAGCTATTTCTGTCAGAACGCCGAAGTAACCTTCACCGATAGTTCTCAAAGCAATGAAGGGGTGGGTTCATCCATTTGGGATTTTGGCAATGGTTCCAAAGACACCTCCCTGCCATATACCACCAAGTACAAATTCATCACTGAGGGTACATTCAAGGTCAAGTTGATTACGGTCACGCCATTTGGATGCCGAGATACGGTGGATTCTACATTTGTTGTGAGGCCGGCGCCATTGAATAAAGTTGATATCAAGCAAATAAGTCTTTGCTTGAAGACCAATGAGTTTGATTTTACCGATCAGTCAAGCATTACGGCGGGAAGTTATACGACTCTCTGGAATTACAAAAATAACCAAACCGCAACAACCTCTTCAATCAAGGCGGTGAAGTTTACCGATACAGGTTGGCACAAGGTGATGATTGAAAACACATCGGATTACGGTTGTGTAGACAGGGATACCATGCGTGTTTATGTAGCGCCGGAGCCCAAGGCATTCTTCCAAGTCACAGACTCTTCTCAATGTTTCCAAGGACACTTTTTTGATTTGGCCGATGCAAGTACAGCGCCCATTAATGCACTACTAAATTCCAAATCGGATTGGAAATACCAAAACGGAACTTATAACTACGCGAAAATTGTCCCCAACAAGACATTCTCGTCGCCCGGAAAATATTGGATTCGCATCATTGCCACCACATCCGTAGGATGTAAAGATTCATTCCAGCGAGAGGTTGAGGTTTTCGATATGCCAAAGGCAGATATTTTGGGTGCAGGCAAGCAGCAATGTTTGGCGGGTAACAAGTTTACGTTCAAACAGCAATACCCATGGACAGGTGCCAATCCCACACATGTATGGACAACTTCAGATGGAGGCAGCGGTTCTGGTGATTCTTTGGTTAGGTCTTTCTCAGCGATGGGAAAATATCGCGTGTTCCACAGCATTACGACCGAGGATGGTTGCTTTGACTCTACCTCAGAAGTATTAGATGTGGTGGCATCGCCCAAAGCATCGTTTACTACAAGCAAGGATACGGCTTGTTTGGGCGGACATCAGTTCTCCTTTACAGACAACACGGTGTTTGGTTCCACCTATACCAGTGAATGGACTTTGGGAGATGGTACCAAATCTACACTCAAGAGCATTACTGCAAAAGGGTATTTGTCTGCGGGCAAATTTGATGTCAAATTGGTGTTGACCTCTTCGGCGGGATGTAAAGACTCAATCACAAAATCAGTGAATGTGTGGCCTGTGCCACAAGCGAATTTTGCGGTAAACAATGCGGAACAGTGTTTAACTGGGAATTCTTTCGTTGCCAGCAACATTACATCAGAAAATTCAGCAACGGGTGTGGCCTACACTTGGTTGGTGAAAGGGGTGCCTTTGGCAAATGTGAAGAATATTCCGGCGCAAACACTGCCCGATACTGGAGATTATACAGTGAAATTGCGTGTGGTTTCCGACAAAGGTTGCGGTAGTGAAAAGTCGATGTTGCTGCGTGTGAATGAACATCCCACAGTGAGTATTACGGGTATGAATGCTTGTGCTGAAGTGCCCATTCAATTTGGGTCAAATGCAAAAGTGAATCGGGGTATTATCACTTCTTACAGTTGGAATTTCGGCAATGGTTTTACTTCGAACATTGCAAATCCCCTGCAAGCGTACAGCACGGACGGAGTTTATAATGTGAGTTTGACGGTGGTATCTGACAAAGGATGTTCAACAACATCAGCGGCTTTGCCAATTACGGTGCAGCCTAAGCCTGTGGCAGACTTTACCGGTGAATACTTGCTCTCGCGTGGTTTGGAGACAGATTGGAAGTTTACCTTTACTGGTAAAAATACAGATATGTATAATTGGTCATTCCAGGATGGACAGACGTCTACATCAAGTGTACCATTCTTCATGACATTCTCAGGAACGGGTGATTTCAAGACGATGTTGATTGCGAGCAACGCAAGTGGGTGTGCAGATACGATTTGGAAGAACATCTTCTTGAAACCTGAATTGTTGTTCCATTTGCCGAATGCCTTCACGCCGAACGTAGACGGATTGAACGAGGAGTTTAAGCCTTTCCAATCTTTCGGTATGTCGAAATACCGCATGACCATCGTGAACCGTTGGGGTGAGATTTTATTTTACTCTGAAGACCCAAGTGTTGGTTGGAAGGGTCTCGATCCTGAGGGTGAGCCGGTTATGGAAGGCGTTTACGCCTATGCAATTACATTCCGTTACATTGACGGGGTAATGCATGCATACAAAGGAACGGTGACAATTATTAAATAAA
>SXYY01000049.1 GCA_005788145.1 Bacteroidota bacterium
AACCACGTATCAGGTGCGTTTTAAAGTGACTGGCAATGAGTTGACAATCAGTGCAGAAGATATCGAAATGGCCAACGAAGCGCAGGAGCGTATTCCTTGTGAATTTGAAGGCAACGACATGGAAATTGGTTTCAACGCCAAATTCTTGAAAGAGATGTTGAGCACCCTCGATGGCGACCAAGTTCAATTGCGTTTGTCGGCCCCCAACCGCGCAGGTTTGGTGATCCCCAACGAAAATGAGCGCGATGAAGACATCACCATGCTCATCATGCCGATGATGTTGAACAATTACTAAGCAAAAATGATGTAAGCCGTTTACGCAAACACGGCGCTTCCAACCCTTACCAATGTAGACCCGTGGGCGATGGCAATGTCGTAGTCTGAACTCATGCCTATCGAAAGTTCACAGAACTGGTCTTGATCTGCGAAATAGGTTTCCTTGATTGTCGTAAACAGTGTTTGAACCTGGGCAAATTCCGCCTCAATCTGACGGCGATCATCGGTATTGCTGGCCATGGCCATTAGTCCACTCAACGACACATTCATGAGGTTTGCATGTTGGTATTCCACGAAAAATGCATCCAACTCACTTGCATCCAATCCAAATTTGGTCTCTTCTTGGGCGATATGCAGCTGAATGAGGCAAGGGATAATTCGGTTGTTTTTGGTCGCCTCCTTGTTGATTTCCTGTAACAGCTTCATGCTGTCAACGGAGTGGATCATTGAAATGAACGGTGTGATGTATTTGACTTTGTTGGTTTGCAAATGACCAATCAAATGCCATTGAATATCGTTCGGCAACGCTTCTTTTCTCTCAAGCAAGGCCTGAACGCGGTTTTCGGCAAACAGGCGCTGTCCGCTGGCATACGCCGCCTCAATTTCTTGAACCTCGCGGTATTTGCTCACAACGATGAGTTTGCACCCTGCAGGAAGTTGGGCTTTGATGGTTTGGATGTTTTGGGCGATGTGTTGTGGCGTTGACATGTTGATTCTCGGTCTGTGTCTGCGAAATTACCGCTGCGATTGTTGTAATTTTGTGATTCTGTGAAAAATCAATCGCTGTTTCGTCGTTTTGTTTTGGGAATGCTGCTCATCACCGCTTGGGTGTCGTGCCAACCAAAGCCCCATGTGGAGGAGCGGAAAATGATTGATTTGATGTGCGATGTGATGTTGATGGAGGCGGGAAACCAAATAAAATATAACTATGCCAATGTGCCAGAATCGGTTTGGCAAGCGCATTACAACTTCGTTTGTAACAAACACAAGGTGCCTTATGCTGATTTCAAGGCGGAATTGTTGCGATTGAAAAAAGATCCTGAGGCGTTTTCTGCATTGATGGAAAAAGTAATTACCCAGATGCAGGTGGCTGAATTGAACGCAAGGAAGGTACGCAAGTGAAATACCCATCGGATTTTGAGCGAGTAGTAGGTTTTGACGGCATACGTGCCTCCATTGCCCAGCGATGTAAGTATCCTTCAACACAAGAATTGGTTGCCGCATGGGATATGCAAACCACCCATGAGGCCGTGATGCTGCAGTTGGATTTGTTGGATCAAATTCACCAATTGAATGAAATTTTGCCCAGCGTGTTGCAATTTCAGGGCGATGATATTTCTAGTTATTTGTCGCACCTAGGCATTGAGAATTTTTACCTCGAGGAGGAGGCATTGGCTGCGGTGTTGGCATCAACAACAACCTACCAAAAGTTGGCCGTGGCCGTGCAGCAGCGCGCTGATCTCTGGACCTTGTTGGCGGCCGAATTGCCGAATGAAGACAATACAAAAAAGGTGGCTGCCATTATCGGAAAGGTCTTGGATGAATTCAACCAAATATCGGTTCGTGCTACCCCGCAATATGCCAAAATTTCTCAGGAAATCAATCGCTTAGAAGGCGAGGCACGGAATGTGATGCGCGGTATTTTTCGGGAATGGAAAGGGTTGGGATTTACGGCAGAAACGGATGTGACGGTTCGGGAAGAGCGATTGGTGATTCCGGTATTGGCGGAGTTCAAACGCAGGGTACAAGGATTTGTCAAAGACATTTCGGCTACTGGAAAAGTGCTGTACGTGGAACCCACGCAGATGTTGGAGATGAACAATCGCCTCAAGGAGTTGTTCGCCGAAAGACGTAGAGAGCGCGAGCGAATTCTCAGGTTGGTTACAGCCGAATTGGCGCCTTTCGAGATGGACCTGCAGCAGTGGATGCATAGATTGGTGCGGATGGATTTCGCCCTGGCCAAGTGGGATTGGTGTATGCGCGAAGGCGCCCAACGTCCGAAAGTGAGTGATGGTGCCCAGGTTTCATTGCGAAGGGCCTATCACCCTGTATTGCGCAAAGAACTGAAAGCACAGAAAAAAGAAGCCATCGCCCTGTCGTTGGAGTTGAATGAACAACGGGTAATGGTGGTTAGCGGTCCAAATGCTGGCGGTAAATCGGTGGTGCTGAAAACAGTGTTGTTGATGCAATACATGGTGCAATGCGGCTTGTTTGTGACGGCGGATCCCGAGAGTAGGTTTGGTATTTTTGATTATTTGGGCATTGATTGTGGCGATGGACAAGATATCCAGCAAGGATTGAGTACGTTCAGTGCACACCTGCAGCATTTGAAGAATTTGTTGGAGCATGCTTCGGAGCGATCGTTGATTGGGATGGATGAAATTGGTGCAGGAACGGATCCCCGTTTTGGTGCGCCCATCGCACAGGCGGTTTTGGAACAGTTGTTAGAAAAAGGATCTTTTGTCATTGCTACCACCCACTTTTCCCAATTGCGCGAGTGGGGGATGGGATATTCAGAAGTGGTTCAAGCTTCGATGGCCTACGATGCCCACGCATTGAAACCCTTGTATCATTTGGTTGTGGGGAAACCGGGGTCTTCGTTTGCGTTGGAATTGATGCGAAAAACGGGGTTTGATGCCACTTGGATCGATCGAATCAAAACATTGGCTGGCAAGCAAATGGGCAAAACCGAGGATTTGATGTTGACATTGGAGCGACAAAATCAGCAGTTGTTGCAACAGGTTCAGACCTATGAGGAGAAGCTAAAACACCTGGAGGAATTGACCGCCTCTTATCAGCATTTGAAAGACACGTTGCAGTCGAAGCGACAAGAGTATATCGCAGCAGCGAGGGATGAAGCCAAAAAGTTATTGGCCGATACCAATCAGCAAATCGAAAATACGATACGCGCCATTCGCGAACACGGGGCAGAAAAGGAAGCCACATTGAAGGCGCGACAAAAACTTGGGGCGTACAAAACAGCGGTTGAAACCGGCACTGTTGTGGGAGCTGGGAAGCTGGAAGGATTGCGCGGCGCCATCGATTTTACGACGTCCAAGAATGCAGATGGGAAGTCGGGCACAACGCTGAAATCAGAAACTGGGAAAGCGGAAAGCGCACCAGAAAAATCCTATTTGGCCGATACCTTGCCAATTACATCGCCCAAGCAATTGGTGCCCGGGGTTTTGGTGAAAAGTTTGGCCACAGAAGCCCAAGGCGAGGTTTTGGATGTGAAAAAAGACAAAGTGTGGGTGGCGTTTGGTGTGGTGAAAATGTGGGTGCCCATAGCAGAGTTGATGCTGAGCAAAAACAAGGTGGGTGGCAAGTCGCAAAAGACTGGAGTTACTGGAGGATACCAGTGGGTTGAACGACAGTCGAACTACAAAGCGAGTATGGACGTGCGCGGACAGCGGATGGAAGAGGCCACACAAAAAGTATTGATTTGGTTGGAAGAGGGGTATTCTTTGGGGCATGCACAGGTGAAGATTGTTCATGGCAGGGGCGATGGGATTTTGCGCAAAGGGCTCAAGACTTTGTTGAAGTCGGTCAACTTTGTGCGGAGCTATCACCATGAAACTGAAGCAGAAGGCGGCGATGGCGCTTTGATTGTGCAATTTTTGTAAAACCTTTTCTGTTCTTGGCAATTTATGCCACAGGTTGGGGTAGTTACACCGATACCTAGTATTTTTGTAGCCTATGGCATTGGTATTAGATGGTAGCCTCGCTGCCGCATCCATTCGATTGCAAATTGCGGATGAGGTTAAGGCTTATGTAGCCAAGGGACACCGTGCACCGGGTTTGGTGGCGATATTGGTGGGTGAGGACGGTGCAAGTCAAACCTATGTTGGTGCGAAGAAAACCGCATGTGACGAGGTAGGTTATGCAGGGGATGTTCGCCGTTTTCCTGCCACCATTTCGGAGGCGGAATTGTTGGAAGAAATTGAAAAAATCAACCAAGATGAAACCATTGATGGGTTGATAGTGCAATTGCCATTGCCGAAACATATTTCAGAAGAAAAAGTAACCCAAGCCATCTTGCCAGGCAAGGATGTAGATGGATTTCACGATATCAACATGGGTAAATTGGCCAAGGGCGATGAGGTCGGTGTGAAACCTGCAACACCTTATGGAATCACATTGCTGATGAAGCATTACGGTATCGAGGCCAACGGAAAACATGTGGTTGTTGTTGGGAGAAGTAACATTGTTGGACGTCCCATGAGCATGTTGTTGTCTGCGGCCGCACCTTATGGCAACGCAACGGTAACACTGTGTCACAGTCGTACTCAAAATTTAGCCTCGTTCACCCAACAGGCCGATATCCTGGTGGTAGCATTGGGCAAGCCCGGATTCGTTACTGCAGACATGGTGAAAGAAGGTGCTGTGATCATTGATGTGGGAACCACGCGTGTGGACGATGCTTCACGCAAGAGCGGATGGAGATTGTGTGGGGATGTGGATTTCGATGCGGTATTGCCAAAAGTGAGTGCCATTACACCTGTGCCAAAAGGGGTAGGTCCAATGACGATTACCGGATTGATGATGAATACCTTGGAAGTATACAAAGCCAAATTTGCATGATGAAATATCCTGTGATGGAACATTTTTACACCATCCAGGGAGAAGGTGTTCATGCAGGGAAACCCGCCTACTTTGTCCGATTGGCTGGCTGTGATGTAGGGTGTGTATGGTGTGATGTGAAAGAAAGTTGGCCCACAGAAGGCTATCCCGAGTGTGGTTCGGATGAAATCTGTGAATGGATTGCCCAAACCCCCGCTCAATTGGTGGTGATCACGGGTGGCGAGCCAGCGATGTATGATTGCAATCCGTTGGTTGAGGCATTAAAAGGCAAGGGATATCGCGTGCACGTTGAAACATCCGCGGCATACCCATTGCAAGGCAATTACGATTGGATTTGTATATCGCCCAAGAAATTCAAACAACCCGTGGAAGCAGAGATGCAAAGAGCCCATGAGTTAAAAGTAATTGTTTTCAATGATTCTGATTTTCAATGGGCAGAACAATGGGCACAGACAGTAGGACCGGATTGCGCGTTACTTCTCCAAGCAGAATGGGATAAGCGCGATAAAGTGATGCCCAAAATGATTGATTATGTGAAAGCAAATCCCCGTTGGCGTATTTGTATTCAAACGCACAAAATCATTCAAGTGCCTTAATTTTACTCAAAAGGACACTCATTTTTTGGGTGAGTAACTTGCCTATCCTTTGTTGGCACGGGGTTTGACCCATGGTTATTTTTGTCGATATGCGCTTTTTGGGAAAATGCTTGCTTCTGTGTTGCACCTTGTGGGTCGTGGGCGCTGCAATGGCGGCTGGCGATCCTCCCAAAAAACCAGTTCGCGATCCTTATGAAATGTCACAATATGTTCGCTTTAGCGACACCACCGAATTTCAGATCGACAGTTTTTTTCGCCGGATGTATCGCTGGGGTATCTTCAATGGTACCTATTTGTTTCATAAAAATGATAGCTTGTGTTTTGGTGCGATGGGTTATGCCACCTTTTCACAGCTCGATTCACTGAAACCCGCCGATTTGTTTCAGTTGGCTAGTGTTTCTAAAACCTTTACGGGCATGGCAATGATGCTCCTGGTGCAAGATGGCTATTTGAAATTGAGCGATAGTGTGCATTGGTATATCCCGGAATTGACGCGACGAAACCTATCGTTACAAAATTTGATTAGCCATAGCAGTGGACTGCCCGATTATTTCTATTTCAACATGAAGGCGTGGGAGAACCCCAAGGACCATCTTACCAATGATGATGTGGTGCAACTTCTGAACGCCCAGCCAGTGAATCACTTTGCAAAACCCGGACGCTATGATTACTGCAACAGCAATTATGCATTGTTGGCGTTGATAGTGGAGCGACAGACAGGCATTGATTTCAGGGAGTTTGTGAAGTTGCGTATCATGAATCCCAGTGGCATGAAATATTCTCACTTGGCCAATTTTGATACCTTGGGCTTGGTGAATTATACAGTGCAGGGGTACGACAAAAAACGGGTTTTTGCGGACAACATATTCAATGGTGCCATGGGCGATAAGGGGGTTTATTCCAATGTTTTTGAAATGTTGGCGATGGACCGAATGTTGAGAACCGATTTTTTGTTGCATCCCGATACCAAGAATCAAATGGTAGCGCCACAAACGGTGGTGAGTGCTGATGCGTTTTATGCGAATGGATGGCGGGTAAAATGGATAAACGGACAAAAATGGGCGTTTCACAATGGATGGTGGAAGGGATTTCGAACCTATTACTGGCGTTGTTTGGATGAGGATAAGTGTTTTGTGGTATTGACCAACAACGTTCAAGGTCCGTTTTTAAGGACCATTGACATGGTTGGTCTGCTGAAATGATTGACAGTTTGGCGTAACTGCAGGT
>SXYY01000012.1 GCA_005788145.1 Bacteroidota bacterium
AAGCCAGCATTTGGCGGTCGCTCAGAAAAGCCAGCATTCGGCAGCCGCTCAGACAAGCCGGCATATGGCAGCCGCTCAGACAAGCCCGCTTTTGGCAATCGTTCGGATAAACCAGCATATGGCAATCGCTCGGATAAACCAGCATATGGCAATCGTTCGGATAAATCAGCATTTGGTAATCGCTCGGATAAGCCCAACTATGGGGGTCGTGATGAAAATCGAAGAGACACACCCAATCGTGGTGGTTTTGTAAGAAACGAACGCCCCAAATTTGGTCCGGATAGGGGTCCACGTGAAAACAACCCAAGATTTGAAAGCGGCGCGCCGAGAGAAGAGGGTACTCGGGGAGGTTTTAAACGTAATAATCCGAGATTTGCAGAAAAGGGAGGTTTTACCGGTGGTGATCAATCAGGCAAACCAAGGTTTCCTGGTGATCGCAGCGCCAAGTTTGGCAAGGACGGCGACGATAAAAAATCGTTTAACACCCGTGAAAGTCGTGGAGGATTTGACAAACCACGCTCATTTGACAAACCGCGTTCTTTCGACAAACCAGGCTTTGAAAGGCCCAATCGCGGAGATCGACCAGGAGGCTTTGACCGTCCCAATAATTTTGGCGATAAACGATCATCGGACAGAGGTATGGGCGACCGGCCAAATGGCGGGTTTGGCAAACCACGTAGTTTCGATAAACCCAAAGAGTTTGGCAATAAGCGAGAATTTTCAAAACCAAGATTTTCAGAAGATGGCGCCGAAAAGAAACCATTTAACCGCGAAAAACCCATTGACAGAGATCGTGAAGACAGGGCCGCCAAACCATTAAGTAGTGGTGGCGTGAAGGGACTTGCCAAGTTTAAACCCAGAAGTGCAAATTCAGACGAGCAGTCGCAAAGTGAAGAGAGAAAAACTTCCGCACCAAAGACCTACGGCATTCCCAAGGCAGAACGTGCAGAAACCCCAAACGGTTTCAAAGGAAGCAAGCGTGAATATAACCGTGTTACGAGTAATTTAGAAAAAGGCACCGAGCACGCAAACAGCAACGAGATCAGGTTGAATCGATATATTGCCAACAGCGGAATTTGTTCTCGCAGAGAAGCTGATGACCTTATACTACAAGGGTTGGTGCGGGTAAATGGAGATATTGTAAAAGAGTTGGGCACCAAGGTAACGCCCTATGATGTTGTCAAAGTTGAAGACCGCAAAGTGGTACCAGAAAAGCCCGTTTACATCATCATGAACAAACCCAAGGGTTACATCACAACAACGGACGATCCAGAGGGTAGAAAAACCGTGATGGAGCTAATTGATTTGCCAGGAAAAGAGCGAATTTATCCAATCGGTAGACTTGATAGAAACACAACGGGCGTTCTGTTGCTAACCAACGATGGTGAAATGACACAGAAGTTGATGCACCCAAGTTTTGAAATAAAAAAGGTATATCGCGCCACTATAGACAGAAAGCCCACAAAAGAGCACATGTTGCAATTGGTTGAAGGTGTGGAACTTGAAGATGGCATGATGGCGTTTGAGCAGTGTGGTTTTGTGGAAGAAGGGAAAGACACCGTCCTCGGTATTGAAATCAAAAGCGGCAGAAACCGAATCGTCCGAAGAATGTTCGAGCATTTTGGTTATGAAGTAACCGCATTGGATCGCGTGTTATTGGGCGAGTTCGATAAAGTGAAACTGGGTCGCGGCAAATGGCGTTTTTTAACCGAAAAAGAAATGAACTATGTTGATAGGTTGAAGCGCACCAAAGCCAAGAAGCCCAAAGCATAATCTTTATTTGTCTTGATTGGATTGCGTTCTAATCGTACGCAGAAAAAGCGCCGATGGTCCATTCAATCAGCCCGGTTGTGATTTATTTGTCAGAAGCGAAACCGCTTGCATTTGGGTTTGAATGATTCTCCAATGCATAGGCCACAAATTGTTGAGTCCATTGTTTACAGCATTGGCGGTACCCAGCGATAGCCCATTCCAACGTAAGCCAACCACCCCCTTAGAATCGACAATTACCGGCAAAAATGCCCTTTTGTAATAATCCAGGGATTGGTGAATGTCTATTTTCACCTCTTGATAGTGGGTGTTTTTTTGGGTCAACAAATCGTATTCTGGATGGACCTTCCATTGATTTTTATTGCTTTGCCCCGCATTCACGCCGGTTTGTTTGACTCCAGGAAGAAGCGCGGGTAGGTTTGGGTAATAATCGTGCCATATACCCGAACGGACTACCATCAAACCATCTTGAAGTTCGTATCCCATAAACTCGTTGTTCAAAAAAGGGGGCAATCCTTTTGCTGATTTCATTTTTGCAGTCTTTGGTAGCCGCAATTTCTCGGTCGATGTTTTTCTTAAAATCGCAAAAAAGAAGCCCTCACCCAAGGTTTTGTTCGGCAACATTCGGTATTTCCCGGGTTCGAGCTCAACAATCCCAAGGTTTTCGGGAAAATCAAATTCCATAATTTCGGCACCTAACTCTTCTACGATGTGGTTGACATTGTCTTCATTTTCTTGTCGATTGTATGTGCACGTGCTGTAAATCATCACACCACCTTCCGCCAAACTCGGCCAAATGTCATGTGCAATCCTTTGCTGTCGAGAAGCACAAAGCGACACATTCTCTACACTCCATTCTTCAACCGCCTCCGGTGTTTTCCGGAACATTCCTTCACCGCTACAGGGCATATCGGCAATCACAACGTGAAAAAGCCCCTTGATTTCTCCGAGCAACTTCGCATCGGCCGATGTAACCACGTGATTTCCCTGTCCCCATTTACAGAGGTTTTCGATCAATGTACCGGTTCTTCCAGAGATTACTTCGTTGGCAACCAACAAATCACCAGGTCTCAAGTGCGCAGCAACATGTGTGCTTTTGCCACCGGGGGATGCACAAAGATCGAGCACAATGGCACCGGGTTCGAAATTCACCAACAATCGTTTTACGAGTTCACCAACCACCATGCTATTCGCTTCTTGCACATAGTAAGCCCCCGCATGAAAGGCTGGATCAGCAGTAAACAACGGTCTCGACCCCAGTAAAAAACCATCTTCACAATGCGGAATGCCCTGTTTTAAAACATCGGTGCGAAAATCAGCGGGCAAAACGCCTTTGGCTCGGTTAATACGAATGCTGACATTTGCATTTTCATGTAACGAGGCCAATAAATCATTGGACAATTCATGGGGTAACGCCTGTTGGGTTTGGGTAACAAATGAGATGGGCAGTGTTAAACTCATGATGCATTGCGATTAAACCACACAGCATCTCCTTCGACCCTTGTGTATGATTGGAAATTGTCTTTGAAAAGCAATCCTGTACCCAACCCCTGTGGCATTGATGGCCGATATTGTGAAACCCATTGTGCGATACTGGCCAAACCGACATTTCCCTCCAATGCACTTGTGCTCCACCAACCGATGTTTTGTTTTGCAGCAACTTGAATCCAAGTATCGGCGATGTCTGTACCGCCGAGCAATGTGGGTTTGAGAATGATGTATTTGGGCTTGGCCCATGACAATAGCGACGACCCACTTTGCCCGAAACGACCATCCTTTGTTGGGTGAATTCCTATAAGTGATTCATCCAAAGCAACATCAATGGGGCTTTCCCGACAAACTTGATCAAGGGTGTGCGATCCGGCACAAATGGGTTGCTCGATTGAATGTATTTCAAAGCGCTTTAATTCGTGTAATTGTTCAAGTGCAGTATCCTCTTGAAAGCCGCCGTTGGCATCAAGTCGCAATTCCAAAGCGAAGGCGGAAAGATTCCTTCGGATTCGTTCAATTAGCCGACATTCTTCGTCAAAATCTAAAGCGCCTACTTTTATTTTAATGCATCGAAAACCCGCGTTGAATTTTGAAATGGCCTCTTCATACATCGCCTCGGCACCATTCATCCAGACCAATCCATTGATTTTCATTCCGTGTTTTCCGGCAGTAAAATCATTGTTTATCCAATGAACTGATTGTTTGAGGGATGTGGGCTTATTGTGTTGCTGAAATTGCAAGTTTTTCCATGCACAATGAAGTGCAAAACGCAAACTTGGCATAGCCCCTGATTCGCCCGGTTCCCATTGAGCCAAGAGGTCGAAAAGGTCATTTTCGGTCAGCTCTTTATCCAATAATGGAGACAAAACAAGACCAAGATCAATGCCGCCATCAATGCTTAAGTCGGGAAGTGGCGCAGCTTCGCCAATACCTGTGTATAGGTTGTTGCTCAGCGAAACCAGAATACTTGTTTTATGTAGGTATTCGCCGCGACTTGTTTTGGCCGGCTTCAGAAACTCCATGGATTTGGTTTGGAAATGTATCCGCATGGGTGTTCTTTTCTTTAATCTTTGTCCGGACCCAAAAAATCGATGATAAAAAACGACAGCAGCGCATACACGACCACCATGGCCAGTATCGTGAGCGATAGTTTCTTTAACTGTAAGTTCAGTGTTTCACGATCACCGGGCTTGGTGCATTTGACCTTTTGATAATGACTTGACAATTGAATGAAAATGGGAGAGAAGATGCCCAACATGAAAACAGTTTGAGAGCCCCACATGGTTGTCCATTCGAAGTATCGCTTTTCAAAAGTCAGTAGCGACGCAGGTATCAAAGCACCACCCATCGACAAGAGCAAACGATGGTAAACCAAAGTTTTCGTTTCACCCAATCGCACGGCCAGTGTTTTTTTGCCAATGGCCTGGTCGGAGAGCAAATCGCGGTAATTGTTCACATTCAAAACCCCCGCACTCAAAAAGCCCAAACCAACCCCCGCCAAGACAAAAACATCCAGGTATCGGCTAGAAGCCACATCATAAAAGAAGCCGTTGACAAGCCCCATGCCCATTACGGGAACCAAGCCAAAAAACAGAACAACAGAAAGATCGCCCAGCCCCCAGTAACCATAAGCGTTTTTTCCAAGGGTATAACCAAGTGCTGCAAGAATGGCCATAACACCAACACCGAGCAAATACCACCCGTTTTGGGAATGGAATAGTCCGGTTAGCCAAATCAATGTACTTCCAGTGGCAAATGTGACAACAATCAAGCCCAACAGTGCCAGTTTCATGGATTTGGGTTCAATGGCTCCCGATGCCAAAGCTCGATCTGTTCGTGCTGCCGCTGTGTCTGTTCCTTTGGTAAAGTCACCAAGATCGTTCGCATAGTTACTCAATACCTGAAGCAAGGTTGCTGTAAGTATTGCGAGGAAAAACACGACCCATGGAGATGTGTTGAACCCACCGCTCTGGTGAGCCAAATGGGCATTGCCCTCATAACACAAGTGCGAGATGGCCGCGCCCAAAATAATGCCCGATAGCGCCAATGGTAGCGTTCTTAGTCTTGCGGCTTGAATCCAAGGGTTCATGGTGCGAAGATACACCATGCAAGGTTAGGCGGAGCAAAGTTCCACGCTTGAGCAGATTACAAGCCTTGCCTTAAAACATAGTATGGGTTGTCTGTGGGACCGAATTTTTTATAAAACGCCGCCACACTGGCTATGCTGCTGCCCTCAAAGTCAAACACCGTGTTGGGCCCTAGGTGTTTTTGAATGGCCGTGTCGATGATTCCATGCATAATTCCCAGTGTTTTACCAGCGGCAGTGGGGCCGGCACATACATATTGTAAGAGTTGCGTTTGTTCGTCTTGGAGGTTTATTAATCTCAACAGAATGGCAGCCCCAAGCAATTCATTGGTTTCTGTATGGGTGGCTGAAATGGTCAACACTCCGCCGTGTAATGCTTGAAGTGTTTCACAGGCATTTTCGAAACGTTCGTAGTCGTTGGTTGTTAAACGTTGGTTGGTATCTCCCCAAGCCTCACGATAAACATTGATTGCTTCGCGAATGGAGATTTTATTTTCTTCGTATTGGATGGGATGCTTTTGAAGTCCCAACAGGTTTTTTTTACAATCTTTGTTGTACTCAGGTTGAGACGATAGGGACAAAAGAAAGTTGGTTTTTGTATCCAGGGGGAGTTTGGTTTGTTTGTCGAAATAAGGATTTAAATTCAAACGAACGCGGAGAAATCGTTTGGGAATCGCTTTGACAAAATCCATGGTAGACACGTTTTCGTTTGACCCAAACCCGCCGAGCTGTTGACAGAAAACAGGTTGAACCACATAGCGAATGCCGAATTTTTCTTTCATGGGCAACGGAAAAACGGCTTCATAATCGCCGTATACCAACGCAGACCATTCATTGTTTGTGATTTTATCCAAGTAATCAAAAAGCGCATAGGCCTGTGGGGTCCGACTTTTTAGCACAGACTCATTCCATTTTATTGGGTCGATTTGTGGGCGTTGAAGATACCGAATGCTCATGTTTGGTTCTTTTTCAGGGGTCGAGCCCAAGATTCAACGACATTTTTCCACCCTCTCCACGGATGACTTTCAGAAACAGACTCATTGTGAAAGATAAAACAAAACAATCCCCCAAGAGATGAAACCTTTGATTTAATTAACTCACCCAAATAAATTGATTCTTCTTGAGATAAGTTTAGGTAGTTTTTGCAGGTGACATCCATAATACAAAAGGGAACAACGGTAATTTCTGTGGGCTGTTCTAACAAAACATCATACCAAATAAAAGGCACAGCCGAACCTGCCCTAAATCCAACCGCCTCGGGATAGCCCATACTCCAATCTGTGGTAACGCCCAATTGATTTAACAATCGATAGGAGTGGGGTATGTGAAGGTGTATGTAATGAAATCGAGCGTGCTTGGGTTTTTGGTCGATGATTGATTCCACATCAGCCATTTCCTTTTTCCATTCCGTGAGATTATTGAGGGCGTTTGATTTTTCTTGCCACGAGGGGTGAATGCCAATCCAATCGTTGTTGGTTCCGAAATGTTTCTTTAATCGTTGAAACTCTTGTGTGAGGGCTTTCTTTTTTATTTGCTTGTTCCTCTGCGTTCTTTGATTTGAAGCAAGAAGAAATAGTTTTGGGCCGAGGATTGATGTAAGACCTTCCTGTTTTTGCAGGATTTGAATCGCACCGTTGTCCATAGAATACGGATCCTTTCCACCAAATTGAACGCGCAATCGCTCAGAAATCAATGAAGGGTTTTTAAAAACATCTCGAAGTGCGCTAGCAAATTGCGTGTAAAAAGATCGCCCTCCATATCGCAGCGCCATATCGATATCAGCCGTAGGGATGACCCGATGTTGGTAAGTGGGTTTTCGATGGAACAATGCACCCAAAAACCAGACAAGCTCATCCACAAAGGGTCGTTCAAGAACCCCATATTGAAAAAATAGACTTTGTGCGGCAGGGTATCGACCATGTTGGTCCGGCTGGTTAGTGCTATGGTGTTTGTTGTTGGATTGCGAAATTCCCCATTGAACCTCTTCGTACCTGGAAAGGGACCAAAAAACGGTGCCAAATAGATCAAAAGGTATGATTTTCGATGTTAAATCAATGAATAAAACCTCATCACTTGTTACCGATTGGCTTTCATTGGACACTGTGGAAGTCAACCTTTCTTCAGGGAACAAACCAAACAAGGTGTTGAAAGGAAGAGGATTCACTTCGTTTTTGACCGTTATGGCATAGTTCTGATAAGCGGGTTTTTCTTGAATAGGCCTGACAAAGTTCTCTTGTAATAGTCCGTTTGAAAAAACCCAAATGACAGAATCATTGTCGTTTATCCCAATGGGTGTGGGGGTGTATGCAATTTTATGTACGGCGGGACTGTTCAGAAATTCTTCCCAATCGGTGGTTATTGAAACCGCAAACCCCAACCGGCGCAACAAAATCTCCTCCACTATGTAGTGAAGTCGCGGGGAATTTTGGTGGGTAAACAATAACACCATAAATGTTTTGTGTAATTTTGTGCAAAATAATGAAGGTTGCATTAATCACCGGTATCACCGGACAAGACGGAGCCTATTTGGCTGAATTTCTTTTGAAAAAGGGTTACATGGTGCACGGAATCAAACGTCGTAGCTCTTTGTTCAATACCGATCGGGTAGACCACATCTATGAAGATCCACACATTGAGGGTGCACATTTCAAGATGCATTACGGTGATTTGACCGATTCAACCAATTTGATTCGCATCATCCAAGAGGTCCAACCCGATGAGATTTACAATTTGGGCGCAATGAGTCACGTTCACGTGAGTTTTGACACACCAGAATACACCGCGAACTGCGATGCAGTGGGCACCCTGCGTTTGTTGGAAGCCATTCGCATTCTCGGATTGACCAAGAAAACCAGAATTTACCAGGCGTCGACGAGCGAACTTTACGGTTTGGTGCAAGAGATTCCCCAAAAAGAAAACACGCCATTTTATCCGAGAAGTCCTTACGCAGTGGCAAAAATGTATGGATTCTGGATTACGGTTAACTACCGTGAGGCCTATGATATTTATGCATGCAGCGGCATTTTGTTCAACCATGAAAGTCCCATCCGCGGGGAGACTTTTGTAACCAGAAAAATCACTCGTGCTACCGCTCGTATTGCTTTGGGCTTGCAGGACAAACTGTATTTGGGCAACTTAAACTCCAAGCGTGACTGGGGCCATGCCAAAGATTATGTGGAAGCCATGTGGTTGATTTTGCAGCAAGAAAAAGCGGAGGATTTTGTTATCGCTACAGGTGTAACCACTGAAATTCGTGAATTTGTTCGCATGAGCTTTAAGCATGTGGGCGTTTCTATGGCATTTAAAGGCGAAGGCGTAGATGAAATTGGTTATGTAGATGGTATAGACGAAGCCGTTTTTGAAGCAGCAACTGGACAAAAAGGTGGTTTAGCGATAGGACAGGAATTGGTCTATGTAGATCCCAAATATTTCCGTCCAACCGAAGTGGATTTGTTGATCGGTGACGCCACGAAGGCGCGCACGAAATTGGGTTGGTCTCCAAAGCACTCTCTGCAAGACTTGGTAACCGATATGATGCAAAGCGATATTCGTGTGATGCAAAAGGAAACCTACTTGAAAGACGGTGGATTCCAAACCAAGAACTACTTCGAATAATGGAACAACACGCGAAAATTTATGTGGCTGGCCATCGGGGCATGGTGGGCTCTGCCATAGTTCGTGAGTTGGGAAAATTGGGCTACAATAACATTGTTACTCGAACAAGTGCTGAACTGGACTTGCGAAATCAAACGGAAGTAGAAGCATTTTATCGACAGGAAAAACCGGATTATGTAATCGTTGCCGCCGCGAAAGTGGGCGGTATATTGGCGAACAACAGATACCGCGCTGAATTTCTATACGACAATTTGAGTATTCAAAACAACTTGATACACAATGCATATGTGTTCGGGGTGAAAAAGTTGTTGTTCTTGGGTAGTTCTTGTATTTACCCAAAGATGGCACCACAGCCGTTAAAAGAGGAATATTTGTTGAGTGGATATTTGGAGCCCACCAATGAGCCCTATGCGATTGCAAAAATTACAGGGATTAAAATGTGTGAAGCATATCGCGATCAGTATGGGTGCAATTTTATTTCGGCCATGCCAACGAATATGTATGGTCCAAACGATAATTATCACCCTGAAAACAGCCATGTTTTGCCTGCGTTGATTAGAAGGTTTCATGAAGCCAAAGAGACAGGGAGCAGGGAAGTGGTTGTTTGGGGCGATGGTTCACCAATGCGGGAATTCTTGTACGCGGATGATTTAGCGAATGCCCTTGTGTACTTAATGCTAAATTACAACGAACGAGCATTTGTAAATGTTGGCTATGGTAGCGATATCACCATTGGTGAGTTGGCAAAAACCATTGGCGAGATCGTGGGTTTCGAAGGTGAAATTGTTTTCGACGCAAGCAAACCCAATGGAACACCCAAGAAATTAATGGACTCTGGTCGATTGTTCGCAACGGGCTGGAAACCCAAGACCGATTTGAACCAAGGCATCGAGTTGGCATATGCTGATTTTCTGACCAAGCACTCCGATAAAAACACCTAAATTTGCAAAAACAAAACCAATAGATAGAATATCATGAAAGTAGCCATCAATGGATTTGGTCGTATCGGCCGTCACGCCTTCAAATTTTTGATCAACAAGCCCGGTGTTGAGGTTGTTGCGATCAACGATCTAACTGACAATGCCACATTAGCGCACTTGTTAAAATACGACTCTGTTCACGGGAAATTCCCTGGGACCGTTTCTTCTGATGCTGAGCATTTGATTATCAACGGCATGAAAATTAAAGCCCTTGCCGAGCGCGATCCCAAAGCGTTGCCTTGGGGTGCAATGGGGGTTGATGTTGTTTTGGAATCAACGGGTATTTTCACCGATGCTTCGAAAGCGGCTATGCACTTGGAAGCTGGCGCCAAAAAAGTAGTTATTTCCGCACCGGCAACTGGAGACGTTAAAACGGTTGTTTTGGGCGTAAATAGTGAAGTGATAGATGGTACTGAATCAATCATGTCTAACGCGAGCTGTACCACCAATTGTTTGGCTCCAATGGTAAAGGTGTTGGACGATGCATTTGGTGTAGAGCAAGGTTTCATGACCACCATTCACGCATACACTGCTGACCAAAATTTGGCCGATGCACCACACAAGGACTTGCGTCGTGCCCGTGCCGCTGCTTATAGCATCGTTCCTACAAGCACTGGTGCTGCAAAAGCGGTTGGCTTGGTTTTGCCACATTTGAAAGGCAAATTAAACGGAAACGCGATGCGCGTGCCCATTCCAGACGGTTCTGTTACTGACTTTACTTGTACTTTGAAAACAGCTGCAACAGTGGAGCAAGTGAACGCTGCGATGCAGGCCGCTGCGGAAGGTCCGATGAAGGGTATTTTGGAATATAATACAGATCCAATTGTGAGCATTGATATCGTAGGCAATACCCATTCATGCATTTTCGATGCTGAGTTGACCCAAGTGATTGGCAACACTGTGAAAGTTGTGGGATGGTATGATAATGAAACGGGTTATAGCGCCCGTGTTGCTGATTTGATTGAGAAAATCGGCTAATTGAAATGAATGTTTTATAAAAAAGGGGGCCGCAGGCCCCCTTTTTTATTGTTATCGTTTCTAAAATGCATCGAGACAGACAGTATCTGTAAGCGAATTACTCCATCGTTACTTGGATATCGCCAAGCGTCTTGGCACGAACCCACAATGCATCTTGTTGCAAGCTCCAACCACTGATTTCGAGAGATTTGAGGGTGCCTTTTAGTTTCACACCACCGTCCAAAGTTTGATTCAGTGATTCCGCAATGGATTTTTTGGTAAGGGTCATCAATTCAGACAAATCAAACACCATCTGCTCTTCGAGTTTTTTTCGAATCGTTTCATCCATCATCCATTTGGCTGTTTTGATTAAGACGTTTTTCGTGGCGATATCGTACTCTACATTTTTTAGCGCCAACGATGCCTTCGCATTGTCGAAAGATGGATTGCCCAACAAATAGAAAATGCCTTTTTTGGTTCCTGTAAATCCGACAGCTACACCCAGTTTTTCTCCGGCCGGAAACAACTTCAAGGAGGTAATATTGATCTTTTCTTTGCCTAATGCGTAACTCTCCGTTTTCATGATCTCGAACAGTTGTTTTGATAGACTGTCGTAATTCATTTTTAAATCGGTGTATACCTCAAAACCACTGCCTTTTTTGTAGGGCGATAGGTTAGGCAAAGCGACCAAAGGCTTGTTCCAAGGTGTACTTTGGATTGTGGGAATCGCCGTAAGTCCAACACTGAAATTCAAGACAGAACCGTTCATATTGATTTCGCTTACCGACAAACTCTGGGGTTGATAGCGCAAGTACCCCGTCGCTGGAATTTGAATGTCTTCTTGAAGCGCTTTCCAAACGGGAAGTATGTAGGGCTTTAGATCCTGTTTTTCGATTTCAGCATCAATCATTTTCGCCAAATTCCCCAATTCGGGACGGATTTGTCCCATGAGTACATCATTGATGTTAATTTGAGCGAAAGTCACTCTACATGGGTCAATAGG
>SXYY01000050.1 GCA_005788145.1 Bacteroidota bacterium
AACACCGTGATACCATCGATGCGAGTCGGGAAAATAGTCCTTTGACGCTCACCGGTGATTACCGCGTTTTGGATAATTCTGATTTGTCGAAAGAGGCGCAATTTGCCATGGCCATGGGTTGGGTGAATGAGGCAATTCAGTGCATTTGACGCCTTGATTCGGTTGATATCTTGCGAATAACCTTTCTTGTGCTTGTTGTATTTTTGTAGCAGTATGAATAGGCAGAAAATTGTTGCGGGTAATTGGAAAATGCACAAAACCTTGGAAGAGAGCCAAGCGTTAATTACAGAAGTCAGAGGAATTGTAAGAGATGAATATCGCGGCGATGGGAAAGTGGTTTTGATACCCACGTTTTTGGCTTTGCCAACGGCGGTGAGGTTGTTGGAAGGTAGCGGATTGCAAGTGGGCGCTCAAAATGCGCACCAAGAGGACAGTGGGGCATTTACCGGTGAGATTTCTTCGAGTATGCTTAAATCGATCGGGGTTGAATATTGCTTGGTTGGACACAGTGAGCGTCGCCAATACTTTGGTGAAACGAATGATGTGTGTGCTGCCAAAGTGAAATCGGTGGTTCGCCACGGTATGAAACCCATTTTTTGCGTGGGTGAAACGTTGGAACAACGCGAGAGCAAACAGTATTTCCGCGCCATTGAGGAGCAAATCGTTCAGGGTTTGTTTCACCTCGATCGCAAGGAGTTTTCGCAAGTGGTTGTGGCCTACGAGCCAGTTTGGGCAATCGGTACAGGATTGAATGCTTCTCCCGAACAAGCGCAAGAAATTCATGCTTATATCCGCAAACTCATTGCAAACCAATACAACGAAGAGCTTGCTGCAACTACCTCCATTTTGTACGGAGGCAGTGTGAAGCCGGAAAATGCCGCTGCTTTGTTTTTGCAAGCGGATATCGATGGTGGTTTGATCGGTGGTGCCAGTTTGAAGGCCCGCGATTTTATCGACATTGTGAAGGCGATGCGCTAATTTTCAGAATGCAAACGCATCTTGGTGCGTTATTTGATAACTCATGATGATGCTAAGAACCCTTTGTACAATTCTCCTGTTTGCCATCGGGTCTAAATTGTCGGCCCAGAATGGTAGTTTTAGCCCTGTTCCCGCCACATTTATTGCGGAATTTGAAGCGTTTATCGCGAAGGCGAACGACAAGAGTCTCACCCGCAACTTTGCCGTGTTCAAGGAAAACTGGGAATTGGGCAAGTTCTCGCCCAGTCAGCAAAAATTCATCATCGATATCAGCAATCAAATGCTTGCAGAGAAAATGTCGCTTCAACCGCATTTTCAGCTCTTTATGACAACAGTTGCCGCGTTTTTAGAGAACAAGTTGCCCGACAAAGTGTTGGTGCAATGGCAGAACATTACCAGATCTTTGCTGGGCAACAGCAACAAAGAGTACCTGGATTTTTTGCAAACCACAGCGAACCTTTTTGCCAATAAATCCATTTATCAGTCGGGAACCACTGTATGGAAAGTCGATACCCTTGATTTCGACATGTTCTACAAAGGTGAAATCGAGATCCATTTTGGTGAGGTTGATTTAACCTGCCAAGGATTTATGGATAAAATGGTGGTTAAAGGCACCAAAGGGGTTTACAAGCCCGCAAAAAATATTTGGATTGGCGAATATGGTTCTGCGGATTTTCAGCGCTGCTTGCCCGATGAGTCTGCCTATGTGCGTTTCGACAAGTACAGGCTAAACCTCGATGTCAATACCTACAGTGTAGATTCAGCATCCCTGACCTACAATCGCTATTTCAAAACCGCGGTGTACGGAAAATTTACAGATAAGCTTTCCACAGCGACCGATTCAGTTGAAGTGAAAAAATCGGGATTCCCTCAGTTTAACTCGTACGACAACGAACTGCTTGTTCGAGGCATTGTGGGGGATGAGAGTTTCTTCCGAGGTGGTTTTACCATGCAAGGACATACCGTAACCACAGCAACGGCCAACGGCAAACCCTCGGTGATCGATGTGTTTTACAAAGGCAAGAAAAAAGCGACGTTGAAGAGCAAGTCGTTCAAAATTGCTGATGGAATCGCAGGAACACTGCAAGCGGAATACACCCTGTACCTCGACAGTGTTACGACAATCTATCACCCATTCGTAAAGGTTAACTTCATTTTTAAAGACAACAAACTCATCGTTGAACGTGGGGAGGAAGGGTTGATGCGTGTGCCTTTCTCGGACAATTACCACAATGTGAGTTTGGATGTGCAACAAGTTCGCTGGGTGATCACCGAGCCCTTCGTGGATTTTGATAACGTGAACAACGACCTGGAAGCACGCATTTCGTCCGATGATTTCTTTCGCGATATCCTGTACAACAGATTGCAAGGTCCATTACGTTCGCACCCACTGGAAGGACTTGTCGCCTACTACAACCGGCAGCCAGAAGATCCCATTTCAATTCAACTGCAGAAGGACATCAAGAACCTGATGCTCTCTGGCAAAACGGAAGACAAAGCCAAAGCGGAAGCCAAAATGAAGCAGCTCCAGACCCGAAAAGCCGAACTGCGAGAATATTACAAAGCCGATCAACGCGTGAAGTTCTCCTTGGATGATTACGCGTTCTTCCAAAAAACCCAAAAAGAATATTTGGTGGCGCCGTTCCTGGAACTGCATGATCAAGGGTATATCAATTACCTCCAAGACCAAGACAGTGCCATCCTGCTGCCAAAGGCGTTTCGATATGTGCAAGCCCATCAAAAAATGCGCGATTACGATGTGATTCGCATTTCCTCGATCATCGGCGCACGTCCCAATTTTACGTTAAACCTACTCAGCAATGAAATGAACCTCGAAGGGGTGTCGAAATTTTTCTTCTCCGATTCCCAAAACGTCATCGTGGTTCCGTCCAATCAGCAAGTGACCCTTACCAAGAACCGTGGATTGCGCTTTGGCGGTCAGCTGCGTGCCGGTCGATTCGATTTCTATGGCAAAAAGTACGTGTTCAACTACGGACAATTTCACATTGCCATGTCGGCGGTGGATTCGCTGCAGATGTATTTCCCTGATTCATCAGGACGTCGACTCGTGCCCATCAAATCGGTGTTGCGCAATGTGAGTGGAACCCTTTATATTGATAAGCCCAACAACAAATCGGGGAATAAGGATTATCCGGAGTACCCCATATTTGTATCTGATAAAGGCAGTGAAGTTCTTTACGATAAACCCCACATCCATGGCGGAGCCTATGAAGGCGATAAATTCAAGTTTGTGGTAGATCCGTTCACCGTTGACAGTTTGGATAATTTTACCATTGCAGGATTGCGTTTCGATGGAAACTTTATTTCCGATGGCATCTTCCCGGAATTTAGGCACTTTGTGACCATCCAAAAAGATTACTCACTCGGATTTATCAAACACACGCCTCCGGGTGGCTACAGCATGTATCGTGGCAAGGGATTGGGCGATATGACCATGAACCTCTCAGAGGAGGGCTTCTACGGAACCGACGGCAGCATCCAATACCAAGGATCGAAGAGTGAATTTAGCAAAATATTGCTGTTGCCAAAGAAAGCAGTGGGGGTCTTGAATCGCTACGATTTGGCAGAAAATACCAAATACCCCGAAGTGCATGCGGTGATGGCCAACATGGAGTGGAATCCTTATCAAGACGAGTACAATGTGACCAATGGTGCTACGCCCATTAAGATGTTTAAAGTGGGCCATGACTTCACCGGCACCATCACCCAATCGCCCAGTGTGGTGAAAGGCAACGGTACATTGGCCTGGGATCAAGCCAAGTTTTACAGCCAAGAGCAAGTATTTGGACCGCAGAAGTCTACCGCCAAAAAAGCCAATCTGCAGATTTATGCTGCCGATTCATCGCGCATGGCTTTTGAAACCAGCGACATCAATGGTACGATGGACTTCAGCAAACGCATCGGAACCTTTACCAAGAATGAGCCCGGTTCCATGACCAAGTTCGATTACAACATGTATCAAACCAACCTTACGGACTATCGTTGGGACATGGATAAGAAAGTCATCACCGCGAAAGTGGGTCCTTCATTGGCTGGACAAACCCCCATTTTTGCAAGTACCAACCCCGCACAAGGAGGCCTGAGTTTTGAAGCGAAACGGGCCGATTACAGCTTGGTGGACTATACTTTGAAGATTTCCGAAATTCCCTACATCGACATCGCTGATTCTCGCTTGTTCTTGAAGGATGGAAAAGCCACGGTTCGGGCCAATGCGGATATGGACTTG
>SXYY01000051.1 GCA_005788145.1 Bacteroidota bacterium
ACCCCCCTCACCCGATTCTGCGGCAAATACATCTGCAAAAACTCACTCACACTATACCCAAACGTGTCCGTCCATGGGTTAAAACTCGTATTCGAACTCTCCCCCAAATACACCACATCGCCATGCAAAAAAGCCGAATCCAACTTCGCCGCCATGGGCGAAAATTTCGTGCGCTCCTGCCTATACAAGCCCGAACTCACATACCAGAAATTGGCCGCAAAAAACACAACCACTCCCACCAAGAGTCTCAGCAGCATTTTCGGGGCGATATCCTTCATCCAAGCCATCTCTAAAATTGAAAATATACAAAAGGATGATTGATCGCGCCGCCCCAAACCCACACAGACACCGCCATCGCCGCGTACATCAACCACCGCAAAGGCGTAGCAAACTTACCCAGCCAAACATCGGCCCGGTCCTTCATCACCCACAAATCCAACAACAAGAATATACACAAAAAAAGTGGTATTTGCAAGCCGTGAGCCAGCGTGGGCGCCGCAATTCCCTCCAATCCATCCAACCTACAGCCAATATATCCCGGCATCCACAACATCCCAAAAACCTCCGAAGCTTGGTCCATCGTGGCACTCCGAAACCACACCAACGTCATCATGAAAAAGAAACCCGTCTTCACCTGTCGAAACCCATCCCACAAACACCTGCGCAACGGCAACCGACCCTGGTGATCGTGAAAATGTCCACCCACAAACTCCAACTTTTTGAAAACAAATCGATCAAACAAATACAAAAAACCCTGAGCCACCCCAAACGCAATCATCGTCCCGTTCGCCCCATGCCACAGCCCACTGGTGAAAAAGACCAACATCGCCGCCAAAGCCAACACCCATGGACCGCGCTTATTTCCCCCTACCGGAATAAAAATATAATCCCTAAACCACGTGCTCAACGATATATGCCATCGCTGCCAAAATTCAGGTATGCTCTTAGCAATGAATGGCTTGTTGAAGTTGTCCATCAAATGAATCCCAAACAACAGCGCACTGCCCTGCGCCAACAACGAATACCCAAAGAAATCGGTATACACCTGAAAAGTAAAATAAAAAGTCGCCAACCATGCCTCCGCCTGCGTAAACGCCGTGTGATCCGCATAAAACACATCCACCACCGTAGCCAAATTATCAGCCACCGCCACCTTTAAAAACAACCCATAAATTAACAACCTCAACCCGTTGCGAATGTCCTCCCAACGAGGCGAATATTCCGAAAATAACTGAGCGTGGAGTTTGCCAAAGCGTTCTATCGGACCGGCAACCAACTGCGGAAAAAACGACACATACAGCATGAATTTGGGCAAATTGTGCTCCGCCTTCTCCTGTCCGCGATACACATCCACCACATAGCTGATGCTCTGAAACGTATAAAAGGAAATCCCCGCCGGAATCGTATACTTACCCAGTTCCACGATCCACGCCGTAGCATTGTGATCACTCATCCATCGCACCATCGCCGAATCGCCCAAAGCAAAGTCCAAGTACTTGAACATGAACAACATCGTTAGGTTGCTGCCAATGCTAAACCACAACCAAAACTTGCGCCACCCGCCGATATCCTGTCGCTCCACCCGCATCCCGCACCACCAGTCGATCACCGATGTGAGCAACATCAACCCCGCAAATTCTATCTTCCAAAAACCGTAAAAAAAATAGCTGACCAACAACAGCCAAATCCATCGTTGCTTGATTGGCAACAGGAAATAGCTCAGCCACACCAATGGCAAAAACAACCAATATACGACTGAGTTAAACAGCATCCGCGGTCGCGAATATACTTATTCTACCACCAAATGACTGCGGTAAATGCCCGATGTCGTGTTCAACAGAATCCAATAGTTGCCCGCCTGCCACTGCGACGTTCCAATTCGATCGCCCGCATTCCAAACCCCCTCGTACACCGTTCTGCCAGCCATATCCATCACCCGCAATTGACCTGTCTGCGCACCCACACCGTCTAAGGCCACTTCAAAGCCACCGTGTGCGGGGTTGGGCATCACCACACAACGTCCCTTCGGCGATGCCGATGCTACCGATGCAGTTGCTTTCCACTGCGACAAATAAGGATTGCTCACCCGCTTGTCTAGATATACCCTCCAGTCTCCCGCCGCCAAGGTGATCGCCTGCGTCGCACCCGTCACCTTCAAACTATCCCCGCTCATGTAATCGTACCACCAACCCGTATGGGCAAACGTCACCGAACTGGTGCTGCTGGTCACATCAAAATTTCCGATCACCACCGTATTCAAATCCACATGATTGAGATTCAACTTCTTAAAAAATCCGCCGCTATTGAAAAAATAGGTCGTGGGCTTGGCAACACCCAACTGTTTGGCCTTCAAATGGTTGATGGCCGCAATCTTGAAATAGGTCTTCCTGCGCGTAGCATCCGCCGTCCAATAATCCCAGCGCACGGGCTTGTTGGCTAACCGACAGGCATCTTGAACCGTTACCCCGTCCTCGCACGTGTTGATGCTGTAGTCGTAGGCCAATTCATCGAACTGCCAGATCATTTTTGGTCCGGGCGTTGCCAACACAAACCCATAAGCCATCGCCACGCGGGGCACATAAATGGGGGATGTTTTCACGCTATACCCCGCCACCACGTTGCCGAATGTCTTCGATTTATAAGCCATCCGTTCTTCGTCGTGACTTACCGCATATCCAACCAAATGACGGTTGCTCCAGCCCCGCTTCTGTGCATCAATGCCCCAGCCAAAGTCGTTGCTGCTAAAGCCCATCACGGCTTCGTTCACGTTGTAATTGCCATTGCCCCACAACATCATCCCCTTGGCTTGCAACACCTGCTCCTCAGAGTTATCGGCAAAATGCTCCAAAATGGTATACGCACCGGGCGATACCGCTTGCACCGTGTTGTTGTAATCAGAAAGAATATCAATCCGCGATTGGTCGTAGGCCGACATCTTACCTGCATCGTTTCCGGAGTTGGTTTGGGTCATTCCCTTGCTCAAATCGAAGCGAAACCCATCCACATGAAACTCGTTCAACAAGTAGGTGAGGGTTCGCTTGGTATAATACTTAGTCGCCGCCGATTCATGATTGAAATCATAGCCCACATTGAAAGGGTGCTTGGCATCTACGTTCAAATACGGACTGTTGCCAGCCGGTTTTCCTGTGGCCCCATCCCAATACATGGTCGTTACAGGCGCACTACCAAAAGCATGGTTATAAACCACATCCAAAATCACGGCGATGCCATTTTGGTGACACGCATCTACCAATGATTTCAGGGCGTCGCGCGTGCCATAATACTTGTCGATGGCCATGTGACTAGCGGGGTTATAACCCCAACTCAAGTTTCCTTCAAATTCAGTAACGGGCATCAATTGCAACGCGGTGATCCCCAATCGCTTCAAATAAGGCAGGGTATCCTGAATGGCTTTGAACGTCTGCGCCTTCGTGAAATCACGGGTCAAGCACTCATAA
>SXYY01000052.1 GCA_005788145.1 Bacteroidota bacterium
GATGACGGGCACTTCACACGCCATCGCTTCGAGGGCGGCCAAACCAAAACTCTCAGACTCAGAGGGGAGGATAAACAAATCTCCGATGCTCAATATCTCCTCAATGGCCTCTTGTTTTCCCAAAAAGGTGACCCAATCGCATGTGTTGTGCTCGCGACATACTTTTTCAATGTGGGACCGCTCAGGACCATCGCCGATGAGCAATAGTTTTGCTGGGATTTCCTTGATGATGCGACTGAAAATGGCCACAACATCTTCTACCCGTTTGACTTTGCGAAAGTTGGAGGTGTGGATGATGATTTTTTCGCCATTCGGTGCGATCATCTGTTTGAAATGTTCGCGGGGCTTTTTGTTAAATCGGTTGAAATCGATGAAGTTTGGAATGACATCAATGGGTCGATTGATTTCGAAATGTTGGAGCGTTTCCTCCTTTAATTTGTTTGAAACTGCGGTCACGGCGTCGGACTGATTGATACTCCAACTCACCACGTGCTCATAGGTAACCTCTCTGCCAACGAGGGTGATATCGGTACCGTGCAAGGTTGTAACCACGGGGATGTGGATGCCTTTTTGTGCAAGAATTTGTTTGGCCAGGAGTGCTGCGGAAGCATGCGGAATCGCATAGTGAACATGCAACACATCGAGGTGGGCCGATTGAACAATATCTACCATTTTACCGGCCAAGGCCGTTTCATAGGGTGCGTATTCGAAAAGCGGATATTTGGCGATGTTTACCTCGTGATAAAATACATTTTCGCTAAAAAAATCAAGACGAGCGGGTTGATTATAACTGATAAAATGGACTTCGTGTCCTTTGTTGGCGAGTGCTTTCCCTAACTCCGTTGCCAATACACCACTACCACCAAAGGTGGGATAACAAACTATTCCTACGCGCATGATTACAATAACAAAGTTCCATAAAAAATGTAGGTTTGTGTAGGAAATTTATTTGCGATTGAGATGGATGTTTTTACGGATGAGTACTTCATGGCCAAGGCCTTGGAATTGGCGTTGCAGGCCTTCGATGATGAGGAGGTACCCATTGGGGCAATTGTGGTACACGAAAATAAAATCATAGGGAAAGGATACAATCAAACAGAGCGATTGCAGGATGTTACAGCGCACGCGGAAATGTTGGCTGTTACTGCCGCATCCAATGCTGTGAATGGAAAGTACTTGGATGGCTGTATTTTGTATGTAACAGTTGAACCTTGCCTCATGTGTGCAGGGGCAATTCAATGGGCGAGATTGGGTCGTGTAGTGTGGGGGGCGTCCGAGCCAAAATTTGGGTTTAGTCGGTTGGATCCAAAATTATTGGGGAAAACAGAGACTTTGGGCGGCGTGTTGGGTGAACAGTGCGGTGATGTGATGAAGCGATTCTTCAAATCCCGCCGAAAGTAAGTTCAATCTGTTCGCATTGATTGGGCGCACGGAGATTTTTGTGAGTTGATTGCCTATGATTTAGAAAATTCGTTAAGGGATTTTTTCGTAGCAACCCAAATCAGGCTGCGCTTTTCGGGTATTGCCTAGGATGTCAGTGACAACCGGCGAACCGAAGGTCGCAGCTTTTTTATAGGCAGCGGAGGTAGAATCAATTTGATAATTGCCCCGATCGGTATCCACAAATTTCACGTCCTTGTTTAACGTGTTCGGCTGGGTGAGAATGCCATTGGGATTTTGAGATTTAAGCAGGTTGTTTTCTACATCGAAAACAAAGGGAGATAAGTTGGTTTGATCGATTTCAAGCTCTTCTTTGTTATAGCCAAATACGATGGAATTGTTCATCGCACAGGACAATGGAGCGTGTTTGAGTAATACACCATTGCCATTTCTTAGTGTATTGGTAACGGCAAAATGGCCATCGTTGCGTGCCGAAATGCCAGAATATTCAGCGAAAGTGCAGTGGTTGAACTTGTAATCGCCACCCAGTAAACCCAAGAAAGTATAGGATCCAGCATCGGCAAAAAGACAGTTAATGGCTTTGATGTGGGCCGTAATTCCCAATAAGCATGCTTGTCCGCAATATTGGATGCGCGTGCTGTTCATGACCAAATTGTCGACGCCATTGACAGGCAAGGAATCGACCCTCACACCGATGGTGGCGTTGGTAATGTCGGCGAATTGAATGTTGTTGTTTGTGCTGCCCACAAGGAAGTGAATACCACCCCATTGGTTGGCGAGAAATTGGGTTTCCCAAACGGGCTTATCGCCACGGATACTCACACGCTTGCTGGCATTTCCATTGATGTTTAATGTGCCGCCAATGTAAATACTGCTTTGTGCACTGGCAAACACTTGAATTCCGGGGCTCATGGTCATCGTTGTACCTTGCGTAACGCCCAAATAACCGACAATTACATAGGGTTTGCCGTTATCGGTCCAAGTGATGTTTTGATCAAAAATGGTATCGTGGTAATAGTTTGCATCCCAACCGTATGCCGCGAGTTTGGTATTGTTGATTTCGCCATTGATCTCAGATTGTAGGGAGTCGATGACAATCACGGGTAGCGTTGTGTTGTTGGGTTCGAGTTTGCATTGAACGAAGATGAAAACAGAGTCTTTGGCACCGATTTCAATGTCTCGAAATGCGATGCCCGATTCACCGTCTATGGAAACCCGAAACTGAGATTGGCCGCCGCCGGCCAGTTTGAAATTGGCTTTAACGGGTAGGTTTTCTGGGTTTCTGATGGATACAATTTTGGTAACAGAAATGGGATAAGTGGAACCAGACTTGCGGGTGAAAACGGTATCAAACCAAACAGTATCTTGGCTAAAGGTCAGCGTGTTTTTTTCGTTGTAAAAGCGTTCTTCGCTGCAGCCCACGAGCCACGAAGAAATCAACAGCAACAACAATCCCAAGGCTGAGGTGAATGCCTTGTTGCGGTGGACTGGGGTGGCGATGGTTTGATGGATCACGGGGGCTAGGGTTATTCAAAGATATCTTCGTTGTTGAGGATTCCCAAGTAGCTGAGGTAGCGTTCTTCTGCAATATCACCTGCTTTTACTGCGGCAAGAACAGCACATTCGGGTTCGTGGGTGTGTTGACAATCGTTGAATTTACACGCATTCAAATAGGGGCGCATTTCTGGAAAATACTGACAGATTTCATGGGGTTCAAAATCCACCACACCAAAATCACGAATTCCAGGGGTATCGATGATTTGTGTGCCGTCAGATAGGGTGAACATCTCTGCAAAAGTGGTGGTATGTCGACCTTTTTCGTGGTGATTGGAAATTCTCCCTACCCGTGCGTTGGCTTCGGGAAAAACGGCATTGAGCAGTGTGCTTTTACCTACGCCACTGTGTCCGGCCAGCAACCAGCGCTTACCCGTAAGCATGTTTGCAAAGGGATGGAGTGTTTCGGGGTTTTTGGCAGAACCCATCATCAAGGTGATGTTGGCATTGCGGTATATGTGTTGGATATCGGCCAAAAAACCGGCTGCGTTATCGCCGAGTAGGTCCATTTTATTGAAGAAAACAGCTGTGGGTACATGATACGCTTCACAAGTAAGGATGAAGCGATCAATAAATCCGAGGGAGGTTCTTGGCGCAAACAAACTGGCAATTAGGGCTGCACCATCGAGGTTGGTGGCCAGAATTTGTCGGCGCGAACTCAGTTTATTTGACCTACGAATCAGATAATTGTTTCTGTTTTCAACTTTCGAAATGGAGGCAGTGTCTGTATAATTGGCATCGGCTTCCATTTCAACGCGGTCGCCCACAGCTACGGGGTTGCTGGTATCCAGGTCGTTTAAGCGCAACTTTCCTCGAGTACGCGCCATCCACACCTTTCCATCATCGGTTAGTACTTGGTACCAACTGCCGGTGGATTTGGTGACGGTTCCCTGCATGGTTAGAAGATGGCTTCGCAGATTTTCTTGGTTTGGGTGCTTTTACCCATTGTGTAAAAATGCAACACGGGTGCGCCTTTTGAAATCAAATCTTTGCATTGTTCGATGGCCCACTTTACCCCAATATCCGAAATGAGTTTGTCGTCTTTGCATTGGTCAATTTCATTTGACAGTGCAAAGGGAATATCCATGTGGAATATTTTTGGCAACACATACAACTGCTTGCGCGTTGTAATGGGTTTGATGCCGGGAATAATGGGCACATTGATGCCGGCTGCCCGACATTTATCGACAAAGTCGAAATAATGTTGGTTGTCGAAGAACATCTGGGTAACCAAGAATTCTGCCCCCGCGTCTACTTTGCGTTTGAGGTATCGAAGATCAGACTCCATGTTGGGCGCATCGGCGTGTTTTTCTGGGTAGCAGGCTGCGCCAGTGCAAAAGCTGGATTCACTGGAATTGGTGATTTCTTCGTCCAGGTAAATACCCGCATTCATGTTTTGAATTTGGTGAATGAGGTCGAGCGCGTTTTTGTTGCCGTTTTTTTCGGGCTCGAAATTGGTGTCGCCCTTTCTGTTGTCACCCCGCAACGCAAGGATGTTGTCAATCCCCAAAAAGCTCAATTCAATGAGGGCGTTTTCGGTATCTTCTTTCGAGAAACCGCCGCAGATTAGGTGGGGTACTGCATCAATTTTATAGTGGTTTTGCAATGCTGCACAAATGGCAACGGTACCGGGTCTTTTTTTGGTAGAGATTCGGTCGTATGAGCCATCGGCGCGTTTTTTCAGTACATAATCTTCGCGGTGATAGGTTACATCGATGAAGGAAGGCTTGAACTCCATGAGTGGGTCCATACCTTCTAATAATTCATTGAAGCTTGATCCTTTCAAAGGAGGCAATATTTCAAAAGAAAACAGGGTGCTTTTGGCCGATTGGATATGTTCTGTGATTTTCATGGATTTATTGAAATTGAATGGGAAAAGTAAGGGTTTCGGATCCGCGAAGTACAACCACGATGGTTGGTTTTTCGGCAGACAATTTACCCAAGCCAACCATGTAATCCTCTACGCCATTGACGTCGAAATCACCCAGTTTTTGAATGATATCGCCCTTTTGAAGTCCGGCTTTCTGCGCGGGTTTGCCTTCTGAAACGCCATCGATGCGCATGCCTTTTCCACTGTAACTGTAATCTGGCATTACTCCAAGGGTGATTTTGAATTTGGTGCGGCCCATCTGTGCATCTTGTGTTTTGGTGAAGGGTAACTTGCCTTTTTTGTTGTTCAAGACAATGAGTTGTTCAAGTACATTGAGACTGTTTGCCATGCCAACATAGTTAATGAGGGCTTCGTCATCCGAGGGTTTGTGATAGTCTTCGTGTTGTCCACTGAAAAAGTGTATCACGGGAATGTTCTCAAGGTAAAACGACGCATGATCGCTAGGACCTAATCCACTTTTTGTGGTGGTTATTTTCAGTTGATTGGTATCGGTTGTGATGAGCGAAATGGATTTTTCAAACTCGGGGGATGTGCCAACGCCATTGAGTGTCAGATTTTTTTTGGTGGTATCAATTCTGCCCAGCATGTCAATGTTGATGACATAATTAATCTTACCCAGTTTATGGTTGGATTGACCCACGAATGTGGGCGGATTTTGCACGAAATGCTTGGAGCCCAAAAGACCGAGTTCCTCGCCGCTAAAAGCGATAAATAGGTAGTTGTTCTTTTTGTATTTTTTGCCTTTGAGGGTTCTTGCCATTTCCAACATTGCCGCTACGCCCGAAGCATTGTCGTCGGCGCCGTTATGGATTTCGGCAGGACCAGTATGACGGCTGTTTTCGTATTCATTGATACCGATGTGGTCGTGATGGGCACAAATCACGATGGTGTTCTTCTTGTGGTTATTTCTGAATGCGTAGACGTTGTGGGCATCGGCGGTAAACACGCGAACATTGCTCACCATGGTTATGGGTGCTTGGGGGAAAACACCAGTTTGGTTACAATAAAACACAGGGATATCCAAAGTTTTCTCATTGCGTTTGAGGTTGCCCGACGGCGAAATGAATTTCTCAAAAGGTTTGATAAAAATGATGCCTACAGCCCCTCTTTTCGTGGCTTCGGCGATTTTGATGGGAATATCAGCAACTTCTGCAATGGGCGCATGGGGGTTTTCCTCCATGCCGGGATAACCCAAACGAATCAGGGCAATTTTGCCTTTGATATTGGCGTTTCCATAATCGTCGCGCTGCAGTTTTTCTGAAACCAATCCATATCCGCAGTCATACCAGTCGGCTTTAACCGTGGCGGAATTGCTGCTTTGTGAAAGGGGATAATAGTCCTTGAAAAGGGTAAACTTCTTTACCACCGTATCCATCCCGGGTGCGCTGACACCCAATACACAATTGTTGGTTGCCATGCGCAATTGAACAATTTGAAAAACTTGGGTTTGGGGCGTCAATTTGGCCTTGGTGAATTCTTGGGCGATATAATTTGCACTCATCGCTTCTTCCGGTGAGCCCGTTTGTCGGCCTTTGAGTTCATCAGAAGCCAAGTAACTGATGTCTTTTTTTAATCGGCTGGGGCGATCGGTGGGTTCGTTGTTTTGAGCCCAAGTAATTTGGCAGGCAAGTGCACTTATCAGGAGGAGCCAATGGCGTTTCATGAATTGATTTCTATGAGGGTTTTAATCAGGATGATACTGGAAAGTACTGCAAATATAACGCGGAGCCAAAGAACGGGTACACGGGGTGCCGTTTTCTGTCCGAAAGATGAGAAAAACATTACACCCAATAACATGGGCAACAACAATATACCCAAAAGATACCCCCACTGAAAGGGATTGATGGTATCTGACGGGGCATTTAAGCCGTATTGAAGAAGCGATGCAATGGCCAAGATGGGCACAATGCTCAGGGAGAGAGCGGTGGCTTGATGCATGGGTTTTTTCAGTAACATCCGAAACAAAGGCACCATGATGATTCCACCGCCTAGACCACTCAATGAGACCACACATCCTGCGATGATTCCCACCAAAATGGGCAAAATGGGTGATGTTTTGGCATCATTGACTTGGGTGTCTGTTGATTTCGCGGCTGTTTTCCCCCATATCATGTTGGCGATACTCAGCAGAAGGAAACCCAAGAAAACCGTTTGAAATCGGGTTTTGCTATACCAATCGCCTTGTTCAATGGCCATGGACATTGCCAAGGAACTCACGGCACCTGGTATGCCAATATACAAGCTCTGTTTCCAGTCCCATGTGCCCATTTTTTTCTGTCGGAAAATGCCAGAAACCCCCGACATAAAGACCAATGCGATGGAATTGGCGAGGGTATACTTTACCAATTCATCGGTGGTAAGCGGATAACTCGACAAATACTCGTGAATCACAGGAATGAACAACATGCCACCCCCAACGCCGAGCAATCCCGCCAAGAAACCACCCACAGATCCGCAGAGAAGCAGCAAGAGGAAGGGTAGTATTTGGTGGGTGAATAAATCCATGTATTGGAGAGAAACTGAATCTAGGGCTTCAGTATTTTTTGGTATGCTTGAACATTCATTAACATAGCGGCGGCATCTTTTGTTTCGGGATCAAAGGTCAACCACGTTCTGAAAAAATCTGTTTTCTTCAGTTTTCGCATCATGATTTCCTTATTCAATACTTGTATGATGGTGGTTTTGTTTGCCATCAATTCGGATCTCAAATGATTTTGTACTTGTGTTTGGTTGACTTGAAATCCACCGGTTTTTTTGATGAAGGCGGTATCGCTGTATACGCTTGTCATCGCCTTTTGCCATTTGGCTTGCATGGCGGCTTGACTTTTTTGAATCGCATAGGATACGAATTGGTTGTATTGCGCGTCCGTGATGGGTGTGAAAATTGTATCGGGTTGACCATTATATAAATCATTGGCCCAATCGAACAGGATCAACTCTTTTTCTAGCCATTTGTAGACAGCCAATCCTTGGTATGGATCGAGGTATTTGTCTGGGTCAATTCCGCCTCCCTCAAATACTTTTCGACCATTTTGGGTTTGAAATGCCCGTTTTTTCTCTTGCGTTAGCACCGTTGCCTGTCCGTCTGAGCCCCGCTCTTGGTAGTTGAGACGCTGAATGCACCGTCCGCTGGGAGTGTAATATTTGGCGGTTGTCAGTTTCATTTGGGTGCGGTAAGGAAGGCTGACGTAATTCTGTACAAGCCCCTTTCCAAAGCTGGTTTGCCCCATCACCACGGCCCGGTCCATGTCCTGCAGACTGCCACTCACGACTTCAGATGCGGAAGCGGAACGCTCGTTGATGAGAACCACGAGTGGTGTGTTGGGCAGAATGGCTTTGTTTGGTGTGAACCAATTTTTAGGCCCCGTAACGTTCTGGCCTTTCAGTGTAACCACCGATTTATTTTCCCCCACGAAAAGTCCCACAATTTTTACGGCTTCTGCGAGAAGTCCGCCACCGTTGTCGCGCAAATCAAGAATCACCCCTTGGAGGGTTGTTTTTTCCATCATTTTTTTGAGCGATGCTTCTATTTCGTCGCAGGCATTTTGTTCAAATTCTTCCAGTTTTACGTAGGCGATGTTCTCTTGAAAGAGTCCGCTGTAAGAAACTGAGGCGGTTTTGATGGCCATTCGGGTGATGGTTTTTTCTAGGGATTTTCCATTGCGGGATAGCAGCACTTGAAATTTGGTGTTCGGTGCTCCGCGGACCATGGTAAGGAGTTCCTCGGTGGATTTGTCCTTGAGGTTCAGTCCGTTGATGTGGGTGATTTGATCGCCCAAGCGTACATCGGCAATGTCAAACGCGTAACCCTCATCAATATAATCCACGGTGGGGTAGTGATTTCTCAGGGTAATTCTGCATCCCACGCCACCGTATTGTCCCTGTCGCTCCATGAGGGCCTCCTCGGCTTGGTATTCGGAAAAAAAGTTGGTGTATGGATCCAGAGATTTCAGCATCGCATCGATGCCGGTTTTCATGAGTTTACCGGGTTCAACTTCGTCGACATATGTGGAGCCGAGCTCTTTGTACAATGCCGTAAAAATCTCAATGTTTTTGGAGTACTCAAAGAGGTTATCGACCACCTTGTTGCCTTGACTCAGGAGCAACGCAGAAACACACAGAAGGAGCCATTTCGGCACGCGAATCACCATGTACCAAAGATACGAAATATTGAATTAGCCTGCTCCCACCATTGCCTGTAAATCCTTGCCAGAGGGACCTTCAAAAATATCAAGATTAAAGCTTGGGACTGTAGCCAAAACATGGTCGAAGATATCGGCAGCGATGGTTTCGTGATCCACCCATTGTTTGTCGAGTGTGAAGCAGTAGATTTCCAATGGCAAGCCTTTGTCTGTGGGTGGCAGTTGTCTTACCATCATGGTCAATTGCTTGTTGACTTTGGGGTGTTGTTGGATGTAAAGGCTCAGGTACTTGCGAAAAATACCAATGTTGGTTAGGTTTCTGCCATTGGCCAAGATGGTCTTGTCAATGTTCTTTTTGGTATTATAATCGTTGATTTCAGATTCTTTTTTCACCACATAATCCCGAATTAAGTCAATCTTTTTATATTGCTCCAACATATCGGGCGTACAGAATTTGATGCTGGAAATTTTGATGTTGACCGCTCGTTTCATTCTGCGGCCTTCACTTTCTTCCATGCCTCTCCAGTTTTTGAAGGAGTCATTGATCAGGACGTAAGTGGGGATGGTGGTCACGGTATTGTCCCAGTTTTTTACTTTGATGGTGGTGAGGTTGATTTCTGATACATTGCCATCGGCCCCGTATTTGGGTACTTCAATCCAGTCGTCGATCCGTACGATGTCATTCCCGGAGATTTGGATGGATGCCACCAGCCCAAGAATCGTATCGCGGAAGGTCAAAATGACTAGGGCGGAAAGCGCACCGAAGGCAGTGAGGAGCGTCCAGAGGGGTTTGTCGGTTAGGTTGCTGATGATGAACAGAACCCCCACACAATAGTTGATGATGTTCAGCAGTTGGGTATAGGAACCAATGGGTTTGTCTTTGAAATCTTCTGAATTGAGCAGCAGGGTTTTTGCAGCGCGCAGAAAGGCCTGAACGAAGAAGATGATTGCGACGATGATATAAATGTCTACCAGTTTTTGCAGGGGCGATATGAGGGTGTTATAGTCTTGAAAGACAAAGGTGAGGCCCTCTTTGGCAACCAATGCAGGAACCACATGCGCCAGGTGTTTGAACACCCGCATTTCGACTAGGATGTCATCGTAGGGATTGTTGCTGCGCTTGGCATAACGGGCAACGATATTGAGGATGATGTTGCGGGAGATGTAATCGATGAGGGCAACGACCAAGATCAATCCCAAACCGAGGAGCACCAAATGGAGGTAGTAGCAAGATTCTGCACTGGCCCCAGTTTCGCCGAGCCATTGCATCAACCATTGAGAGAATCGCGCTTGATAACTCATATACGCGAAGATAGTTAATGAAAAAATGAAATTTGCGATTTTTCGTGGTCCCGACAGGAATCGAACCTGTATCTAATGCTCCGGAGGCATTCGTAGTATCCATTCTACTACGGGACCATGCAAGAAACTGCAATTATTGGGCAGCAAAGATAAGGCATAGGGGCGGCCATTTTGGCCGCCCCTATAAAATATACTAGGTTGTACATGCGACCTTTGAACTGTGGTCTTTGCCATTTAACGACAATTATAATAATCCCGTTCTCCTGAATCTTGTATACAATTCATTGACAATCGCTCGACTTAGGGCTGACTTAATTCGCGACCAAAGGCATCGATCCAAAGTGTTTGTTCCCCCTTTAATGCATACCAATAACCGGGAAATTCTGTATCGGTGATGGCATCGTAAACGAGGGGCACAATGATTTCTCCAAAATTGTTAACCACACCCCAACGGTCGTTTTTCTTCACCATGTATTGCGAAGGTTTTTGAGACAAAATGATTTCTTGGTACTGGGGTTTCAAACTCCACTGCATCGAGGGTAAACAAAGCAATCCCATGAGGGTAGAGCCATTTGCACCGGGTTTGGTGGCAAACCATTCGTGGTCATTGATGCGGGAGAGCGACATCAGCGTATCTTTCAGCAATACCTTTCCGTTGGCATGGGTGATGAACCAATAACTGCCTATGGGTTCCAGCAAAAGGGTATCGGTGAGTTGTTGTAAGTCGATACTTTTCACTTTTCTCACGGTTTTTGTGAATGCATGATACAGGATCCAGTTTTTCTTCTGTCGCGCATACACCATGCCATCACCGTAGAGTCGGAAATCGTCAATTGTGCCTTTGATGGGCAAACCAAATTCCCCTTTGGAATAGTAAAAACTCCATTTTTTGTTCTTCAACAGGGCGATGGTGCTACCCACCAGCAGAGATTTTTCATAAATGGGCGGGACCAAAATTTTACCCAGTGTATCGATGATACCCCAACCATTTTGTTGTACAAGGGTGTAGGGCTTACCAAAATCCACCGCTTCGGCGTATTGTGCACTGCAGTGAATCGTATCGCGCCAAAGGCAATAGCCATCGTTGATTTTGCCCATGAATCTGCCGTACGGAAGGGTTGTCATGCTCTCATACGCGTAGGGTGTGAGGGAGTTTCCGAGTGTGTCAATAAGGGCCCAGTTGTCGTTAATTTTTGCCGCACAGCGGTTTCTCACCCACAATTTCGCGGGGGCTTCTGTGGGTTCGTTTTCCCAGGTTTCAAAACCAATTGCATCAAATTTCGGGGTGGTGATTAGCTTGCCGCTTTCATTGAAAAGCGCCCATTTTTTTCCAAGTTGTAGGGCGCCACGTTTCACCACTGTGTCATAACGGAGGTTTTCAAATTTGCAGGGCAGCAATTCTTTGCCTCGATGATTCAAGATGCCCCAACGTCCGCCGCGTTGCACGAAGGCCATCGTACCGGAAAACTGAAAAATGGTTTCGTAATTGTTTTTGGTAAAGGGTTTGCCGTCTTTGGTGATATAACTAAACTCAATCAATCCGAAGGTATCGGTGCGCATTACCAAGGCACATCCCGGAATCAGCGTAGCCCCACTTTCCACGAAATGGTTGTGGTAATTGTTGAGGGCATAGGGATAGGCCATTTTGAAATCCAGCTCCATCCAGGGTTGAAGGGTGGCTGAATCGGCGAAATAGAACCCCTCTTTGAAGGGCTCTTTGTTTTTGTTATAGGCAATGGGAATGGGCTTTACTGTGAGCGATCGCAGCAGGAATTGCGCGCGAAAGGTGAGGTCGGTACGCTGCAAAGGCGGTGGCAGTTGCGACTGTAAAAATTGCCCATAGGCTTCCACGGTATTGAGCTGTTGGGCGCGTTCAAAGGCAAGTCCTTCCAAGCGCTGTAGGATGGCATTTTTTTGAGGCGCCTTGGGGTATTGGGCCAAAAACCGGCGGTAACTTTGCTCTTGATCTTCAGCGGTGGCGAGTTCAAATTCCCACTGAACCAGGGTGTCCTCTGCCCGTTGAATCATCAATTTCGTTTGCGCATTGGGCTTTTTTATGGCCAAGAGCTGCGTACGACGGGCTGATAGTGCCGCTATGTTTTGGGTTTGCATCAACGAGTCGAACTCCAATTGATCGATGAATGCCAATTGGGTTTCTATGCGTTTATGGTAGGCCTTGAGGGTGATGGACTCAAATTTGGGTGCTTTTGCGCTGGTATCGGGGCCATTTTTTTGTTTGGCTTGCCATTGTTGAAATGCTTCGACCTCCAATTGTTGAATTTGATCTTGGTAAGACGATATCCATTGCGATTCCATCTGCAATTCGAGCAGTATGCTCCTTGCTTTATCTAAAGTTGCATTGCTGCGTTTGTTGTAAAATTCATTGGTTTGGGCAAACAACAGTGTATCGGTGTGGTGGTAGGTGAGCTGATATTTTTGTTTGTATTTGGCCCATTGTTTTGCAGTGATGTTGGTGCCTTTTTTATCCTTGGTGATGGTGGCCCAGTAGCGGAGCGCATCAAAGCTTTGTTGAATGGATGAAAAGGGCTCCTTTTCGTTCGGCAACATGGCCAGTGCGTGATGTAAAACAGGGTTGTTGCTGTCTTTGGTAAATTGGCGTTTGTAGAGCAGGAGCGCGGCCTCTTGGTATTGCAATTGGGTGGCTGCAGCGATGCTTGCCTCGGCAGGTACTGTTGGGGCGATTTTTTTGAATGTTTGTTTTTTGACCGATGAGTTTGCTGACTGACGGATGAGTTTAAGCGCATCGGCGATGGGATCGGCTTGAAGTTGTACGGCAGGGATGAGCAACCAACATGCTACAATCACCGCGCGAAACAAGGCCTTCCTTTTCATTCGCGCGAAAGGTGCAAACCTTGTGCCATAAATGGCGAAAGTCTTCGTCAAAGAGAAAAGTAAGCCGTTGAGAAATCCGGATGGATTAGTATTGAGGGTGTTGGGGTTTGTTCTGAAGAATGTTCTCTATGCGCTCAATGACGTCTGCGGTTAGCATGGGCAAAATACTGGGTGCTGTAAGGGTCTCTTGAAGTTGTTCAGGCTTGGTGGCTCCAAGGATTACGGTACTTACATCGGGGTTTTTCAGGCACCAGGCCACACCCAATTGGGGCATAGAAACACCCAAGTCTGAGGCAAGCGCCATGAGGTTTTTGACTTTTTCCGCATGTGTTTCTTGCAACAGCCTTTCCGATAACCAACCCAATTCTTCGCGGTTGAGCCGTGCATCGGCGGGGGATTGGTTGAGGTATTTTCCGGTGAGGTAGCCGCTGGCCAAGGGACTCCAGATTGTGGTTCCAAGTCCCACGGTTTTATAGATTTGGCTGTATTCCACTTCCACTTTATCGCGAACCAACATGTTGTATTGGGGCTGCTCTACGACCGGACCGATGAGGTTGTAGCGTTGGGCCACCATATGGGCTTCCATGATTTCCTGAGCGCTCCATTCCGAGGTGCCCCAATAGAGAATTTTGCCCGAAAGGATCAGTTGGTGCATGCTCCAAACGGTCTCCTCAATGGGTGTTTGTTTGTCGGGGCGATGGCAAAAATACAGGTCTAGGTATTCAACTTGTAGGCGTTGCAGGGCTTGGTTACAGGCTTCTACGATGTGTTTGCGGTGAAGTCCTTTTTGGGTGGGCACTTTGGCGCCGGCGCCGAAGAACACTTTGGAACTCACGATATACGAATCTCGCGACCAGTTTTTTTTGTGTAGGATTTCACCCATCACCGTTTCTGAGGCGCCGGCGGCATAGACCTCTGCGTTGTCGAAGAAGTTGACGCCGGCCTCGTAGGCGATATCCATCAATCGTTCAGAAACACCATCATTGATTTGGTTTCCGAAGGTGATCCATGATCCAAAGCTGAGTTCTGAAATGGGTAATCCAGTTTTTCCTAGTCTGCGGTATTCCATGACCGCGAAAGTACTCGATTAGAAGTTCATTTGCACTTGAATGCGGATCAATCGTCCTTTTTGGTCATTGGATTGTTTGGCAAAATCCAAGAACTCACGGTGGGAATTGGTGTACATGGCTGTCAATTCAAAATTCTTGTTGATTTGCCACTCAGTACCAATTTCCAATTCTTGCATTTTGTAGCTACGGGCATCCAATTCATGCTTCTTGCC
>SXYY01000053.1 GCA_005788145.1 Bacteroidota bacterium
GGCATCACGCCCAACTGATACCACATGCTGGCAGATTGCATCTGAAATCGAGCCCCATCCAAACGCTTTTCAATGGCAAACAAGGCACCTGCGTATTGTGAACGAAACTCGTAGTGCACTTCCATCAAACCCGCCTGTACCAAATTCGGGTAAACACCCACATCGGGGTGAATGACATACTTGAACATCTCCCCTTCCTTCACCCGGGTAAATCCGGTATTCACAACACTCAATCCAAAGACAAAATTGGTAAACCCATTGACTTTTCTTGAGTAGGCCAAATTCAAATTCATCGTTTGCAATGCACGATCAGCTTGGGAAAATGAATCGCGGAGTTGATCCTCGGTGTAACCACCGCGCAAATCTGGCTGGTAGGCTGTAATCCAACCACTAGACCATGCCGGCGTGGCGGATATGGTAAATACATTGCCCCATTTTTTCTCGCTTACTTGGGCATCGGCAGTGCCCATGCACCCCATCGCAACCAACAACAAAAACTGTTTTATCTGTTTCATGAAACGCTAGATTCTTCTTCAAAATTGAGCACTTTCAGGTGGGTATAGAATCGCCAAACCCCCAAGCCCGCCGCCACAAACAACCCTACCGTAAACCCAATCCAAATGCCATATACCTGCCAATTCTGCCAAACCCCCAATGCATAGCTCAATGGCAATGAAATCACCCAGTAGGAGATGATACTCAAACCGGAAGACCAATTCACATCCTTAATGCCGCGCAACATGTTCATCGCACCGGCCTGGATACCATCCGCCAATTGGAAAACCGCAGCCAAAATAAACAAAGGCAATATGGTAGGCATTACATCCTCCTTTACATCATACAGCGAAGCAATGGCTTGGTTGCCAAATACAAAAGCCAGTGCATTTACCACTTCAAAAACACCAATTACCAACAACACAGCGTGTGCTGCGTGCCTAATTTGTTGCCGATTTTTCTCTCCGTAATAATTTCCAACAATGATCGCCCCCGCCATCGCAATGCCACTCACCACCATGTACGTCACCGACGCCACATTCAAAGCAACCGCGTGCGCAGCCAATTGCTGGGAGCCATACCATCCCACCATGACACCCGATAGCCCAAAGCAAGCCCACTCTGCAAAGGTTTGCAAAGCCACAGGCAAGCCCAGCTTCCAAATGTGCGGCATCTCCTCCTTGATTTTATCCCATTTTGGCATCGCAGATGGCACATACTTTCGCATGAATGCAGAATATCGCACATACCACAAACCCACCAAGGCCATGACAATGCGCGCCACCAAAGTTGCATAACCCGCGCCTTCCAAACCCATTGGCTCAAAGCCCCAATGTCCGTATATGAACATCCAACACAACAGCACATTCAATCCCAGCCCGCCCAATGTAATTAACATCGCAATTTTGGTATGACCCAAACCGTCTGTAAACTGCCTTGTGACAACGTTGATCAACAGTGGCAAAATGCTCCAACTCAAAATTTTCAGCAGCCCCGGCGCCATACGAGTGACCGCCGCATCCTGCCCCAACCAATGAAAATTATAAACGAATACCTGTAGCACGAGGTATTGAAACACAAATAAAATACCCGCCACAGCCAACCCAGCGCGGTAAGTAATGAATCCGTCGGCCGCACGCTTTTGTCCCACCTTGATGCTTACCAACGTACTAATCGAAAACAAAACCCCAAAGGTGAGACCGCTCACCATGAAAAAAAGATTGTTTGCTTGATTTGCACTCGCCAAAACTTCGGATCCGAGCGGACCCACCATCAATGTATCGGCAACACCCATCAAAATAATCCCCAACTGACCCAAAATGATGGGATAAGCCAACTTCAGGGTTTCAGCAATTTGAACTTTATAGACGGAAAAGGGATTTTGCATGGACGAAAGATGCAAAAATAGGGCAAATGGAAACCAAAACGACGAGCGGGGCGGGGTTTCGTATTAACTTTGCGGTGTGGTAGACGTATTATGGGAAGACAATCACCTGTTGGTGATTAACAAACCTGCCGGATTGGCGGTTCAGGGCGATTTAACAGGCGATATTCACTTGTTGGATTTGGCTGAGCGATACATCGCTGAGAAGTACAAGAAACCCGGAAAAGCCTATGTTGGTCTCGTGCATCGACTTGATCGACCGGTTAGTGGCGTCGTGATCATGGCCAAAACATCAAAAGCTTTGACACGAATGAATGAGATTTTTCGCGACAAAAAAAATACGAAAATCTACCATGCCATAACCACCAAAGCACTCCCAGGCGAAGAAGGCACCCTCACGCACCACTTGTTAAAAAACAGTGAAACCAAGCGTGCCCATGCTTACAATTCGCACAAGCCTGGCACCAAACCTGGCGTACTACATTACAAGCTACTCAAAAATTTTGCAGGTCGTTCACTCTACGAAATCACACTAGAAACAGGCCGTTTTCACCAAATCCGTGCTCAGTTGTCCAAAATGGGCTGTCCCATTCTTGGCGATTTGAAATACGGCGCAACAGAGCCCCTGCCTGATCGTTCCATCGGTTTACACAGTAAAACACTGATCACACCGCATGTTGTTGCAGCCCAGCCCTCCATATCAGTAACTGCACCACACCCCAAAGGCACTTGGTGGTGGGATTTGTTCAAATAAATTTCAACTCTTTTTCCGGATCCCAAAACACATTTGGAAAGTGTTGTATTTGGTCGTTTAGCACCTCTATCCCCTCTGCTTTGAGTCGATCTTCCATGTTACTGCTGTGCCCAAAATGCGCTTTACCACTCAGCAATCCCAATCGATTCACCACGCGATGGGCGGGTACTGGCGGTTGAACATGATGCGACACATTCATCGCCCATCCCACCAATCTACTGCTGCGCGCAGCACCCAAATACTTGGCAATCGCACCATAAGTCGTGACCCTGCCTACAGGCACCAATCGCACAACTTCGTAGACCTTTTCGTAAAAAGAATTGTCATTCATGACCAAACAACAAAAGTGGAACAAAATTTGTCTATTTCGAACTCGATTGTTACAACTATGAAAATGATTCTTACGCGCACTTTGTCAAAATACGGAATTACCTGCTTCGCCCTCATCCTCGTTTGCTGCGGCAGCACGCAAAGCTTGAGTGCCCAAAAAGGGAAAAACAAAGGCAAAGACAAGGCACCCACGGTGATCAGTCCCACCGAAAAAGCCCCTGTAGAATCAGTGAATGCAAACAACAATGCTGCATTCCTTCCCGCAATCACGCCCGATCAAAACAATGTTACTGAAGAACAACTCAATCAACAGTTACAATCCAAATTAAAATTCACCCCCTACACCCGAACAGCTCCGGTAAAACCCAATGTGTTCGGCAATTATCCAAACATCAAAGGCGCACCCGCTTGGGACGGCCGTGAACCCGGAAACTACAACATCCGCTTCCGTTTCAAAACCATCACCCCACTGAAAGCCACACCCAAAATCACCAACATTTACGCGGGCGACACGGTGTATCTAGCCGATCACAACATTGGTGGAAAATACCTCCGCGATACCGCTGTCATCGACAAAAATGGCGTCGCCCAATTCGTGGGAACCAAGAAATTACAGCGAGGCATGTACCTGTTCGTGTTTCCAAAAAAGCGCGACTACTTCGAATTCATCATCGACGACGACCTCGATTTCCAAATTGATTTCGATACTGCTTGGAGCACCCGTGATTACTACAAGAGCATGTCGGTGAGCGGATCTGTTGAAAACGCCGCCTTCTTGGAGTACCAAAAAGGCAAAGTAGCCGTGATTGAGAAACTCATGGCCATCGACCAAGTCATCGAGGCCGACTCGATGGCACCCCAATCCACCAAAGACTCACTCAATGCAATTCGCGACAACTACCTGAACGAAAAAGGCAACTACGATTCAGCCTATATCATCAAAAACCCTGGTCATTTGCTTTCCAAATTCCTAGTGGCCATGATCAACGTGCCCTACCCAGAAGTTTTCCCTACACTCCCGAACGGCACCAAAGATAGCACCTGGCCATTGCGTTGGTACAAAAATCACTACCTTAATCACATGGATTTTGGTGACGACGGACTGCTCCGTATGCCAGTAAACATCGTAAAGCAGCGCCTGGATTTCTACTTCGACAAAATCATCGTGCCCGATGCCGATACCTGCATGATGGTGGCCGACAAATTGCTCAACCAATGCAAGAACACCATCGAAATGGAGAAATACCTCATTTGGTATTTGACCAACCGCTTTGAAAGTTCCAACATCATGGGCCTGGATCGCGCCTTCGTTCGCATGGCGATGAGCACCTACTGCCAAGGCAAGAGCTGGTGGGTTGACAGTGCAACCATCACAAAAATGTGTGAAAATGCCTTCCGCAGAGCCCATACACTCATTGGCGAAACTGCGCCAGAATTGGAACTCAAAGACATCAAAGGCAACTGGTTAAACACCCAAAAAATCCGCGGTCCATATGTTGTGATGATTTTCTGGGATCCTACCTGCGGACATTGCAAAGAGGTAATGCCCAAATTGGCCAAAATCTACGAAGCCAACAAAGACAAAGGATGGAAAGTCATCGCCCTGTCTAGTGGTGACAAAAAGAAAGAATTGGAAGAGTACTACAACACCCACCCAGAAACCCAAGCTTTCACCCACCTTATTCGAGGCGAAGTCCAAAGCCAAAAATACGCTGATGCACTCTACAGCTATTATGTTGTGGCCTCCCCCACCATTTACGTGTTGGATGCAGACCGCAAAATCGTGGCCAACCGCATCGATGTAGACAAAATGGTGGAATTCTTGAAACACCTCGATGAGGAACGTGCCCAAAAGGCCGCCGCTGAGAAAAAGTAATCGCAACACGGAGTAATTCACCGCTTGACGCAGCATAGGGTCAAGGCAAATTCATGCCGTGCTTCTTCGCTTTGCGCCGAACATCCTCGTAGAATGTCCATGGAAACGCGGTAAAACCCAAGTAGTAAATAGGGCCAGAAAAGTTCCGTCCCCCAGGAAACAGTGCGATGCGTGTACCCAAACCACCCCCCACGCCCAAGTAGCGAAGAAATCGCACCGAACCGTATGCCCCAAATTCTACGGGCATGAAAAACTGTTGCTTGTTGGCAATATTGTTGTTGGTGAGGTGATTAACCGTGCGAATACCGCCGCCCAACTGGGCAAACCCCGTGAGGGAAAATCTGTGGGTCTTATACAAACGGTATTCATAGGTACTACTCAAGTAGTTGAACTTGTATCTGATGGAATCGCCCGCAATGCCTTGATTGTAGGTCGTAAAATAATAGCCCGTATACGCGGAAATCTTGCCCCAACTCAAGCCATACCGCAATCCAAAAACATTCACAGGATCCGCAGAGATGAATGAATTGCGCGAATCGAACCACATACTGTAGGAGGGCACTGATGCCAAAGCCATGAGTATGCTGTCTTTTAGGTTCCAAGCAACTGTATCTGTGGGATTGGGATTACCCAAATCCTCATCATCCGTTTGGGCCATCGCAAAAACAGGCATCAAGCCCAACAACATGGTCAGTGTCCAAGTTTTTGCTTTCACACGACAAATTTCCGGCTTTCATGGCGATGCCTGTCCACAACTTTCTCCCCTGTCTTATCAATAATTCGCCACAAACCCAAGATATTCGAAGCATGAAGTTGTTGATTTCGGCCGTATTCGCATTTTCCACCACTGCATTGGCAGCGCAAACCGAACCCCAAATCAAGCCCCAAGCAGGCAACTGGAGTACAGAAGCCACATTTTATGCGCAAACTGGAAACAATGCGTTGCGGTTTGGGTTGAATGATATTAAAATCCGTAGATTCAGCTCAGACAGAATGGTGCAACGTCTTCGTTTATTGGCCACTCAAAACAACGAAACCACCGTCATCGTTGGGAGCATGGGCAACATGGAACGAAGCATCAAAGAAGGCAGTATTTTCATCGCTCCGGGCTTCGAAAAACACCTCGCTGGAACCCGTCGGTTATCGCCGTATTGGGGCACCGAATTGGTATTGGGAAAGTCATTTTACGAATACAATTTGACCAATTCCACCAATGGTCAAACATTCACCCAAGGAGGCACATTCAACACCACCACGAAAAAATCCGTTTCCGTGGGTGCAACCATGATTTTCGGTGCAGATTTCTATTTGGGAAAACAACTCTTCATCGGCGCAGAGGTGGGCTATGGTTTTCTTTATCAGAACTTTGGCAATAGCCATGTAACTGTGAAGAGCAACGGAAACATCACAGACCAGCGCTCCGTACCCATGGGAAAAAATCAAGGCCTCACGTTGTTTGCCAATCCGGGAATTCGTGTAGGAATTGCCATATAAAACGTGTTATTTTTACACTAATTCAGACAAAATTACGCTTTTCTCAACTTTTATGAACTTTCTTTGTTAAAGCATTATGGCAACCAAACCACTTCAATTCACCAACAGCGGTAACGATTTCTTCAACGAACTGAGATCGCAAGTTGATGCCTATTTCACCACCAACAAAATTTCAAAAAATGGCAACTGGCTATTGTGGAGCAAAACCGCATTCGCGATTATCGTCACACCTATTTTATTGATTTTGGCATTAAATATTCCCGCAGTGGGTATTCCTATGCCGATTTGGGGAAGCATTTTGTTGTTCGTTCTGATAGGACAGATGCACACCTTCACGGGCTTTAATGTGATGCACGATGCATGTCATGGTGCTTTCTCATCCAAGGGTTGGGTAAACAAATTGTTCGGAAACTCCCTTAGCTTGATGGGCAGCCACGCGTTCATCTGGAAATTCAAACACAATACCTTGCACCACACTTGGACCAATGTGGATGGTTTGGACGACGATATCGCCAAAGCACCCATTTTGCGCCACTGTGAATCGCAACCCTTCAAACCCTATCACAAAAACCAACACCTTTACATGTTCCCCCTATATGGTATCTCTATCATCTTCTGGATGTATGCCAACGACTTCATGAAATACTTCAACAAAGCCGTAAACGAGCAGCCCATGCCCAAAATGTCTTTCACTGAGCATTTGATTTTCTGGACAGCGAAAGTTTGCTACACATTATTCTATGTGGTTGCACCACTTTATTTTTTGGGAATTGGATGGGGTTTTGTTTGCTACATGGCGATGCAAATATCCATGGGTATTGTATTGAGTTTGGTATTCCAATTGGCTCATGCCGTAGAGGACTTACATTTTGAGGATGGCGCGAAATACGACACCAATGGTGAGCGACTTCCTAACGAATGGGCGATTCACCAAGTAATGACAACCAACAACTTCGCCACAAAATCACCTTTTGCTACTTGGTTCATGGGCGGATTGAATTTTCAGACAGAACACCACTTGTTTCCAAGCATCAGCCACGTGCATTATCCTGCTTTGAACAAGATTTTGGTTCCATTGTGTGAAAAATACAATGTGAAATACAACGAAATGCCCACGTTCACTTACGCAGTCGGTTCACACATCCGATACATGAAATCACTGGGTCAAGCCGCATAATCTCAAAAAACCCTTTGATTTATTGAATTAATCATCAAAAAAGGTTGTTTATCTAAAAAACCTACCTATCTTTCCCACTTAATTATTTTATAAATTTTAAATACCAATTAATGAAAACAGGTTCTGTTAAATTCTTCAACCACAGCAAAGGCTATGGTTTCATCATCGACAACGAAGACGGTCAAGAGTATTTCGTACACGTAACCGGTTTGAGAGACGAGATTCGCGAAGGCGATACCGTTAACTTCGAACTGAAAGACGGTAAGAAAGGTTTAAATGCAGTAAACGTAAGTAGCGCAGGATAATCACAAACATCTTCTTCAAAAAAGGCCTCGTCTCGGACGAGGCCTTTTTTGTTTTAGGGTGTATTGACCTTTTGCGCTCCCGCTATTCAAAACGCAATTTCCACACCAACGCCGCGGGCATATCGCGGTAGGACTCTGGCCGGATAATTTTACTGCCCCGCGGCCCCACAGATTCTATTTTTCTGATTTTATACTCCACCTCCTTGGGAAGCGCCAAATTCTGCTCGCCCAATACCGACAACTTCTCCTCCTTCACATCATATCCCAGCAACTGAGCTCTGCAGCCCGATACGGCCTTCACAAGAACACCCGACGATAAATTGGAATCCCTGCGCTCAGACCACACCTTTGCCAATTCGCTCAAATCCAAATTGACCGATTTGCCCAGATCGTAACTCCCTCGCAAAATCGCATAGACCACCCACTCCCCATTCTCCCATTTCGAGGTAAACATCCAC
>SXYY01000054.1 GCA_005788145.1 Bacteroidota bacterium
AACCAACTTGGTTTGGTAAACACCATCCATGTTGTCTTTGATGGTGATGAAGTAGATACCCGCAGACAAATTGGTGATGTCAATTTCATTTTCTACGAAAGACAAATGGGTTTGCTGTCCATTCGATGCCATCGCCGAAACATGTGAAATGGCCTCGATTCCCTTTACAGATATTTTATCGGTTGCTGGGTTGGGAAACAATACAACGAACGACTTGTTCAAAACCCTGTTTGCATTGGCTAATACAGTGATGTAGTTGGTTTTGGTTTTCTGATCTGTTCCCGTTGTATTGGTTACCTTCAGCGTTACACTGTACATGCCGAAAGCGGAGAATTTGACATCAATGTTCTTCGATGCGGCCGTTGTGGCATTTTGGAAACTAAAAGTTGTTGGATTGATGGTCCATTGCCAAGAAGTTGGGGCATTATCACTCAAATCAAACAAACGCACTGTTTGCACATTGTTTGGGGTAACAACATCCGCCGTGAAGTCACAAATGGGTTTCAAATTTGATGTATTTGATACATTGATGTAGTTCAATTTTGTGACGGTTGTTTTGTCCGATGAGTTGGCACCCACCAATGTCACTGTGTAAGACCCCGTGGCGTTGAAAGATACATACAAATCTTTGTCGGTCAATTTTGAACCGGACTGCAATGAGTAAGAGGTGGGCGTAATGCTCCAAGTATATGAAGTTGTGCGGGTGCAAGACGACACTAAAGCAACGGTTTGGTTTACATTCACTGCGGTTTTGTTAGCTACAAAAGCAACGGATGGTGGATCTTGCAAGGTCAAACGGCGAATTACATTGTTCACTTGGTCGCAGATGTAGAACGCAGAATCTGCTTTGCGATATGTAAACAAATTGATCAATGCGAATTTCGCATCTTTGGCAGCACCATCAACATAACCAACTTCCAATTCTTGTCCGGCGTATACTTTCAAGGTTGTCCCGTCATACACTTTGATGCAATATTGGTCAGCCACAAATATCCGACCGTTTACTGCTACCACATCGGTTGGAAAGTTCAAACCAGTTGAAATCACATCCGTTACCTCGTTGGTTGCTAGATTCAATCGTTTGATTTTCTTGTTGTTTCGGTCAGCAATAAGCATGGAATTGTCGTTTTCTAAACAAATTCCTGAGGGAGCGTAGAAACGAGCATTTGAACCCACCCCTGTTGCGTCACCCGAAGTCTTTGGTTTCCCTGCGATGGTTGTCACTTTGCCACCCGAAATCTTGCGAATAACTTCATTGCCAAAATCACAGATATACATCTCACCGGAGCTGTTGATGGCAATGTCTGTGGGTGAACTAAAATAAGCTGCTGAAGTCAGACCATCTACGTGATCGCCGGTAAATGAGTAATTACCCGCTACCGTGGTAAAAACGGTACCATTGGAAACATTCACAAACTGGGTTCCTTTGCGAATCAGGGCGTTGTCTGTATCCACAATGTAAACATCATTGGTATTCTTATTTACTTCTACTCCTTGTGGCGTATTGAAGCGAGATACCGTTCCCGTTCCATTTTCCGTTCCAATGGCGCCGGGCGATGTTGGATCACCCAGAAATCCACCGCGAATTCGACTCAGGCTACCATCCAAAATCATGAGGTTGTGCTGATCTGTGACCCACATCCGATTGTTATTGTCAACCGCGATACCAAATGGATAACTAAACAACTCATCCAATAAGTTGTTGTTGGATGTTGCATTGTAATCGCCACTACCGAGGTATTGTTTCCCTGCGTAGGTCGATACATTTTGGGCCAGGGCCATTCCGGCAAATCCGAATGTGGCTGTCAATGTAATGATTGCTTTATTCATGTTCAATCTTATTGAGTGCTTCTTTGATGCTATTTTCGATTTGTACTTCAATGTTTTCATAGGCTCTTCGCATGAGGGGACTGCCCGTCATTGCGTGGTATAATTCCTCGTATCGCTCTGTGATGCTATTGACAAATGCATCCGACATAAAGGGAATTGATTCGCCCTCTTTGCCTTGAAAGCCATTTTCCATGAGCCACTCACGCACGAACTCTTTGCTTAACTGACGCTGAGGCATTGCTTTTCGTTGCAAGTCCTCGTAGGTATCTGCGTAAAAAAAACGACTGCTGTCTGGTGTGTGAATTTCATCAATCAACATGATGTTGTTGTTTCGAAGTCCGAATTCATATTTTGTATCAACCAAAATCAGTCCTTTCTCCGCGGCTATTTCTGTCCCACGCTGGAATAGGGCCAATGAGATTCGGTACAATTCGTCCAATCGATCCTTTGAGACAATTCCCTTCTCTAGGATTTCCTCGTAGGTGGTATCTTCATCATGTCCTTCTGAGGCCTTTGTTGCGGGCGTAATGATCGGCGTTGGGAATTTGTCATTTTCCTTCATGCCTTCGGGCAATAGATTTCCACACAATAATCGCCCCCCGGACCTGTACACTCTCCATGCATGGCCTGTCAAGTAATTTCTAACCACAAATTCAATCGGCAAAGCCTCACAACGAAATCCGATGGTGACATGCGGATCCGGCATGGATATCTTCCAATTGGGCACAATATCGCTTGTTTTGTCTAAAAACAGACCAGCGATGGCGTTAAGGACTTGGCCTTTGTGCGGAATAGCCCTCGGCAAAACATGGTCAAAGGCCGAAATACGGTCACACGCAACCATGACCAAGAGATCTTCGCCGATGCTGTATACGTCTCGAACTTTCCCCTTGTAAAAGTGGGTTTGGTTTTCAAATTGAAACTGGGTAGCAGATAGCGCTTTCAATGACATATTGTTGGCTCACAAATTTATTTGGGTACTACCCCTTTTCATTTGAATCTTTTTCACATTCCGCATCACGATCGTAAGCGTGTACAATTTCCTTGACGAGTCTATGTCGAACAACATCATCGGTATCGAGTTGAATCATGCCAATGCCTTTGATGTTTTTCAGCAAGCGCAATGCGCGATTGAGACCGCTTTGTTGTTTTCTTGGCAAATCGATTTGGGTCAAATCCCCTGTGATAATTAGCTTGGCGTTGGGACCCATTCGGGTCAGGAACATCTTCAATTGCAAATCTGTGCTATTTTGAGCCTCATCCAAAATAACATAACAATTGTCCAGGGTGCGACCACGCATGAAGGCCAATGGGGCAATTTCCACGGTTCTACTTTCAATCATGCTCTTCAATTTGTCGTTGGGAATCATATCCTCCAGCGCATCGTATAGCGGCCTCAAATAAGGGTCGATTTTGTCTTTCAAATCACCGGGCAAAAAGCCCAAATTCTCACCAGCTTCTACGGCAGGACGGGTTAATATAATTCTTCGAATTTCTCTTTCTTTCAACGCCAACACAGCAATGGCGACAGCGGTATACGTCTTTCCCGTACCTGCTGGTCCGATGGCAAAGATGATATCGTTTTTCTTGGCCGCATTCACCATTTTTACCTGATTTCTGGTTCTTGCTTTGATTTGTTGTCCTCGAGTACCAATGAGCAATGTATCACCTGTGGTTATCAGATTGGCCGATGTCGATTCCGCGGATTTTTCCACTGCAATCCCTTCAAGCGCTTCTAAAACCATGTGCTCGTTGAGTTCCTTGTTTTTGAGAAAGGTCTTTTCAAGTTGCTTCATCGCCATTTCAAATGCACCCAAAGAAGCATCATCACCCAATAATTTGATTTCTTCTCCACGAGCAATGATTTGCAGTTTTGGAAATTTTGACTTGATGATGGTTAAGTTAAGGTTGTTGGGACCGAAAAATGTTTGGGGGTCAATCAGTTCGAGGGTATAAATTTTTTCTGACAAGCGATTTTGATTAATACACAAACCTAAACGAAAATCCCCACCTTTTTCAGCAGTGCGTGGGTCAATTGACCCGATTTTACCCCCATATTTTCCACCAAATTATCGCACCGAAATTTGAACCTCACAATTGAAACTCCCCGAATTTGTTGGATTTGTGTCATAAAACCGCCTAAACAGAATATGACCCATGCGTTTCCGTTTAAACAAATGTGAACAGTACGCATTCCATGAAAACCATTACCCATTTCATTTTAGTTCTTATCGTTTCTACTTTTCTATCTTGCCAGAGTACCACAGACCCCAAAGACGATCCCCGCTTCGATGGAAATCGAAAAATGGCTAAAATTTTGGATAGCCTTAGTGCACATCAAAGGTCTTTCTGTAGATCGATGCTACAGCATTGTTGAAGGCGACAAAATTGGAAAAGTGGTTGACCGCAAAGTGATGCCCCTGAAAGGCGACAAAGTTGGTGGTGGTTGCTGCAAGAAATGACCATCCCTTCGAAAAGGTCAAATTTATCCCACTAATCGTTCGGACATTGAATATATTTGCATGCCGTCCAATTCATGCCGAACACCAACCATTCGCTCCAACCGCTCATTCATCTGATTTGCGATTTTCGGGTTGAATCCCCCGATTATACCGTTGCGATGGCAAGAATGGCCACGGAATTTGCATCATTAAAAACACTCATCACCCCTCAACCTTTTAAGAAAGGACATATTTTGGGTCAAAGTGTATTTTTAAAATTGGTATTGAACGAATTTCCAGAGGGTACAGTGCACATCTGTCGGTTTGGAACCATGAGCCGCCTACCCAATCGATTTGTTGTGGCTAAGCACCAAGAAAAGTACTTTATGGGGCCAGATTCCGGTCTGTTGCCTCTATATTTTGGTGAGGAAGAAATCACTTACTACAACATAACACCCGCAGACAATATCAATATTTTCGATCCTTTAAAAGAGGTTTACATTCCGGCGCTGAAACAATTGCTGTCTGCGAACATGGATCTGGAGGCCGCGGGATTTGCAATCAAAGAAATGATGGTTCGTTCCTCACCACCCCAGCCCACACTTTCTAACGGCATGATGCGATTAACGGTCATTTACAACGATTATTACGGGAATGCCTATTTGAACATCAACAAACAGCTTTTTGAAGAGGTTGGGCAAGGACGCCCTTTCCGTTTGATGTTAAACAACACGATGGAAATTTCGCGTTTGAGTCAATCTTATAACGATGTACCCGAGGGAATGGAATTGTGCATGTTTGGTCATGGCGACATCATGCAAATTGCAGTAAATGCTGGATCTGCGGCCCAATATCTTTCATTAAACGAGGACAAACCCGTTGTATTATTTTTCAAAGAATGATCCATCGTATTGTAATCATGACTTTTCAATCAGATAAGGTAGATGAATTTCTATCGGTGTTTGATGCATCAAAATTGGCCATCAGAAACTTTCCAGGTAATCATGGTCTAAAGTTGTTACGAACTGAGGGAAAAACCAATCAATTGTCAACCTACAGCCTTTGGGAAAGTGAAGATTGCCTCAATGAATATCGACATTCTGCCCTCTTTGAAGAAACATGGGCCAAGACGAAAGTACTATTCAGCGACAAGCCGGTGGCCTTTTCTACCGTTGTGGTGAGAGACCTAAACAACCTTTAACCGAGCCATTTTCCGGGATTGAGCAGTCCTTTTGGATCGAAAGTAGCCTTGATTCCTTTAAACAACGAAAAGTGCGTATCCCCCATAACAATGGGCAAGTACTGTGACTGCACCAAGCCAATTCCGTGTTCGCCGCTAATCGTTCCACCTACGGATTTACAATAAGTAAATATTTCAACAATCGCCTTGGGTATTTCCTCCTTCCATCTCAAATCATCGATATCGTTTTTTAGGATGTTCACATGCAAATTTCCATCACCTGCGTGTCCGTAGCAAACCGACTGAAAACCATAGGCCTCTCCTATTTCTTTGACTTTCTGAAGCAAACCGGACATCGCCGATCTTGGCACAACTGTATCTTCTTCTTTGTAGGGCGATACCTGTTTTACGGTTTCACCGATTGCGCGTCTCACTTTCCACCACGATGCAGCCACATCAGCATTGGGCGACGGAAGAATATCCAGGGCATTGTGATCTTCCAAAATTCCAAAAATCCCTTCAGCCTCAGCAAACAAATCATCGCCCTCAAACCCATCAAAAGCAAACAAGAGATACGCTTCAGCACTTTCATGCGTAGGAAATGCTGTTTGCGTTGCATGCATCGAAATTTCCACACCCGACTTTTCCATCAGTTCGATGGCACATGGTTTATATTTCGACAAGAGGACCGCATTCACGGCTTGGGCACAATCGGTAAGATTCGCAAAGGATGCCAATAAGAGCAATTCTTGCGTAGGTTTCGGAATCAACTTCAATACAGCTTGAGTGATGATACCCAACATACCCTCTGAGCCCACCATCAGATGTGTGAGTGAAAATCCAGTGGAATTCTTGAGCGTATTGGCACCCGTCCATATCACATCACCATTTGCCAATACCACCTCCAGGTTCAACACATAATCGCGCGTAATTCCATATTTGACCGCTCTGGGTCCGCCCGCACCATGTGCCAAGTTTCCACCAATGCTACAACTTCCCTGCGAAGCGGGATCTGGGGGATAATACAACCCGTGTTCTTCCACAGCCGATTTAAGATTGGCATTTATTACACCACCTTCTACGGTCGCTGTGAGGTTTTGCGTATCGATGCTCACAATGCGATTCATTTTTTTCGTACTGATCACCAAACCCGCGGAAACGGGCAAACACGCACCTGATAGACCTGTTCCAGCGCCGCGGGTAAAAACCGGAACATTGAGGGCATCGCAACGCTTCATGATTGCAGATACATCATCCGTAGAAGCTGGAAAACACACAGCGGTGGGCTGAAAAAACAAATCTTCGGTGTAGTCCGACCCGTAAGGTTCGGTGTCTTGGTTTGAAAAAAGAAATTCGATTTGTGATAATTCGCTGGATATCTGCTGAATGGCGAGTAATATTGGATAGGTTGTCATGAAAACTAATTGGAGGCAAGTTAAAATGTTCAAAGGAATATTGCGACCTTTGGGCAAAGCAAACCCAAATTTTCTGTGAAATGATCAAACAACGACGCTTATTAACAAGTATTGCCGTTTTCATTGCGTTGTACATGACCGCGGCTTTGGGCTGGTGGACGTATTCACTTCTCAAATACAGTGTGGCCGAGTCAAAATTGCAACTTGAGTTACTAGAAAACAGAAAACTGCTATGCTACAACAAATTTCAATCAGATGACTTTGTAAAAAAACAACATTTTACTATAGATAATTTTAGTTACAAAATAAATACTAAAGATTTTTATAACATTGATAAAGTAGCAAAATTTTGTGCTAACTATTACAAAATGGTCCCCCAATTAAACAAACGTTTGGTCGGTGGCGATTCCATGGTCGTAAAAATTGCCTTCTCGATCCCTAAGCAAGAGACAGCACAAATACGAAAAAAACTCAAAAACAAACAAAATGCTTGGCTTGGGGAAGGAATCACCGTCGGCATTATCACATTGATAATTATTGGCTTAATGTATTATTACCTTGAGAAAATCATTCGTTTCAACCAACAAAAGACCAATTTCATGATGGCCGTAACCCATGAGTTAAAAACGCCGATAGCCGCAGCAAAATTGGCCATACAAACTGTGATTCGAAATAAAAACAAGGAAAACCAGGACCGCATTTTGGAGATTTCCAAACAAAGTATTGATAGGCTATCTGGCATGATGGAAAGGGTACTCATGGCCACACAATTCGAGAACCGAATACCCACCAAGAATGAAAAATGGGTGCGAATTCACGAAGTTATTGAAAAAGCCATCGATGAAGGACAGTTCTCTGCCAATGAAATACTAAAAAATAGTTTAATTGAATCACAAGATTTTTTAATTTTATGCGATGAGCAGATGTTAAAAATCGTTTTTATTAATTTATTTACAAATTCAATAAAATATAGCGACGAAAACTGCGTTAATGTAAGCGTGAATTCATTCATTCGTGACGGCGTATTTGGCGTAACGGTTTCTGACCAAGGAATCGGCATACCCATGGATGAGAGAGGCCGCATTTTTGAGAAATTTTATCGCATCGGCGATGAAAGAACGCGGAGTAGACAAGGTTCCGGACTTGGTTTGTATCTGGTGAAGCAAATTCTTCAATTACACAAAGCAAGCATTGATGTAACCTCGAACACCCCCAATGGCTCAAAATTCAACATTGTATTTAACGCTTACGACTGTCGAATGGAATGATTAACTACAGAATCTTGGTTGTTGAGGATGAACAAGACCTCGCCGAACTACTTAAAATCAATCTCGAATCTGAAGGGTATAAAGTGACCCTTGCTCCTCACGGTGCTGTTGCTATTAACAAGCTAAAGACCGAGAGTTTTGACCTAATCATCATGGATATCATGATGCCCAGCATGGATGGATTGACAGCAACCCACCACATTAGATTATCGAGCAACAATGTTCCGATCCTGATACTTTCTGCGGGCAGCACGGCACAAGACCGAATCAACGGACTCAAATCAGGTGCAGATGATTACATGAGTAAGCCGTTTGAACTGGAAGAATTGTTGCTTCGCGTTCAAAAAATATTGATGCGCGCTCATCGTGAAGATCCTGCAATCAACTTCATGGAATACAATTTTGGCGGAAATTTCGTGGATTTTAATAGTTACAAAGCCATGGGAATCAACGGGGAGTTCAAACTCACCAAGAAAGAAGCCCAGTTATTGCGTTTGTTGATTGAAAAGAAAAACCAAGTCGTGACGCGCGAGGAAATTTTGAAAACTGTTTGGGGTTACACGGTGTTTCCAAGTACCCGAACTATCGACAATTTCATCCTTGCATTCCGCAAGTATTTCGAAGTGGACATTAAAAACCCAAAATACTTTTTAAGTCACCGTGGCTTGGGTTATAAATTCAATGACAAGGATTAGCTCGCCAATGCCTTAGCAGCGGTCGCAGCGGTTGACCATGCCGCTTGAAAATTGAACCCGCCGGTTACACCATCTACATCCAATACTTCACCTGTAGCATAGAGACCTGTCAGGCCCTTTATTTCCATGCTTTTCGGATTTACTTGGCTCAGGTCAATTCCACCAGCCGTTACGAATTCCTCTTTGAACATTGTTCTACCATCCGTATCAAATGGCATCCGACAGAGATTTTCAATCAACTTGTTAAACTCGAACTTGCTTAAATCTGCAGCCATTTTTGTGATCGGTGTTTCTGCACGCTTGAGAATATACTCCCAAAGTCGGCGAGGTATCCCATCGATTGATACATTATCAATTCTCTTCTTCGGGTTCGCCTCAAGCGTAGTACGCAACAGTTCTCGCATTTCGTCCTCGCTTAGATTGAGCCACGATACCAAAGCTGTGGTGCAATAGGCTTTTTCGTTCATCCATCGAGCAGCCCATGCGCTAGTCTTAAGCACCGCTGGACCACTCAGTCCCCAATGGGTCACCAACAAAGGGCCGTGATATGCCTCAGGGTAACCAGTGAGTTTCACTTTTGCATCTTGCACAGAGAGACCGTGAAGGACATGCAGCGTGGCATCGGGTATGTTAAAGGTAAATAGCGAAGGAACCGGCGGAACAATATCCACCCCCAATGTCGAAATCATGTTGTACTGCGACTCTTTGGAGAATCCACCCATTGCCAGAACAACATCTGTGGCCATTTCGCTACCGCCCGTATTGAAATTCAATTGCCATCGATAAGCACCTTCTTTGGGCATGGGCACAATGGTCACAACTGAAGCATTGCTGCGAAGACCAATACCCAACTTTTTGGCTTTCCATTCTAGCATTTGGGCGACCGTTTCTGAAGAATCGGATTGCGGAAACATTCGACCATCCGCTTCTGTCTTCAACGGCACACCATTTATTTCGAACCAATCAATGGTATCTTGAACAGACCAATCATGAAAGATCTTCTTCAAAAAAGTCTTGCCCCGAGGGTAATGTTGTAATAGCGCAGATACGCCTTTACAATCATGGGTAACATTGCAACGTCCGCCCCCGCTAATCCTCAATTTCGACAAGGTTTTGCCTGTTTTTTCTAAAATCAACACATCCACAGATGGGTTCAATTCTTTCAGCCGTATGGCTGTGAAATATCCGGATGCACCGGCACCAATAATCACTACTCGTTTGTCTATCATCGAATTCGAATGAAATTTTTATACTCTCCTACCCGCCATCCGCTGATTCTCTCAATCCAATGCAAAAGTCCTGCTTTTAAGCCAAAGTTCTTTTTGGTAGGATCGACATCAAACTGCCAATCCATTGCATCGATTCGGGATTTCATCACTCCTGGATGAGTTCCTTCAAAATGCCTCAATGAATCAATTCCACCGTAGTCAAACTCATCACTCACCAATACTTTCTTCTCCATGTAATCGTCGTTGTGCCAGAGGCGATGAAATTGAGCTTGTTTTTGTTGTTGGAATTTGGGGTGCTTAACCCATCCATAGTGGTAGATACAGGCATCAATTTTGGCGACTTTTAACTTTTTACCATCCGCAGTTCTGAATCCTTGGGCATCCTTCCAGCTGCGAATGTCGCGGTTGTTTTTGATAATTCGTATTTCTTGGCGATACCATCGTCGGGAATCACCAACCATCGAGTAATTGCCATAAAAATGCAAATAGTCAAACAACAGGGCATCGACTTCTGCATCGTTCAAATACTTTTCCATGGCCGACTTGACCACGGGCAAATATCGCTCATGCAGACACTCATCGGCTTGAATGTAAACCAACCAATCCGCATCCTTTGCAACTTGATCAAGGGCCTTGTTGGTCTCATCTGCCAGCACCGCGCCACCCTCTCGCTTGCTGTCGTCCCATATGGTATCAAACAATCGAATCTTGGGTTCTTGCATTGCCTCGATGTACTCCTTTGTGCCATCCACTGAATTTCCAACAGCAATGACCATGTCATCACACAGGGGCAACACCGAAAGCAATGCCTCTTTCAGCGGATAATCGGCTTGAACCAAATTTCTAGCTATTGTAAAACCTGCGACTTTCATCTTTGCGTTCAACCAACCAACGATCATCCAACCTGGGCGTGTAAACCACTTCCATGTCGTTGAGCATCTCACGTACCTCGTTTGTGAAATTCAAACCTGCTCTTGACACCATGCGAAGGGTCATGTTTTCATCGGCATCGTAAAAATTGAAATACAGCGGACATTTACCGGGGAACTGCGAAAGGACATCGCTCACTATTTGCTGTTTTCCTTGTTCCAAATCAGAAGGTGTCATATCCACTTGGATAGATCGATAAATGGTTAAAGGATCCACATCCGACACCAGTTGAATGTGGTGAATATTCATCCGCATTTCGTCTTTGGTTTTGGAGTAATCCGTTTGTCCTTGGATGAGCAATATGTAATCTTTATCAACCAAGTGCTTGAATTTCAAATACTTTTCTTTAAATAGGGACAATTCAATCGTCCCAGAGTAATCCATAAAATTGAATCGCGTATAGGGGTATCCCATTTGGCTCATAAACTCTTTGGCACTGGTAATGATTCCCATCATTTGAAACACTTGGGGTGATTTATTTTCCAATGCGTCTCGATATTCCTTGACGCTTGTGGTCACGATACTGTCGTAGATAAATTTGAAGTCGTCAAGGGGGTGTTTGCTCAGGAATACCCCCACCAATTCTTCTTCTTCTTTGAGTTCTTCAAGAAGGGTGAGTTTATCGACTTGTGGCAATTTGGGTTCCTCGTTATTGAGGTTTGCACCGCCTCCAAACAAGCCCATTTGACCACTAAATTTCTCTTGTTGGATTCGCTGTCCGTAGCGAATGGCGAGTTCAATGCCATTGGTTCCGTTGGCATCCTCTTTCACATATTGGGCCCGGTGATACCTTGGGTCAAAATCAAAAACTCCGGCCTTTGCCATGTTTTCAATGTTGCGCTTATTCACGGCGCGAAGATTCACACGCATAGTGAGGTCGAACAAACTCTTGAACGGTCCATTTTTGTCGCGATCAAGCAAAATCTCTTCCACGGCGTTATCGCCCACCCCTTTTACAGCACTTAGACCAAAGCGAATCTGTCCGCTCGGCGTAACGGTAAATACATTCCTGCTCTCATTCAAATCGGGCCCCAACACTTTGATTCCTTGTCGATGACACTCCTCCATGTAGAAGGTGATTTTCTTGATATCGCCCATGTTGCTCTTCAACACTGCAGCCATGAATTGGGCCGGATAATTGGCTTTTAAATAGGCTGTTTGGAATGCAATGACCGCATAACAGGTTGAGTGCGATTTGTTAAAGGCATATTGTGCAAATTCTTCCCAATCCGAATAGATTTTCTCCAAGGTTTTCTCAGCGAATCCTCGTTCTAACGCACCGGCCATGAAATCGCCCTTGAGCTGATCGATGATGCTTTTGTTCTTTTTACCCATGGCTTTGCGAAGCTCATCGGCCTTGCCTTTGGAAAACCCAGCCAATTTCTGGCTCAGCAACATTACCTGCTCTTGATAAACGGTGATACCATAGGTTTCACTCAGATATTCTTCCATTTCTGGCAAATCAAAAACCACGGGTTTGCGTCCGTGTTTCCGATCGATAAAATCGGGGATATATTTCAGCGGTCCGGGACGATACAATGCATTCATGGCAATCAAATCACCAAATTGCGTGGGCTTGAGTTCGCGCATGTACTTCTGCATTCCTGGACTTTCAAACTGAAACACACCATTGGTTTCTCCACGTTGAAACAATTCGTAAGTCTTGACATCGTCGAGCGGAATGGTATCCAAATCAATGACATCGCCCACGGTCTCTTTGATCAATTTGATGGCATCCTTCATGATGGTGAGCGTACTCAACCCCAAAAAGTCCATTTTCAGGAGACCTGCTTTTTCAATTTGGTTCACATCGTATTGTACCTGAATCCACTGCGATTCTTTGGAAAGTGCAACAGGCACCAACTCATCGATGTCCTGCGGTGCGATGATAATTCCGCAAGCATGCACACCGGTATTTCTTACACTACCCTCGAGTTTTTCTGCGTCTTTTAGCACTTTGGCAGCATCGTCGTTGCCATTATAAACCTTTTGTATTTCGCGAATGCTGTCGATTTCCTCGGGCTTTAAATTCTTGGAGTCGTCTTTTGCAAGTTCGTCTGGATCAACATGCAATAGCGTCTGAAGGTTCAAGTTCCCCACCACCATTTTCGCCAATCGATCGGTATTTTGCAATGGATACTGCAACACCCTACCTACATCGCGAATGGCACTCTTGGCAGCCATCGTCCCGTAAGTGATGATTTGGGCGATGCGACGTTCCCCATATTTTTTGGCGACGTACTGAATGACACGATCTCGACCAACATCGTCAAAATCAATATCGACGTCGGGCATGCTCACACGCTCAGGATTCAAGAAACGCTCAAACAGCAAATCGTATTTTACCGGATCCACATTGGTGATACCCAAGCAATAGGCCACCAAACTACCTGCAGCAGAGCCTCGACCTGGACCAACCCACACATCCATTTCTCTGGCGGCGGTGGTAAAATCTTGTACAATCAAAAAGTAACCTGCGAATCCAGAATGTGTAATCGTATTTAATTCAAAATCCAATCGCTCTTGCACATTTGTGGGAATGACGCCACCATAGCGCTTCTTGCATCCTTCGTGGGCCAAATGTTTGAGAAACACATTCTGGTCATCGAATCCTGTGGGCAAAGCATAGTTTGGAAGTACTATGTCTCTTGATAGTTTGGGTGGATCAATCGAATCAATCAATCGATTGGTATTGTCGAGGGCTTCAGGGATATCGGCAAAAAGTGCCTCCATTTCAGCCTGTGTTTTGAAGAAGAACTCATCGTTCGGAAATGCGAAACGAAATCCCTTCCCACCCTCTTCATTGCTGGCCTTTGGGGTACTTTGAAACTCACCTGTATTGATGCAAAGCAAAATGTCGTGTGCATTCGCATCTTTCTTGTCGGTGTAGTGAGAATCGTTCGTGGCGATGATGGGCACGTTATATTTTCGACCCCATTTGATCAGTATCTGGTTGATGTCCTCCTGCGATATGCCAGTTCCATCCAAATTCTGTAGTCCGTGACGCTGTAATTCAATGTAATAATCCTCTCCGAATATTTTATGCCACTCACAAAAAATGCGCTCAGCTTCTTCTTCGCCTTTCCAAAGAATTGCCTGCGGAA
>SXYY01000055.1 GCA_005788145.1 Bacteroidota bacterium
ATAACCCGAAGGTCACAGGTTCGAGTCCTGTTCCCGCTCCGAAGAGAGAAAAGTCGTCAGTAGTGGCGACTTTTTTGTTTTGCGAGTTTATTAATCACATAATTTAGTGCAAAAACGATCAATTAAGCTCAGTCTGAGCTTTGTAAATCGTCGAAGTAATCCAACGACTTAAGGCCAGCCTCATTCCAGAACGAATAATTGTGTCCGGCGCCTTTCAAGAACAACGTGCGGATAAAACCTACGTCGGTGTGTTCTTTTTGAAAAGTCGATGCCCGTTTCTGAAAATTAACGGATGACTCCATCGCTTTGAATAACGATTCTGTCTGTTGCCAAGGAACTACTTTGTCATCGGTTCCGTGGGCCAAAAATAGGGGAACCTTTAAAGCATATATCCGCATTTCAATATTGTTCTTCCCTTTCCATCGCCATGGCACTTCATCAAATTTTCCCAAACAATTGATCATCAGGTTGTCGTTCTTCATCAACAACGGATTGTAATCACCACTCAAACCAGCACATCCCTGGAATGCCTCAGGATGCTCCAATGCCAGTAGCAAAGCGCCTCTTGCACCCGTCGATAACCCCATCACAAATGTGGGTACTGGCAATTTCAATGATCTGTAATAAACGTGACCATCGAACGTCCCTACCGAATCTTCCGGTATGCCTCGGTCAGTAAAATAACCCCTCTTTTGAAGTGGCTTTAGCACAGAATCCCACAACCACGTCCGCGTGGGATGCAACCGGTAATCAGCGCGCATCTGCGGGTACAAACTATCCATGTAAACGCTCTTACCCATTTCCACCAACATCACATCGTAGCCTCGATTTCTGGCCTCATCGCAAACCCGCGTTCGTGTGCACCACTGCGTATCGGCAAAATTCCAACCCGGCAACAGCAGCAACATTTTTCGACGAGTCGATGTATTCGCAAATCGAGCAACGCGGATTTCAACACGGATTGATTTTCCATTGCACTGAACAAAATACACGGTATCGCCAGCAAAACCATGCACCAACGATGAATCTGCAATGGCAGACTGGGCTGAAACGTTGGATCCTAAATTTCTCGGAAATGAAAATACACCCGGTTGATCAGTCTCTACAAATAGCGTGAATGCCAACAGCGTAATCGCCACGATGCCAATGCCAACAATGATCCGCGTACGACCTAAAAAAGAAACGCCTCCTCCAACCACTGCAACTATGTGCCGTAAAAAGTTCCCAATTCGTTGATATTTAACCATCCAAGCCATTGGCATGCTAACCAAAATTACTCCGATTCGTATCCAAATTGATCCAACATCTTCTTGTTGTTTCGCCAATCTTCTCGCACTTTCACAAACAATTCCATATACACCTGCTTCTGGAAAAATTGCTCCAATTCTTTTCTTGATTCGATGCCCAATCGCTTGATACTTTGGCCTTGTTTACCAATGATGATCGGCTTCTGTGAGGGCCTTTCCACGATGATTTCACAACTCAATCGCAATATTTTGGGCTCCTCTTTGAACAACAAGGTTACAACCTCTACAGAATAGGGCACCTCTTCTTCATACAGTTTCAGAACATTGTTTCGGATGATCTCATTCACAAAAAACCGCTCCGTTTTATCGGTCAGTTGATCTTCCGGAAAATACGCGGGATGCTCAGGCAAAAAACCAACAAGATAGCTCTCCAGCACATCAATTTGAAACTTCTCCTGCGCAGAAATGGCCAAATATACATCTGCATCAAACGTCTTCTTTAACCACACCAATTTCTCTTCCAACTTCTGCTGCTGAACCTTGTCAATCTTGTTTAACACCACAATTTTCTTTGCCTTGGAACGATCAAAACGCTCGTGCACCTCCTCGGAAAAGTCCTTGCCATTGATGTCGATCAGTAAAATCAAAACATCACTATCGTCAACGCTCTCTTTCACAAGCTTCATCATCCGCTCGTGCATGCCGTAGCTCGTTTTGCGCAAAATTCCGGGGGTGTCCGAAAATACAATCTGATGTCCCTCCCCGTTTTTGATGCCAAAAATCCTATGTCGTGTCGTTTGCGCCTTCGAATTCACGATGGCCAACTTCTCCCCCAACAACGCGTTATACAAGGTACTTTTACCTGCATTGGGCATCCCGATGATGCTTACAAATCCCGATTTAAATGGTGTTTCACTCACTACTTCAAACCTACTATGAAAATCTTAACTTTGTTTATGCCGTTTTCTGCCAATCGCACAGCCCCTTTTACCACATTCAAAATGCGATTTTTGCTCTGTTTCGCCCTAATTTTTGGGAACGTACGTGGGGTCACATTTGCGCGGTGTTCTTCGGTCCCAACATCGCCCCAAATCGATAGTACACGCGATGGGTTCGGTCGAGCCAAAGTGGGCATGTACTTCAAGAAAAACTGGGATTTTCGCAATGCCATCATCGGCCTAAACGCCAGATGGTCTGCCAAAAATAGCCAAACACTCATCTTGCCGAAAAAGATTCGTCACTACAAACCCGTTTTCGAAGATTCCTTCAATGTTTGGAATGCGGATATTTGGTCGAAAGGACAGCCATGGGGCCGGTTTCACCCCGACAACGTTCACCAATTCTATGGTGACCCCCAAGTATTCGTCGGCAACGGTTGCCTTCATCTCCTCAATGAACCAATCCCCACACCGGTGGTCCTTGAAAGCCAACCACTAAACGAACAAGAACGGATGAAGCGCGCACAAATTGAAACGAATGCCATCCTCCCCAATTTGGTAAAAACTGGCTGGGTAGACGCCCAAGGTCGGATTGTAGCATCTTCCCAATCCAACATCGATGAGGCCAGTGCCATTGCCAGCCAAACCCAATCACAAAACAGCGAATTCAAACCTGCCATTTTGATTCCTTACAGCATCGGATTGGCCAATACATTCCATTCCAAGAATTTCACCTACGGTTTCTTTGCCATCCGCAGTAAAAATCCTTCCGGACCTGCAACGTGGCCAGCATGGTGGCTGACGGGAAGAAACAACTGGCCACCGGAGATCGATATTTTTGAGATGTATGGCGGCGCAACAGGCAAACAAGTTCACACCCAAACCATGACCATCCATACGGGAAAGGTGGAAACCCACACCAAGCAAATGATGATGAAAAAGTTCAGACTAAGCGAAGATACCGATACCGCGTTTCATGTTTACGCCTGTTTGTGGACACCCAAGCGCATTGAATTCTACACCGATAACGTGCGGGTTAAATCGGTTAAACTGAACAAGTGGATGCGCCAATATTACCGCGAACCGATGTATTTGATTCTCAACAACGCGTTGGAAAACAAGTACCTACCCAATTTGGTTGAATCCGGCAACCACACATCAGATTTTCAAGTAGATTGGGTTCAGGTTTATCAGGCGATTCCCCAAAGCACTCCCTAATTTCATGAAGATTTCACGGGCTGCTAACCGCCAATCGCCGTCAAATCATACCTTTGTGATATGAAAGGGATTATTCTTGCCGGCGGATCTGGTACCCGACTGCACCCACTTACCCTGGCCATGAGCAAGCAGTTGATGCCAGTGTATGACAAACCCATGATTTATTATCCGTTATCGGTTCTGATGATGGCGGGCATCAACGAAATACTCATTATCAGTACACCTCACGACCTCCCACATTTTGAAAAATTGTTGGGCGATGGCAGTCAGATTGGATGCAAATTCGAATACTGTGTTCAACCTTCACCCGATGGACTGGCCCAAGCTTTCATTTTGGGCAAAGATTTCATTGGCGATGATTCGGTTGCCTTGATTTTGGGCGATAACATTTTCTTTGGCTCAACATTCCAAGACACGCTCAATAGCAGTGTTAATCCAAAAGGTGGCATCGTGTTCGCTTACCACGTGAGCGATCATGAACGATACGGCGTGGTTGAATTCGATGAACAGTTAAATGCCATCAGCATAGAAGAAAAACCCCTTGAACCCAGGAGCAATTACGCCGTTCCGGGTCTGTACTTCTACGACAACCAAGTTGTGGAAATTGCTTGTAACCTCAAACCATCGCCCCGGGGCGAACTCGAAATTACCGATGTTAACCGCATCTACTTGGAAAAGAATGCATTGCAGGTAAGAATCATCGAGCGCGGAACCGCATGGTTGGATACGGGGACATTTACATCGCTGATGCAAGCCGGACAATACGTTCAAGTGATTGAAGACCGCCAAGGCCTAAAAATTGGCTGTATCGAAGAAATCGCTTGGCGTCAAGGCTTCATTACATCCGACCAATTATTGGCCATCGCACAACCATTGAAAAAGAGTGGTTACGGGGTGTACTTAGAGAAAATGGTGACGCAAAAGTTGTAACCGGTTTGGCTTCAACGCGATTCCCTATCAGACCGCCTCGATCAAGAAGTATTGCTTTTTGCCTTTCTGGGCGATGAGGTAGCGGTTGTGCATCAACATATCCGTATTTACCACGCCGTCTACATCGGTATATTTGTCTTTGTTAAAGGCGAATCCGTTGGCTTGGAGCATTTTACGCGCTTCAGACTTTGAAGGGAAAATCTGGGTATGTGTAGCCAATAAATCCATGACATGAATGCCGTTGTGCAAAGACTCACGGGAAACTTCAAATCGTTCCATTCCTTCAGACGCGGCTGCCAAGGTGGCTTCATCCAACGCTTTCAAATCTTCTGCTGATCCATTGCCAAAGAAAATTTGTGTGGCTTTGAGTGCCATTGCCAGATCTGCCTCTGAATGCACGCGAACCGTCATTTCTGCGGCCAACGCTTTCTGCAAAGCGCGCATATGTTCCTGTCCGGTATGATTTGCGATAAGCTGCTCGATTTCTGCTTTGCCTTTCAATGAATAAATCTTAATGAATCGAACGGCGTCTTCATCGGCCACATTCAACCAAAATTGGTAAAATTTATAGGGGGATGTTTTGGCTGGGTCCAACCAAACGTTGCCACCTTCCGATTTCCCAAATTTGGTCCCATCCGATTTGGTTATTAAAGGCGCAGTTAATGCAAACCCCTCGCCACCCGCCATTCTGCGGATTAGTTCAGTACCTGTAGTGATGTTACCCCACTGATCGCTGCCACCCATCTGGAGTTTGCAACCTTCATGCTTGTACAAATGCATAAAGTCGTAGCCCTGAACCAATTGGTAAGAGAATTCTGTGAATGAAATTCCCCCTGCCTCCAAGCGATTGCGAACACTGTCTTTGCCCATCATGTAACTCACCGTAATGTGTTTGCCCACGTCGCGGATAAAATCCAAGAACGAACAGTTTTTAAACCAATCATGGTTGTTGACCATTTTGGCTTGGTTTCCAGTATCGCCAAAGTCAATGAACTTTTGTAACTGCTTTTTTTGGCAAGCAATGTTGTGTTCGATTGTCGCGATATCCAACAATTTGCGCTCGTCGCTCTTTCCACTTGGGTCTCCAACCATCCCGGTGGCACCCCCAACCAAGGCGATTGGTTTGTGTCCCGCCCGCTGAAAATGAACCAACTGCATAATGGGAACCAGGTTTCCAATGTGCAAGGAATCGGCGGTAGGGTCGAATCCCACATACCCCGTTACTTGCTCTGTGTTGAGCATTTCATGGGTTCCGGGCATGGCATCGTGGAGCAAACCCCTCCAACGAAGTTCTTCTACAAAATCAAAATGGGGTTGAAACGACATACCTGCAAAGGTAAAGGAAAATTATTCCTCTCGTTTGGCGATGGCGTCGGAGATGTATTGCTTCAAGGCCTCAGTATCTTCATCCTCCATGCTGCTGGTGGCCAAAGAAACCACCTGGGCAGTTTCTTTCAACATAAAGTTAATTTCATACAGGAGGTAATCGATTCGCTGTAAGTACTTCCAGGGGATTGACTTAAACTGAGAGAAAAAGTGAATGCGGAATGAAATGCCAATCTCATCGGCTTGAATGAAATAGGTTCCTGTTCTCTTTTTATAGAGCCAATAAACAGCAGGTACAGACAAACCAAGCCATATAAAACCGCCCATCATGCCCCAAATTCCAAAGTGAAAAGCCCATCCAACAAAACAAACCACACCCAATACAATGATGGCAGGCAATTCTGCTTTCTGCTTGGGAATTTCAACGTAAAACTTTGTCATCATTCTTTGATCCAAATGCGGTTGATTCCTCCTACAAACACGGTGTAAACACCAGAGGGCAACCCTTGGGTTTGCGCCATCCATAGACCATTCTGCAATTCCCAATTCATGGGAATAACTGAACTTGTCATGGAGATGATCTGGGGCTGACGGCCACTATGGTGTGCCACATGCAAAATATCCTTGGTAGGATTGGGGAAGACCGATAATTGGTTGTTTTCATGAATGGTGGCGACTCCGCTTGTACCGGTAATCAAAATGCTGAAATTCTTGATGGTGTCGGGTTGTGCAACGGGGAAAAACCCATTCAGTTTGGCATAAGCTGTTACAGCGAATTTCAACGGAAACAATCCCGCTTGGGTGGGGGTTCCATTGAGTTTGATACAACGAACTGCTGAAGGCAAATAGATACAGCGCGGCTCATAACAAACATATCCCATCCCAGTTGGCAAACCGATTACTTTGGTCAATTTTAAGGAATCAATGGTCACCTTTTGTTTACTACCCCCTACGATGGCTGAAGTGTCTTTGAACGACAAAATCATCACTGTTTGATTGTAGGGCGTTCCCACTGCACCATCGGCCAATTGGCTTGGATAAAAGCCAGGAACTTTGATGGTTGTATCGGGTGTACACAATTGGGCGTTCGCCATTAACGTGGCGGAAAAGAAAAGAGCAAAGAACAATTTTTTCATGAAATTAGAATTGAGTCAAAGATAATACGAAACTCTGTCAATCACACCCCGACATCACCGCGATGTCCATTCGATTTGGTCCACAAATACCCCTGGGAAAAAATTAAAAAGACCAATCCACCAATCCCTTGGATTCGATAACCACTGATGTCGCGACGCATATCGAAAGGAAGTGCCTCAAAGAAAATCACAGAACCCATCAGTATGGCACCAACCAAAAGTCCATAGACGGTGAGTCTGTGCAATGAACTTCGTTGAAATATCACATCGTTCAACACAAACAAAAGCAATGGCCAAACCATGAATAAACTATAATCGCGCTGATGGGGAAAAGCAAGTGGGATGCAGGCCAAAAACACAGACATGGATAACAACTCCCAATGTTGAATGGCCAATTTCCTGAATCTTTCCAACCAAAACCAACACGATGCCAGCACCATCAATCGGAAAACCTGAGTGGCACTAAACACACCCCTCTCTCCCATAGAAAACCAATCAATCCTTGCTTCCCCTTCAACATTGAGTCCAGTTAAATACTTGGTAATCAAAGCGCCCATATCAATAAACCCCCCCTCGCCCAATTCCACAATGTGGTTCTTGGAAAAAGGATTGATGTTGTTAAGCCAACTTAACAAGATTTCTGTGTGATAGGCTGCTGGCAAATAGACATACGGCAATAACACCATCAACACGGAAAGCAACACCGCAATGAAGAAAGCCGACCACTTGCGCATGAGAAAAAGTTGTCCAACCATGTAGATTGGCAAAATTTTCAGGGTAACTCCGAAGGCCAGTCCCAAATTCTTTTGTATCGAACCAGAAATGACACCCTCAAACGCTTTCACAACACCCCAAACGATGAGGATGGTCATTTGGCCGTAAAGCAAATTCAAGAATACCCAACGATAGGTAAGCAGGGCAAAGCAGAACCAAAAAACAAAACCTTTTTTATTTTTTGGGGGTTGGAAGGTCCGATTCACAAATTGAACCAACTGATATACGAAATAGAGGTTCAGGGCATTCCACAACAACTTCAGAAGGAAAAGTCCGAAAGGGATTTCTTCCGATACGATGAACTTAGGTAGCCAGGTAAATGGTGCTAACAAACTCGCAAACAAGGGACTGTAGTAATAATACAAAGCCCATCCCTGCGCATTATAAGGTTGGGTATAAGGGTTTTTTAACTGTGTCAAACGCTCCGCAGCCCCAAAGAAAATATTCAGGTCATTGTTGGTGCTTAGGCTGCGTAAAAATGGCCATGCCAGGAGAGCTGCGAATACCCAAATGAGGATTTTTAGGTTTTTTTGAAAGGCAAATTCCTTGGCTGTTTCAGGCATATGGATGCAAATTTAACCATTGCAGAACGCAAAAAGCGCGACTTTGAATTAATCCACACAATTACAAGGATTACGAATGCCGTTCAAATTCAACTGCTTTGCGCTAATTTTGCAGCCCCTTGGCCCCGTAGTTCAATGGATAGAATAGATGTTTCCTAAACATTTGATATGAGTTCGATTCTCGTCGGGGCTACCAAATCAATTTGCCTTTTGAAAAAGTGAAGCGAAAGCTTCACTTTTTCATTTTAACGGACCATCTACAGTGAATTCTGTGAAAGCGACATGAATCCGACCGTGCCCGTCGAACTTATTTTTCAACTACGCTGAAAATTCAACTTGATTATTCCCTAAGAAAAAATTATTTTCTTGTATATTGCCTCTGTGAAAAAACTACGCATAATCCTCTTCATTACAAGTTTGGGCATCCATGCAGCCCAGTCACAGAATACCCGGTACCTAGATCCCGTCTTCTCGGCGGTCACCAAAACCACCGTAACATACTCAGATGTTTTCAGTGATGACTATCATAAAATGGATGTCTATACCCCCAACAACGACAATCAAGGTAAACGTCCCTTGATCGTTTATGTCCATGGAGGCGCCTTTTATGCTGGCGATAAAGCGAGCCAAGATTGCATCGATTTTTGCACCGCCTTCGCTAAAAAAGGATATGTTGCTGTGTCGGTTAATTATCGATTGGCCAATGCATTCTTGTTTCTCACCGATAAAAAGGTTCAACTCAACGCCGTACTGCAATCCATTGCCGATGTAAAATCTTCTTTGCGTTACTTCGTCAAAGATGCATCCACCACAAATCAGTATAAGGTCGACACAACGGCTTTTTTCTTGGGTGGTTATTCCGCCGGCGCTGTGGCATCCCTCCATACCGGGTGGGTCACGGCTGAGTCTGAACTAGACGCGAATCTCCAAGAAATCCTCAAAAACGGCATCAAAACCCTGAATGGCGATGCTGGCAACAATGGATACAGCAGTCCCATCAAAGCCCTTTACAGTATGGCCGGTGGACTCTACCAAACCAGTTATATTTCTGCGGGAGATTTACCCGTATGGATGGGTCATGCCAAAGACGATGCAACGGTTTCTTACAATTGTGCACCTGGGCTAAACAACCCCTTGGTGGTAACTCTTTGTGGAACAGGTAAAATGATGCCAAAACTTGACTCTGTTGGCGTGAAATATGATTCAATGATATTGGAAACTGGCGGTCATTCATGGCC
>SXYY01000013.1 GCA_005788145.1 Bacteroidota bacterium
CGCACAATCACCCCGAAGTTGTGGGGGCGGATGCTGTTGGCAAGGTCTTTCAAGCGGGATTTCTCTTTTGGATTCCCGATTTTCCGACTGATGGAGATGTGGTTGGTGAACGGTACGAGGATGAAGTAGCGGCCTGGTATGGAAATGTCGCAGGTGACTTTGGGCCCTTTGTTGGCGATCGGTTCTTTGATGACTTGCACCAAGAGGGGCTCCCCGGATTTGAGTATCTGTGCGATTTTGCCCGTCTTTACGATGGGCTCTTCGATGGTAAACGCGTCAAGATCGGCAGCGCGTGGATGTCCACCAATGGCAGATTTCACCACTTTACGCAGGGACTTGAGATTTGGGCCGAGATCGAAATAGGTCAAAAACCCATCTTTTTCACCACCGACATGAATGAAGGCGGCATTAAGTGATGGGGAGATTTTTTTGACTTTCCCTAGGTAGAAGTCGCCGACTTGAAATCCGTCAGAGGCGGTTTCGCGGTGAAATTCTATGAGTTTACGGTTCGATAGCAGAGCAATTTCAACCCCAGACGAACCTTTTTGTATGATTAATTCGTTGGACAAAATGCCTAGTTATTGTGGAAGAACCAACTTATTTCTTCTTGTGACGATTCTTGCGCAAACGCTTCTTACGCTTGTGCGTGGCAATCTTATGACGTTTTCTTTTTTTACCGCTTGGCATATTCCTTTGTTTAAATTATTGAACTGTTTTTTGTGTTTTTACTGCCAAATCGAGATAAACCTTTGCATTGACAGAATCTCCCATTACGCCAAAGACTTCGCTCATTTCGAACAACCATCGAGGATTTTGGGCTTGCAAAGATATTAATTTTTCGCATTTTTTCAGCGCTTTCGGCCACTGTTGCGACTTTTTTAACAGATTTAGGTGAATGTAGTGCGTTTCGATGTTGTTGCTATCGCTTGCCAACGCCGATTTGAGCGTGCCCAAGAACTGCATCGGGGCGTTCAAATACTCGCTTTGGTAAACGATGAGTGCGTTGAGTAGGTCGGAGTTTTTGGGATTTTTCTCCAGGCCTTCATCGATGTGTTTTTTACCCAATTGGAAGAGATAGGCGGCGGCGGTTGGGTTTTCTACAGACATGGCTGCAGAGAAAATCAGGTTTCGCGCCACTTCATTCTTGCTTTTTTCGTCGGTTTTGGCATCGTAATGCTCGGCCAAATCGGTTTGTAACAGGGCAACCAGAGGAACATTGCTCGTTTCTTCTGCCCATCGCAGAGCCAGCTCCAAGGAATCCTTGGGGTAGGTACCGGGTTTTGCGGTCAGGATGCGTGTCACCAACGGACTAGGCTTGGTCTTTTCAAAGACGGCATTGAGGAATTCGATGCGCGAAATTTCTTGTTGCGGCAAACCATCGCCCTGCATTCCCTGCATGGGTGCAGCACTCTTTTCTGCTTCCACCGGGGTGAATTCAGCTGTTTTCCAACGGTTTGCGACCAATAAAATACCCAACAATCCAATGATTGCTGCAATCATCCATACGCGGAGGTTCAAATTTCCCACGCGACAAAGGTAGGTAAAGTTGATTAGAGCTTATCAGCCAAGGTCTTGCTATCCTTCACCAAGATTGCAAATTCCTTTGCTGGCTTAAAACGAGCCACATAGTGAGCAGGAACAACCAAGCTGGTGTTGCGCTTGATATTTCGGGCTACCTTTGTTTTACGTTTTTTTAATTCGAATGTACCAAATCCTCGGAGGTAGATGTTGCTACCGTGAACCATTGAATTCTTAACAACTACGAAGAAGTTATCGATAGTGTCGGCAATCGCGGTCTTCTCCAAACCTGTGCGCACTGCAATTTCGTTTACGATTTCAGACTTTGTCATAATAAATTGAGGTGCAAAAAAAATACAAAAGCCGTTCTTTTGCCACTGAATATGCAAATAGTTATCCAAACTTTGTCAAGATGGTACAATCTTGAGTCAAGGGATTTGCCTTGGCGACGAACCCGCGACCCATATTGCATATGGATTTCGGAGATTATCTTGCAGCAAACCCGCGTAGCACAGGGCTTGGCATACTATGAGCGATTTGTTGGCCAGTTCCCGGATATACAGTCACTTGCCCAAGCCGATGAGGCCGATGTGCTGAAGCTTTGGCAGGGGTTGGGCTATTACTCTCGGGCCAGAAATTTGCACAAGGCGTCGCGCATGGTGATGAACGAGCTCGGCGGGGTATTTCCGTCTACCTTCCAAGACATACAGCAGTTGCCCGGGGTGGGATTGTATACGGCTGGGGCCATTGCGTCCTTTGCTTTTGGTGAAAAAGTACCAGCAATCGATGGCAATGTGAAGCGGGTAGGCGCCAGATTCTTCGGATTGGTTGAAGATATTCAATCGCAAGCATTCCAAAAAAAGCTGTTTTCCTTGCTCAAGGATGCGATGGTTTTCGCGGATGCCAATGTGTTTAACCAGGCGATGATTGAAGTCGGTGCCACGGTTTGTTCCCCGACCCAACCGCAGTGCGATGTTTGTCCCCTAGCCGATGGTTGCTTGGCCCGTTTGCAACAATTGCAAAAACAACTTCCGGTGTCGCGAAAAAAGCAAAAACCCCTCAGCAAGTTTCATTACTATGTGGACATCCGCTGTGGGGATCACCACGTTGTTGTTCGGCGGCCCGACACAGGTATTTGGTCGCATTTACACGAGTTTCCGTTGATTGAGGGCGATACCGCTGATTGGGATTTGGATGCTGTTTTGGGTCGATGGGGTATTGTGGAAAAAATAATCGTGGAAGGCGAGAAAACGTTCAAACACCAGCTTACCCATCAAACGATTCATGCCAAGTGTTGGTATTTGTGCCTTCCTAGCAATAAGTTTGTAAAGAATGACGGTTGGCAATGGTTGGAAAAAGACGCAATTCTCTCTCTGCCCTTGCATCGTTTGATGGAAAAAATGATTAGATTTACCTAAACAAACAAGATTTTTAAGCATTTAATACAGCGTAGATTATGATTAACAAGGTGATTTTATTGGGAAGACTGGGGAAAGACCCTGTGGTTCGTCGGCTCGACAATGGCAGGGTTGTAGCCAATGTTACTTTGGCCACCAACGACTATTACACGAAGGATGGACAGCGTTTGGAGAGCACAGAGTGGCACAATTTGGAGATGTGGGATAAGCAGGCAGAAACAGCCGAGAAATACCTCAAAAAAGGAAGTTTGTTGTATGTGGAGGGAAAGATTCGAACCGATCGTTATACCGATGCGGAGGGACAGGAACGTCAGACGCGCAAGATTCGTGTCAACAATTTTCAAATGATGGGTTCTATGTTGGCTTCTCGCAGTGAGGAAGGTTCCCGCAGCGATTCGCATGGCGAGACAAACACTACCGACGGCGGACATGCCATGGATATGGATCACGAGGATGAGGGACTGCCATTTTAATTTGCAATCATGAGTGTAGATGATCCTGGTCCCACGGGCTTGATAATTCAAACCATTGTACAACCCATTTCCGCGGCCGATGTGCCCGAAATTGTGGTGTATTCGCTGATTTTGTTGTTGTGTTTGTTGGTTTCGGCCATTTGCTCAAGTTCTGAGAATGCGTTTTTCTCTCACCGCGATTCGGATACCGAGGCGTTGCGTGAGGAGAAGTCGAAGACGTCTAGATACATATTGGAAGTATTGGAACGACCCAAACAATTGTTGGCGACCATGCTGTTGTTGAACAGTTTGGTGAATGTGGCTTTTGTATTGATTGCCATATTGTTGACCGAGAAGTTGTTTAACCTCGAAGCATTGCCTTGGTTGAAGTTTTTTGTGGAGGCCATTGTTGTTACGGTGGTGATATTGGTGTTTGGGGAGGTTGTGCCTAAGGTGTTTGCCACCCAAAATTACAAGTCGGCTGCGCGTTTTTTGGTGTACCCGATGCGCGCTTTTGTTTGGTTTTTTTCGCCATTCACTTTTTTATTGGTGAAGTTTGGCAGTTTGTTGGAGCGCGGTGTGAAGCCCCAAGCCCATGAACTCACGCCCGAGGAATTGTCGATGGCCATTGACATGGCCACAGACCAAGAAGATGCTCAGCAGGAAAAAGAGATTTTGAAGGGCATTGTGAACATGGGCAGTATTCAAGTGAAGCAAATCATGCGTTCGCGGGTGGATATGACGGCGGTGGAGCGTTCCACGGACTACCAAAAACTGTTGTCGGTTGTACGGGAAAGTGGATTTTCACGCATTCCGGTTTACGATAAAACCATCGATGCCATTGTGGGGGTGTTGAGCATCAAGCGGTTGATTCCCCATTTGGATGCGGGTTCGGATTTTGATTGGATGCAGTTTGTAAAGGCACCCTATTTCATTCCAGAAAACAAGGCCATTGATGATACTTTGGGTGAGATGCGCACGAATCACAACCATTTGGCCATTGTGGTGGATGAGTTTGGTGGCACGAGCGGAATGATCACGATGGAAGACATTTTGGATGAGGTGTTTGGCGATATGCAGGATGAATTTGATGATGAGGAAAAGGGCTATGTGCAGCTGAAAGAGGGTGTTTATGTATTTGAGGCCAAGGTGTTGATGGTTGATTTTGTTCGCGAAGTGGGTCTACCCATTGATTTATTCGAGCATTTGGAATTGGAGAGTGATAGTTTGGGCGGGATGGTGAGTGAGCGCTTGGGCAGAATGCCCAAGCGGGGCGATGAAGTTGCGGTAGGACAGGTGGAATTCAAGGTTGAATCGGCTGATGCGCGCAAAGTGAAAAAGATTCGGGTTACGACAGAGAAAAATCATGTTGGGGAATAAGGTTTTGAGGGCCGTTGGTCTCTGTGTTGTTTTGTTCTTAGCCGCCTGCGGCGGCGGAACCGGGGAGTCATATGTGCCCAAGCCCAAGGCTTATCCGCGCATGGATTTGCCCGTCAAATCGTATCAGCCGTTCACGGCTGCTGATTTGCCCATGGAACTACAATTGCCTGCCTATGCCCGCATGTTGGCAGACACCAATGCCCAGGGCGTGCATACGCCCGGTTGGTACAATTTGCATTTTCCGCTGTTTGATGTTACCCTGCACATGACCTATTACGAATTCAAGGATTGGGCTTTTTTCGACAGCTTGATTTACGATACCCGGAAGTTGGTAAACAAGCATTTGCAGAAAGCCGACGACATATTGGAACGACCTACTTCCGCATTAAACCCCGAAGCAAAAGGGTTGATTTTTAGCATTCAGGGAAATACAGCCACCAATTTTAATTTTTATCTGACCGATAGTGTGAAACATTTCGTGCGGGGGGCTTTGTATTTCAATAAACGCACAGAATCTGATAGTGTTGCACCGGTTTTTCAATTTGTGGAACAAGATGTGTATCACATGATCAAAACCCTGCATTGGAAGAAATGAGATTTGTGAAAAATAACCCATGTATAAATAACATTCGCCTTTTGGGTGTTTGGGTAATTTTTGGATTAACGGCTTGTTTGAGTGCCCAGAATCCAAAGGCAAAAAAGCAATTGGATGAGGCATTTGTGGCATTCAATGCCGCCGAATTTCCCAAAGCGTTGTCAGCGGTAAACAAAGCCATCAAGATCGACCCAACCTACGCGGATGCTTATTCTTTGCAAGCATCGGTATACGAGGCGATGCGCGATACCCAAAATGCGAGCAAATCGTATCAGAATTGTTTGCGTGTTGCGCCGTTGTTTCAGCCCATGTATTTTTACTACGGGGAGTATTTGTACCGAAACAAGCGACTTCAAGAAGCATCTGCCATACTAAAGCAGTTCGATGAAGTGCCCAATCGCACGGGGTTTATCGACCAAAAACACGGGGCATCGACCCGATTGAAAGAGAAGGCATCGCGCCTGCAGTCCAGTGTAAAAACGGCCATGGACGATGTGAACATCGCGGAGAATTTGCGGATTAAGAACATGGGTCCGAGTATCAATACGGACAAAGATGAGTATTGGCCGGGGATGCCTTTTTCCGGCGATCGGTTTGTGTTTACACGTCGATTGGGTGGTACAGAAAACGCCATGTTGCAAGAAGATTTTTACATGAGTGATTTGCGTGATTCTCTCTGGGAGAAAGCATATCCTGCTCCTGGCGAGATCAATACCCCAGAGAATGAGGGCACTTTGAGCGTGAAGGCCGATGGGTCTGCTTTGTACTACACGCGTTGCAATCAGCCCGGTGGATTGGGTAGTTGCGATTTGTATGTGAGTGACTTGGATGGTCGGGGCTGGAAGCGTGGCAGTAATTTGGGATCGCCCGTGAATGGGGGTTCTTGGGACTGTCAGCCAGCGATTAGTGGCGATGGACATACCCTGATATTTTCGAGTAACCGTGCGGGTGGATTTGGAGGTAAAGATTTGTGGATCAGTTATTTGAAGCAAGGAAAGTGGAGTGTTCCAAAAAACATGGGTCCAGCGATCAACACCCGGGACGACGATGATGCTCCGTTTTTGCATTACGATGGCGTGACGTTGTACTTTAGCAGTTTGGGGCATCCTGGATTTGGGGGCTCGGATATTTTTATGTCGCGCATGGGTGCTGATGCCCAATGGTCGACCCCGGAGAACTTGGGTTCAGGATTAAATACCCCGGAGGATGAATTTGGGTTGTACATCGATGCGGGGGGCAAGAAGGGATATTTTGCTTCGGACCGCAAGGGTGGATTGGGGCGACTGGATATTTATCAGTTTGATGTGCCTGAGAAGTTCAAGCCCATACCGGTGACCTATGTATCGGGTCGCATTGAGGATGCCCAAGGTGGCCAGCCTTTGATGGCGAGGATTCGCGTGGTTGAGCTCAGTACGGGGAAGGTGGTGTTTTCTGACAGTGTGTCGAACTTTTTTATTCCGCTGACTGCGGGAGGAAACTATGCGTTGTTTGCGACGGCCAAAGGGTATGTGCCTCACAGCATGAATTTTCAGCCCACGGCATCTACTTTGGACCAGCCTTTCGCGGTGGTTGCCAAACTCACCCCGATCAACAACGACGCGGTATTTGTACTTCGGAATTTGTTTTTTGATACGGACAAATACGATTTGAAACCGGAGAGTGCGGAAGAGTTGTTGCAATTGGTTGAGTTGATGAAGATGAATCCCAAGATGGAGGTGATGATCACGGGACATACGGACAATCAGGGTGCGGCGGATTACAATGTGAAATTGTCTGAGAACCGAGCTGCATCGGTGATGGCCTATTTGGTGAAGGCGGGCATTGCTCCAGCGCGTTTGAAATCGAAGGGGTATGGCGATTCGCGGCCTGCGGCCGCGAACGACACGGAAGAGGGACGTGCGAAGAACCGACGCATTGAATTGGTGATCCTGAAAGCTTCCTAACGCTCAATGTTGAGATTCAGCGCTGGTTTTAGGCGCTTATAAACCCGTTATATCAGGCTGTCCGGCCAACATCCACGCGGTATACCAATAACTTGAAACGGATGTGATTGCGGTGCGCATGCGGTCTTCCACCATGTGGTTTAGGCTGCTTTCATAAGCCAGGGCAAAGGCTTCTTTCACCTGTTTTTTGGTTTTTCCTTTGTTGTCTGTGGTGAGCTCGTATTTTTGGTCTTCTCCCCAGTTCAGAGACAATTGTTTTTCGTTTTTGAGTACCGCGGGCAAGTGGCTGTGCGAGGTTTCTATACAGTGCCAAAGGCTGTCGTTGGGGCTGTCCAAATAGTGCGCGATGGGCACCGTAAGTTCGTAGTTTTTTAGGCTGATTTCGGGTATGCGGGTTTCCCAAAGCGCATGGATGCCGTTTTGTTGGGTGAGTTGTCCGTCGTAGTTCAGCGAGGTGTGTAATGGCACATGGGCGTCGGCCACGTAGTGGCCGATGTCGGCTGACAATTGCAGAATCCGATCCACATCTTTGTTTTTGAATGCTTCGGTGAGGCGGTAGAGCATGGTTTGCACATGATAGGGCACAATACCATATGCAAAGAGCGTATCTGCGGAATATTTTTCAACCGCCAACTTCCAAAATTTGGGCAGGGTATCAATGGGCAACGCCTTTTCGTATCGCTCCAGGTCGATGTAGTGCCTGCATGCCTCGGCGGTGTCTGTATACCTTCGTTGGTCTGGGTCTACCGCGTGTTCAGTCATGAAATCGATGTGCGACTTGTAGAACCCAAACAGGGGTTGTGGCAGGGCATAGACGGCCTGACGGTTGATCGTTTTGTGTCCAAGAAATCCCCATGCGCCGAGTTGTTGTGCACCCACCATACAAAGCAGAAACAGGGCGATTTGCTTGCGGGCGGTATAGAATTTTCGGATCAGCATGGAATTTGAAACGGTGGTTCTGCGGCGTGGGTATTCTGAAATTTCCGGATTCTCCGGATTTAATGAATTTTTAGGGCCCTCAAATAGAGTTGAATGGTGTTTTGCAATCCATGGTACAACGCGTCACAGACCAGTGCATGTCCGATAGAAACCTCTTGCAACCCCGGCAGGTTCTGCGCCAAATAGGCCAGGTTGTGGAGGTCGAGGTCGTGTCCGGCATTGATTCCAAGTCCGACTTCCAGTGCCGCATTTGCGGCGGCTACATAGGGTGCGATGGCTGTGGCGGGATCCTTGTTAAACTGCGAGGCGTAGGCCTCGGTATAAAGCTCGATGCGATCGGTACCCGTGGCTTTTGCTGAGGCAATGAGTGCTGGGTTGGGGTCGAGGAAGATGGAAACGCGGGCGCCAGTTTGTTTGATCCGCGCGATGGTTTGGGTGAGGAATTCTTGGTGGGTTACTGTGTCCCAACCGGCATTGGAGGTGAGCACATGCGGGGGGTCTGGCACCAATGTTACCTGATGGGGTTTTACTTTTTCAATGAGCTGAAGGAAATCTTCGGAGGGGTATCCTTCGATGTTGAATTCGGTGGCAATGTTGGTTGATAAATCGTGTACATCGGTGAAGCGAATATGTCGCTCATCCGGCCTTGGGTGCACGGTAATGCCTTGGGCTCCGAAGCGTTCACAGTCCAGCGCAACTTGAAGCACATTGGGGTTGTTGCCACCGCGTGCATTTCGGATGGTGGCAATTTTGTTGACGTTTACGGAGAGTTTGGGGGACATCATTTCAGCCATAGGGATACAAAAATACGCGGTTGTACGGGGTTTTCTGTTGTGTTTTTGAGGATGATTTCTGAGCGGGCTGCGAGGTGGATTTGTCTTTTGGGTGGTTTTTTGTTTGGGTGGATATGGGTGACATTGGGAGGGAGGGATGGGGAATGGGTGACGGCGGGGTGTGGGTTTTTCAAGGCATATTGGATGAGAGTATTCATGGCAATGCCTTTTTTGGAGAGGGTGTAGTGGGTGATTTCGTGGGGCAGGGTTTGCGGGGTGAAATACAGTGGGATATCGGTGTCGAAGGCGATGCACTCCGCGGCCCATTTGAGTGGAGAGAAGGGTTTTCTGTGGGTGAAGGTGATGCCGTAGAGGTAGGAACCTTGGGCAGAATTGGGCCGCGGCACGAAGGTGAGCTGATGATCCAGGGTGTTGGATGGGGAATTTTTGCAGCGCAGATTGAGGGTGATTTTGTGGGCGGAGGCAATTTGGGGTTGGAAGGGGTCGGTGTAGCCCACGTAAAACGGACCGAGCGGATTGGCACTTGGGCTGTTGAGCAGGGGTATTGGGGATGGATTGTTGGGAGATGTTGTCGCGGAGTAGGCGTTATCGCCGAGGAAGGATTCCCATCCGGATTGGCTGGCTTGGTTATTCCACTGCCATAGGCAGTGGAACTGTAGGCTGCGCGACAGCGGTTGTTCGAAGAAACATTGGTGTTTGTAGTATAGGGGGCGTTCGAGTTGTGTGTTTGGCAGGAGGGACTGTCGGAGTTCCGCGGCCCACCGCAAGCTTCGCTTGCCGGTGGTGCCGCGGGAATAGGTGGCGGAGCCACTCCAATGGTTGGGCATGAGTTGGTTGAACAATCCCTGGGGTGGTCGGAACTGGTTGTGTATCACATAGGCGCGAAGCGAAATATCGGAATGGCGGTTCAGCGGCCGAATCCACCCAGCCACGGCGGCGGGCTTTGGTTTTTGGTTGGTCTGGCATTGCCAGGCTACATGCAGAAAAGCCAAGCCGCCGTGGGGTGTGCGTTTGGTGAACCAACATTCCGGATAATGGAACGTGCGGCCCGCGCGCAGCGCGGGCCGCAACCACTCCTTCTTGCTCATCCAAACGCGGTCGTACTGGTAACTGCTCCAAGCCATACCA
>SXYY01000056.1 GCA_005788145.1 Bacteroidota bacterium
AAACGCTGTCCCACCTCGATTTGATTCGATTCAAGTCGGTTCCAGGACTTGACCTGATCAACGGTGACACTGTATTTGCGGGAGATGGAGTACAGTGTTTCCCCCGGCTGCACAAAGTGAAACGCATCGTACAATTGCGCATTGTTATCCGATTTTACCGAAGCCGCACCCGATACCCGCTGCAAATACAATTTCCGGTCTACCATCAAAGGCTTCCCATCCAATTGGTTCCATGCGGTGAGCGAATCCACCGACAAGCGATATAACCGCGCGATGGAAAACAAGGTTTCTCCGCGAATGACGATATGCGTACGCGGTGCGTTGCTTGACCCCGTATTGCTCATAAAATTGCGATAATCTACCTGGGTTTCTTCACTCATTTTTACATTGGGACGGAGGACGAGAATTTGTCCGGCCGCCACCGTATACCCATCCAAATTATTCCAGCGGGCCAAGTCCAATGCGGTAACATTCATTCGCTGGGCGATGTCTTGCAAGGTCTCGCCTGCCTGGACTTCGTAGACCGTTCCTTTGGGTTTGTTTTCTTGGGTGATGGATCGCTGATTCAATATCAAATCCACCGCATTCACCTGATTGGGGTTGTCGTTCCGCTCCAATATCGCAGGAGATGTTTCGCGTTTTTCTTTCAGGTTAATGACTTCCCCAGGCCTTACTTCCAAACCAGGTTCCAAGCGATTCAGTTTATACAGATGCTTCACTTTCACCCCGTATTTTTGGGAAATTTCACGCATCGTTTCGCCATTTTTTACGGTGTGGTTGTTTTCGATGGCCCTTCTGCGCTTGGGTTTGAGGTAGATGATTTCGCCCGGACTCAGCATATCGCCTTTGGAGATGTCGTTGTATTTATAAATCTGCCAGGTGGACATGTTATACCGTTCTGCCACTTGCTCAGGTGTTTCACCGGGCTTGGCCATGATGGCCTGAATGCCGTTTACTTCCGTGGGTGTGGAGGGTGCGGTAACTCCGGGTGCATAGAAATCTTCGCCAAAAATCACCATGGAATCGTACTGACTGAGGCGATACTTTTCAATCACCCCAATGAGAATATTGCCATAATTGGGATTGGTGGCATAACCAGCCTCGCGCAGACCGTTTGCCCAACCTTTGTAATCGGTGGCACTGAGTTCAAACAACAGAAAATACCGCTTACCGCCTTTCAAAAACAACGAATGATCCCGGTAGCTGTCGAACGCCGTTTCGTACCCCCGAAAACACTCGTCTTTCGCATCATCATCGGCCAAACAGAACTTGCCCGTCCAATTACTCCGACATTTGATCCCAAAGTGGTTGTTGCAATTCTTCGCCAACTTGCTATTGCCACTGGCGCTCTCCAAGACCCCTTGTCCGAGCGTTATACTGGCTGGTACGCCGTGGGCACGCATCTCCTGCATTGCCACAAACTTGAACGAATCGATGTACTGTCGGGTGCTCATCAACTGAGCCGATAGCCCTTCGCACACAAACAGACTCAAACACAACATCCAACACTTACGGCCAAAATATTGCTGAAAAGGAATCTCCATTGATGCAAACCTAGCCCTAGTATCGCAATGCTACCAACCATTTTATCCAATGAATGTGCAATACCATGCGATAAATCCGCAATAAATCCCGATTTTTGTACATATCATGATGAAACGCATTCTGTTCACCCTACTGGCCCTCATCAGTTTCAGCAACGCTTGGTCGCAATTCGGTTTTCCAAAACCCGTTTTCAAGCCGAGTTTTTCCAAAACACAAGCCAAAGCGGGCGAGGTAATTGACATCATCATTCGATTTGATGTAGCCAAGGGCTTTCATGTATACAGTGAAAAAAGTGATTGTGGAGACGACAATGGTCCCATCCGCGCGAGCATTGATTTCACACCCAACCCCAGCTACCAATTGGTGGGCAAATTTTATGGCGTGGGCGATCACATGGTGAAAGAAACCGATGTCTTCAATTGCAGCACCGGCGAGTTTACAGGCAAAGGCGAGTTTCGACAGAAAATCAAAGTATTGAAAAGCATACCCGCTGGCGGGATTCAAATGTTGTTCAACGGGCAGATTTGCAACGAAGGCGGATGCGATAACATCAGAGACGTGAAAATTACGAGCCCTGCCCTCGAAGTCATAGGCACAGCAGTAGCAGACCAGTCGCTGTCATTGCCCGCAACGCCAAGTCCTGTTGCGGAATCCGTGGACACAGTAGCAACCACCGTTACCGAAGCCCCCATCGCCGTGAGTGCAGAAGCTCCGGCCTATAAACAAGCAAGGGTGTTGCCGTTGAAAACCTTTAACGGACAAGCCAATGAAGAACAGAGCAGCGGATTCTTGGGATTGTTCATTTTGGCGTTCGTGAGTGGATTAACCGCCTTGTTAACCCCTTGTGTATTCCCGATGATCCCCATGACGGTCTCGTTTTTCATCAAAAACAACAACCGCAAAATTGCCCTGCGTGATGCGGGAATATTCTCATTGAGTCTGATTGGATTTTACACCATTATCGGAACCATCGTTGCCATCAGTTTCGGCTCAAACGCCGCCAACTTCGTGAGCACCCATTGGATTCCCAATATTTTCTTCACCCTCATTTTTATCGTTTTTGCCGCGAGTTTTTTTGGCGCCTTTGAAATCACCCTTCCCTCTTGGATCGTGAACAAAGTAGACAAACAGGCCGACAAAGGGGGCATTTCCGGTGCGATTTTCATGGCTATAACCATCGCCTTGGTTTCGTTCTCGTGTACCGGTCCCATTGTTGGAACCGTGCTCGTGGAAGCAGTTCATGGCGATACTTTACGTCCTGTTGTGGGCATGTTCGGCTTCTCATTGGCCTTCGCCTTGCCCTTTGGATTGCTGGCCTTGTTTCCTTCTTGGTTGAACAACCTACCCAAAAGCGGCGGTTGGCTGAACAGCGTTAAAGTGGTGTTGGGATTTGTTGAATTGGCTTTTGCCCTGAAATTCTTGAGCATCCCCGACCAAACCTACCATTGGGGCATCTTGGATCGCGAAATTTACCTCGCCATTTGGATTGTGATCTTCTCGTTGATGGGATTGTATTTGCTGGGCAAAATCAAATTCTCACACGACAGCGATGTGCAATATTTGAGTGTGCCTCGTTTGGGATTGGTGATTGCCACCTTCACCTTCGTGGCATACATGATTCCGGGTATGTGGGGTGCGCCATTAAAAGGCTTGGCCGGTTATTTGCCACCCTTGAGCACCCAAGACTTTAACAGCAACATCAAAGGTGGCGCCCATGGCGATGGCAACATCACAACAACGCCCTCCTACACAAATCAATTGCACATCCCTCATGGATTGGTGGGCTACTACGACTACGACGAAGCCCTTGCCGCTGCTAGAGAACTGAAAAAGCCTTTGTTCATTGACTTCACCGGACATGGTTGTGTGAACTGCCGAAAAATGGAAGAAAAAGTTTGGTCTGACCAAGCGGTTTTGGACATCCTAACAAAAGACTATGTGATTGTCTCTCTTTATGTAGACGATAAGAAAATCAATTTACCAGAGTCGCAGTGGTTTAGCACGCCCGACGGAAAAAAAATCACCAAGTTGGGCGATAAAAATGCCCATATAGAAGAGGCTTATTTTGGCAAAACCACTCAACCGTTATACTGCTTGTTGGATGCCAACGAAAACTTGCTTCAACCCGCTTTGGGTGCGGACCACTTCAAATTTGCTGTGGATCCGTTCGTGGAATTCCTGAAAGCGGGCGTAGATCAATACAACAAACGCAAATAATTGCCAACCATGAATCAACGCATTCTATCGCACTTTCAAGAAGCCATGCAAACTTTGCAACGGTTCATGGAGGATGCTGAGCAAATGAACAACATCGACCGGGCCGCCCAAGCCATGATTCAAGCCATCAAAACCGAGGGCAAAATCCTATCTTGTGGCAATGGGGGCAGTCATTGCGATGCAATGCACTTTGCAGAAGAACTCACAGGCCGATACCGCGATAACCGTCCAGGCATTGCCGCCATCGCCATCAGTGATGTAAGTCACATCAGTTGTGTGGGTAACGACTTCGGCTATGATCAAATTTTCTCCAGGTACATAGAAGCCGTTGGAAGAAAAGGTGATGTATTGGTGGCCATCAGCACGAGTGGAAATAGCGCCAATATTGTTAAAGCCATCGAAGCTGCCAAATCAAAAGGCATGACGGTGGTGGGTTTAACGGGTAAGGACGGAGGGAAAATGGCCAGCTTGGTGGATATTGAGATTCGTGCACCCCACGCCCCCTTCGCCGATCGCGCGCAAGAGATTCACATCAAGGTCATTCACTCCCTGATCGATTCCATCGAGGTAGGATTGGATTACGCGAAATAATCGTATTATTGTCCCAATGCATTTCATCGGATTTATCGGCATCGCAGTCATTTTCGCACTCGCCTTTGCCCTATCAAATAATCGCAAAGCCATTAATTACCGTACCATTGGCGTAGGCTTATTGCTTCAGGTCATTCTCGCGGTATTTATCTTGAAGACCCCGATGGGAAAATCCGTGTTTGCGACATTGGGCAAGATGGTTCAGAAACTGTTGCAGTTCTCCGACAAAGGAGCTGAATTCATATTTGGTCCGTTGGCCAGAGACGCCCAAATGCAAGAAGTATTCGGACAGAATTTCATCTTCTTTTTCCGGGTGATGCCTACGATTATTTTCATTGCGGTATTGGTGAAAATCTTCTACCACATTGGTGTTTTACAATGGGTCATCAAGCAAATTGCCAGGGGAATGCACTATTTGATGCACGTGAGTGGCAGTGAGGCCTTGAGCAATATTTCATCGGCGTTTGTGGGACAGGTGGAAGCCCAGTTGATGATCGGTCCGTATGTAAAGGGCATGACAAACAGCGAATTATTGGCTTCAATGACGGGCTCTATGGCCTGTATTGCCGGCGGTGTGATGGCTACTTATATTCAGATGGGTATCGACGCAAGCAGTTTGTTGGCGGCAAGCATCATGGCGGCTCCCGGGGCTTTGGTAATCTCAAAAATCGTGTGGCCAGAGACGGAAGTCAGTGAAACCGCGGGTACAGTAAAATTGGAAGTCAAAAAAGAGAATGCCAATCTATTGGATGCCATCTCTCAGGGTGCTTCGGAAGGTTTGGGCGTCGCCTTAAATGTTGTGGCGATGTTGCTCGGCTTCTTGGCATTGATATACCTGTTCGATTTTGTTTTGGGGAGTTTGGGTGGTTTGGTTGGATTAAAACTTTCCTTGGAATCCCTGCTTGGCTATGTATTTTCGGGCTTCGCATACATCATGGGCGTGCCGAGTCAAGATGCACAGGCCGTGGGTGGGTTGATGGGAACAAAGTTGGTGGTTAACGAATTTGTGGGATACCTACACTTGAAAGAAATCACGAGCACCTTGCAGCCAGTGAGTGTGGTGATTGCCACTTTTGCCCTTTGTGGTTTTGCGAATTTTAGCTCCATCGCGATTCAAGTGGGTGGGATTGGTAAAATTGCACCTTCGCGCCGACAAGACCTCGCCAAGCTGGGCGTAAAAGCATTGATTTGCGGCACCTTAGCCAACTATCTGAGTGCCACAATTGCGGGCATCTTATTGTGGCTTTAAACGCACGCTACATTCCTTATATATGTATGTAGGGATCATCCAATTCGCCATTCTCCTGATTGTCATCGCCATCGCGCAATTCCATCTCTCTTGGAATACTGGGTAACCACTGACGTACTTTCCATCGTGCGATGACAGCACCCACTATCAACCCACTGATGTGTCCTTGCCATGACACTTTCGGATCCACTGGCAACAATCCCCAAAAGAAGCCACCATAAATCAAGAGAACCAAGAAGAAAATGGCCATGGATTGTTTGGTTTTTTGAATGATTGCCGCGGTGAGGATAAATCCACCAAAAGCATACACCCATATGGATGCACCAATATGTGCTAATCCCGTGCGCGCTAGATCCATGCCCACATTTCCGATGACCCACAAAAGCAATGAGGCCAAAAAGTGCTGAACAATCCAGAACCTAAACCACTGTGTTGGAAATTGAATCATAAAGAGGGCAGAAAAAACCGTTAGGGCGATGACATTACCCCAAAGGTGATCCCAAGAGCCGTGAACAAAAGCACCCAACCAGATGCCCTTCCACTGATGAATATTCAACGGGAAAATGGCCCATGTTGCATCGCCAAACCACTGGGGTGTACCGTATTGAAAAATCAACAACAAGCACAAGAGAACCGCAAGGGATGCCAAAATTGAAGACCTGCGAATCAACATGGAATAAAGGTACTAAAAATCAATGGAAGCGTTAAGCCACCCCTCTTCAACGTGGGCACCATAGCCTTTGTAAAATTCAATGGCCGGTGTATTCCAATCCAGGACTTGCCACACCATTCTGCGATAATTCTGTCGCTTGGCATGATCAATACACATTTCAAACAAAGCCTTTCCTATCCCTTTACCGCGTTGCGCTTCTGTTACGATAAGGTCTTCCAAATACAGAACAGGGCCTTTCCAAGTTGAATATCGAACGTAACAAAGGGCTAGTCCAACAACAACATCGTCTTGTAAAGCGACCCATGAAACAAAATGTGGGTTTTCAGAGAATCCAGAAGAAAGCAGCGTTGCTTCTGTGGCCACAACTTCTTGCGGTGCTTTTTCAAAATGCGCCAACTCTTGAATCAACTGCATCATTGCAGTGATGTCGGTAGGAACGGAAGGACGAATGATAAACGACACTAATTAGCGGATAGCCAATTTCAATGTTTTGGTGGAATCACCACTTTTAATTTGGAGGAAGTAAATACCTTTGTCGAGCATGGCGTCACCCAAATCAATTCTTACCTGACCGGTTGTGTAATCCGACTTGCGAATGGGGTAAGAGTAAACCACTTTGCCCAAAACATCGTTCACCACGATGACAGCATCGGGGTATTGGGCTTCAGTGAATTGTAAGTTTACATAGAAGTAAGAACCGGTCACTGGATTGGGGTTTAGGGTAAAGGTAGGACCTTGACCTGCAACCTCAGCAGGAGGTAAATCAGGACGAGCCATCGCTTCTACACTGCCTGTGGCAAGTGCAAAAAACAAAATAACTAGCGCCAGAATACGGTTCATAAGAACAAAGTTAAAAAAAAAGGTGTTTGTTTCCAAACACCTTTTTAAATTTCTTTTTTAAGAACTGATTAGTGAGCAGCTTCAGTTGAAGTAGCAGCGGCAGAATCAGTAGCAGTTGAATCAGCAGCAGTTGAGTCAGTAGCAGTTGAATCTACAACAGTAGAATCAGCAGCAGTTGAATCGGTAGCAGCAGTTTCAGCTGAGTTAGAGCAAGCAGCGAACGCGAACATAGCGCAAGCAGCAACGGCGAAAGTGATTTTTTTCATTTTGTTTGTTTCTTAATTAAGTGTGTGGCAAAAATAGAAGCGAAATCACAAACTGCAAAGAAATTTTCAAAAAAAATGTAAAAAAAAGTAAAAAACATTCAATTAATTGATTTTCAATTAATTACATTTTAAAAAACCTAACATTTGAATCAAAATGTGAGATTTTTTACACAAAAAAGACCAAAAAAGCGATTCTACGAACAGTAAATTCATCCCCAAAAAGCGATGAATTTTCATCTGCAAATTTCCAGCGATATTATGTTCAATGTTAGGGCCATGTTAGAAATGAACATTCAAAATCACCATACCAAAGAGTATGGAACCATCCTTTTGGGTGATTTTCTCCTCCCCGTGGGGTACATTTGTAGTGCGCTATGAACAATGTAGAAAATCGTTTTATTACCCTGGTCGCCATCATCTATTGTGTAGGCATTGCTGGTTTCCTGATTCCATCACTGAACGCTACCTTTATGTGGCTCACCCCCTACAATATCATCGCTGCATTTATTTTTGCGTGGATCTTCCACAAAAAATGGGAAGCCAAGCACGTCGCCTTGATATTAACCGTGGGTGTTTTGGGATTTTTTCTTGAGTACGCGGGTGTAACTACGGGCAAGATTTTCGGAAGTTATCACTACGGCCGCACACTTGGTACAGGATGGCAGGGCGTTCCCTACCTCATTGGCCTCAACTGGGCTGCATTGATTTTTTTCACCTCTAGCCTATTGGCAGGTCGCATAAGCAACCCTTATGGCGCCTCGTTCCTCGGCGCCTGCCTCATGACCCTATACGATTTCTTCCTCGAACCCGTAGCCATGCGTTACGATTTCTGGCATTGGCATCGCGGAATCATCCCCACCCAAAACTACATCGCATGGTTCATTGCGGCATTTCTCTTTCAACTACTACTCCACCTTAATACAAAACCCCAGCGGAATAAAATGGCCGGGGCCATGTACTTTATCCAGCTGGGGTTTTTCTTGGTACTCTACGTGTATATCCGAATCTTTTAAGCGTACATCGCTTCGATCTCGTCGGCGTACTTCTCCATCACCACCTTGCGCTTCACTTTTAGCGTGATCGTCATGTCGCCCGCTTCAACACTAAAGGGTTCGCGCTTGACAATGAAATCCTTGATGCGCTCAAACTTCGCCAAATTCTCACTCAACTTCTTCACGTCCTCTTGCATCCACTTCTTGATTTCTTCATCCTGTATGAAAGGATCACCCACCTCAAAATAATCTTTCCTGCCACCAAAGGCCGATTTCAACTCATCCATGTTCGGGTGAATGATCGCTGTTAAGTATTCCTTCTTGTCACCTACGATGAACACCTGTTCCAACTTGGGACTCCTCAACAACACATTCTCAATCTGGGTAGGATAGATGTTCTTACCCAACGATGTCTTCAACATGTTCTTCAAACGATCTGTGATTTTCAAATAACCACGATCAAACCTTCCAATATCGCCCGTATGGAACCAACCCTCGGTGTCAAACACCTCAGCTGTAGCCTCGGGTCTGTTCCAATAGCCTTGCATCACGTTCGGACCTTTTACCAATATCTCACCCTCCTCACTTGCAAAATTGGGCTCGAATGAATCATAAGTTTGCAACGCCAAAAACTTCTTTGTCTCAATGTCTTGTATGGCCACCTGCTGTCGGGGAGCAACCCTACCAACCGTACCATATACCTGACGTTCAAATTCGTTCACGGTTACCAATGGACTTGTTTCGCTCAATCCGTATCCCTCCTGCACCCGCATGCCCAAGTTGGCGAAGAATTCACCCACATGCACAGGCAAAGCACCCGCACCACTCACAAACATCTTCAAACGGCCGCCCATTTTCGCCTTGATTTTTGAATACACCAATTTCTCAGCAATACCCACTTGCATGGCCAACAAAGGACCCACCATTTTGCCCTGATCGCGACGGACCCGGGCCTCTCCGCCCACTTTCAGCGCCCACAAGAAAATTTTGGCACTTGCGCCGCCCTTCTCCGTTGCACTCTTGTATACTTTGTCGTGAACCCGCTCCAACAAACGTGGAACCGCTGCCATCAATGTCGGACGCATTTCTTGAATATTCTGTGCCACCTTATCAATGTTCTCTGCAAAGGCGACCTGCGCACCAATATAGGTGCTCAAATACATGGTAGCCAACCGTTCAAATACGTGACTCAGTGGCAAGAAACTCAAATACAAGTCATCAGAAGTGATTGTGGGACACAATTCTTTGGCATCGTAACAGTTACTCATGAAGTTGTAATGCGTGAGCATCACCCCTTTGGGCATCCCTGTGGTTCCACTCGTGTAAATAAATGTAGAGAGATCCGTTTTCTCAACTGCCGCAAACCGTGCTTCAATCGCTGCTGCGTGCTTTTCGCGAAGTGCTTGTCCTTCAACCCGCACAGTAGAAAAATCGGTATACAATGCACCGCTCTCCAAATCTGACGGCATACAAACCACCTTCATCACCGTGTTACAGTCCGATTGTACTTTCTTAAACTTCTTCAACAAGAAGGCGTTTCCCACGAACAATACTTTCGAACCACTATCATTCAAGATATAAGCGGTTTCTTCATGGGTCAACGTAGGATAAATGGATACATTGACCAACCCAAGTTTCTGGAGTGTTTGATCGATAAAATAGTATTCGGGACAGTTATCCAAGACCATCGCCACGCGATCGCCTTTTTCCAACCCCAATTCCATCAGCCATGACCCAATTTGGGCCACTGCATCCAAAACATCTTGATAGTGATATTTCTCCCAAACGCCCTTTTCTTTCGCGAACATCACCGGGTGGTCCAACGAATGGATTTTGGTGGCCGCATTTACATAAAATTCATGAAGAGATTTGAAAT
>SXYY01000057.1 GCA_005788145.1 Bacteroidota bacterium
AAAAATCCAGAGATGGCACGCAGGGTGAAATTGTTCATGGTTTATTTTTTGAGGGTGAGGAAAAGTCCGGCCGAAGTTACAGGAATGGCGATGATGTATACGGCGGGTTGCGACAACCAAGCTTCGGCGTTAAAGAAAATGCCTGTTTTCTGGAACTGCTGCAGGGTGAGGTAGTGGATCAGGACGGTGCTGCCGTTGAAAATGAAGTGCGACAGGGTAGAATACCACAGGGATCCTGTGGATACATAGACCAGTCCTAAGATGAGTCCTATGGCGAAAATGCCCACGAATTCAAAGGGCGAAAAGTGGATGGTCGCGAAAACAAAGGCTTGAAACAGGACGGCGCTTCTTCGGGTTTGAAAACTCTGTGCGGCCATGGTAGTGATGAGTCCACGGAAGACGTATTCCTCAAAAATGGCGGGCATGAGGGCCAAGATGAAAAGGCAGACAAACAGTTCTGGGAGAACTTCCATGTCGAGCATCGCTTCAAATATCGCTTGTCGTTTGGTATCCAGCAGCGTAAACGCGCGGGAGAAATCGCCCAGAGGCAGGTGTTTGAAATAGGCGGTAGACAGGGCCACGAGGGGAATCATGCCGAGGGCCAGCAGGGTGGCGCCCAGGAGTTTTTTGCTGCTCAGTTTTTGGGTATAGCCCCCAATTTCGTTGGGCTTGTATTGGGCGATCAGGGTGATGAGTAGTGCGGGGATGGCCATGAAGGCGGTGAATTGTAGCAAGTTGCCCCAACGCAATACATTGATTCCCAAGGCCGTGCGAGAGGGGTGGTTGAGCAGTTGCGAGGTTTGATCGGCCGAAAGACCGTAAAGGATTTTGCCCATGAGTTGTGAAAGGCCCAATCCCACCAAACTAAAAACGATGATGGTGAATAGCAGTGCGCCTACGCCCCAGAGATTTCTGAGTGGATTGGTGGAAGGGGTTTGTGAAAGCATGCGTAACTTTGCAGCAAAGTTGGTAAAAATCGGCGACATAGCGTTGGGAGAATTTCCGTTGTTATTGGCACCCATGGAAGACGTGAGTGATCCGCCGTTTCGGTATGTGTGCAAGCAACACGGGGCCGACCTTATGTACACTGAATTTATTAGCAGTGAGGGATTGATTCGCGATGCGGTGAAGAGTCGACAGAAGCTCGATATTTTCGATTACGAACGACCGATAGGCATTCAGATTTTCGGGGGCGATGAAGAGGCGATGGGATTGGCGGCGAGGATTGTGGATGCCACGCAGCCTGATTTGTTGGACATCAATTTTGGTTGTCCGGTGCAGAAGGTGGTTTGCAAGGGCGCGGGTGCTGGGGTGTTGAAGGACATTGATTTGATGGTAAGATTGACCTCGGCGGTGGTGAAGGGAACGTCGTTGCCGGTAACGGTGAAAACGCGATTGGGCTGGGACGATAGTACGAAGAACATCGAGGAGGTGGCCGAGCGATTACAAGACGTTGGGGTGAAGGCGTTAACGATTCATGGCAGAACGCGCGTGCAATTGTATAAGGGCGAGGCGGACTGGACGTTGATTTCGAAAGTGAAAAACAATCCTCGGATACAGATTCCGATTTTTGGCAATGGCGATATTGACTCGCCGCAGAAGGCGTTGGAGTATAGAAATCGCTATGGGGTGGATGGCATCATGATTGGACGGGCGAGCATTGGCTATCCTTGGATTTTCAGGGAGGTGAAGCATTTTATGGCCACGGGTGAGGTGTTGGATGGGCCTACATTGGCTGAGCGATTGGATGCCTGCAGAACCCATTTTGTGAAGAGTGTGGAGTGGAAAGGTCCGAAGGTTGGGGTGTTTGAGATGCGCAGGCACTATGCGAATTACTTCAAGGGGTTGCCAAATTTCAAGGACTTCAGGGTGAAGTTGGTGGGTTGCGAGGTTCCGGATGAGATTTTGGAGACCTTGGATCGCATTTTGGTGGAGTACGAGGGCTTGGTGAATTGAGAGATTTCCTTACATTTGCCTTTAAGAGATAAAATACTATGAAAAAAACAATACTTTCTTTGATGGCTTTGGTATCGTTGGGTGCGTTTGCGCAGACTGGATACTATGTAGCCCCGGGCACTGGATCGGGTAATCCAGGGGGATTAAATGGCGATGCGGAATACCCTCCAGGGGGCGGTTTGCCAACAGGATGGACAACCCTAATAACAGGTCCACAGAACGAAATGTGGAGCGCGTCACAAAACATGCCTTTCACTTTCAAATTCAACGACCAAGACGTAACTAGCTACAAAGTGGCTGCCAACGGTGTCGTAACTTTTGATGTTGCTACAACCATCACGCCTTCTGCCGTGAATGGCGATTTGCCAAATGCGGGTATTCCGAACCAATCGGTTTGTGTGTGGGGTGTTGGTGCAACAGCCACTGGTGATTACGTGGTGTCTAAAACTTTCGGAACCGCTGGCAAACGTCAGCATTGGATTCAGTACAATAGCTGCTCTGAGGCCAACATTGGCACAGGATGGATTTATGCCAGTATCGTATTGGAAGAAGGAACCAACAACATTTACATCGTAGATCAGCGTTACAACGGTACAGCGGCGTCTAAGATTTCTATGGGTGTTCAGATTGACGGCAGCACAGCGATTAAGGTGAGTGGAACACCTGCTTACGGCATGAAAGCGGTGAACGATCCTACCACTGCTGATAACGTGTTTTACAGTTTCATTCCAGGCATTCAGCCAGCCAATGAAGCGGGTATCACTGCGTTGAATGTTGCAAAGTATTTGAGTTTGAACAGTGCTCCGTATGACATTTCCATGAGTATCATCAACGGAGGTTCTAGTGCAATTACCTCTTTGGATGTTGAATACACCATCGATGGTGGTGCTGCAGTAAGCGGTAAAATTACTGGTTTGAACATCGCTTCAGGTGCCACCGGTACTGCGGTACACCCAACCAAGTGGTCAGGTGCTACTGTAGGGGCTCATACTGTAGCTGTGAAAATTGTAAAAGTGAATGGTGCAGTTGACACAAAAGTGGGTAACAACAATGCGACCAAAGCGGTGATGGTATTTGACAAAGCAGTTGATCGCAAGATTATGAATGAAATATTCACTTCTTCTACTTGTCCTCCTTGTACGCCAGGTAATGTCAACTACAACAAAGTGATTGAAGGCAGAACAAAACACAGCACGATTAAATACCAAGTAAACTTTCCAGGTACTGGCGACCCTTATTGCACGCAAGAAGTGAAAGATCGTATGACTTTTTACGCAGTGAATTCAGTGCCAAGAATGGAAATTGACGGAGGATGGGACGGTAATGCAAATTCTTTTTCTACGGGTTTGTATGATGATTTCCAAGCCAAGCCCGCCTTCGTGGAAATTACCGGAAGTGTCTCGTTGACATGGAAAAATACTGTGACCTTGGATGTGACTTTGAATCCTTTGTTGGACAACGGAAGTAATAACTTAAAATTGCATGCAGTCATTGTTGAAGGAATCACATACGCAAATAAAAAGTCGAATGGTGAGACCAAGTTTGAGGAAGTGATGAAGAAGATGATGACGGGTTCTGTAGGACAGGTTTTGACGCCTTTGAAGAAGGATACCAAGGTGACCAAGAAAATCGCCTACACTTTCAACGGTGGATACCGTTTGCCACTGGATGGTTCTGCGGCGCAGCACATCAATCACTTGTCTGAAAACAGTGTAGAAACTTGGAATGATTTGGCAGTCGTGGTATTTGTCCAAGATGCCAGTACCAAAGAGATTTTGCAATCTCAGACTTTCCCAATTGCATTGGTGGGTACGGAGGCAGTTGAGCAGAACTTGAACTTGTATCCCAACCCTGCTAACAGCGTCTTTGTTGTTGAAGCAAAGGAAATGGGCAACGCTGCTGTGGTTGTTACCGACATGCAAGGCAAAGTGGTGTTCAATGGTAACATGAATGCTGGTGCTTTGAGCATGAACGTGGCCGACTGGTCGAACGGTGTTTACATGGTATCAGTAAACGGCAATAGTAAGAATTTGAATAGCAAGATTGTGATTCGTAAATAAGAATGACAAACACAACAATTTTTTCGTTCAAATGTCGTTTGGTATAGTATGAGGCGCAGTTTACGCATGGTTCAAGTGGTGTTGTTGTTTGTGATAACAGCACTGTTGTTAGAAGCCTGTGGAACTGCAAAGGGTAAATCTTGTAAGCCCCCTCGAAAGCGTTATTTTCACGATACATTTTTGAATATGTAATCAAAAAAGCCCCGGCAGCGCCGGGGCTTTTTTTTAACCCTGCACGAAACCAACGCCGGGTCCTTTTGGAGGCCCCAATTTTGTTGAAGATTTCGTATTTTTGTAGAACTTTATCAATCTATAATCTCAGTCCATGTTATTGCGAAACATTGTGAACCGGGAGGAACTGAAACGTCGGATGGATGCCGATGTTCGTCCTTACACCACCATTTCTTTTTATTGCTACCACCCCATAGAGGATCCCATGGCTTTCCGCAACGATTTGTTTTTGCGGTTTTCACGTTTGGAAGTTGTGGGTAGAATTTATATCGCCCATGAGGGAATCAATGCACAGCTAGCGCTGCCTTCAGCGCATTTTGAGGCGTTTAAATCGGATTTGTACACCATCGACTTCTTGAACGGCATTCGATTGAATGTGGCCATTGAGGAGAAGCAGAAGAGTTTCATCAAATTGGATGTGAAAGTGAGGGAAAAGATTGTGGCCGATGGCATTGATGATCCTACCTTCAGTTTGCAGAATCGGGGAAAATACCTGGACGCTGCAAATTGGAATCAAAAAATGGCCGATCCCAATGCAGTGGTGATTGACATGCGAAACCATTACGAAAGTGAAGTGGGTAGGTTTGAGGGTGCGAGCTGTCCGGATACAGATACGTTCAGGGACGAGTTGGCGCGGGTTTTGGATTTGTATAAGGAGGAGAAGGACAAGCCCATTTTGATGTATTGCACGGGAGGGATTCGGTGTGAGAAAGCCAGTGCATGGATGAAGCACAACGGCTACAACGAGGTGTATCACTTGGAGGGTGGGATCATCAATTATGTGAACCAGGTTAAGGCTTCGGGTTTGGAGAATAAGTTCAAGGGGGTAAATTTTGTATTTGACCAGCGTTTGGCTGAGCGTGTGAGCGATGATGTGATTGCCGTTTGTTATCAGTGTGGTTCACCTGCAGATAGCCACATCAATTGCGCCAATACCGGTTGCCATTTGTTGTTCATTCAATGCAGCGCTTGTGCTGAGAAATTTGAGCGTTGTTGCTCAGAGGATTGCAGGTCGGTCATCCACTTGCCTGAAGAAGAACAAATTCAATTGCGCAAGGGCAAGCCGGCGGGCAGAATCTTCAGTAAGGGAAGATTTCCAGGCAAAGTGTAAAATAATTTGAGCAGTTTGTCGTTTATGTGTAATGAATTCGGAGTTCACGGTGTGCGCGGGTCGTGGATGCAGGTCTCCGCTCCTTATATTCGCAGAATTAATTTTAATTGAAACACAATACGATGAGATATACTCGTAATGCGCAAGAGAAATCTTGGTTACGATGGGCAGTGATACTGCTTACAGTGATGGCGATGCCCAGTGATGTTTTTGGACAGTGGGGATTTGGTGCAGATGCAGGCAGTGCAGACACAACAGCAAAAGACAGCGGTGCAACTTCGGGTGGTGGCGATGGTGGTTGGGGTATGGATGGTGGCGGATCTGCGGAAGAGCCGGCGATAAAGCGAGCGCCTTACGTTCGGTTTGTGCCTCCTTACGATAGCATGCGTGAGATTATCTTTTACGAGAACATCATTGAGGATGAGATGTGTGAGAATTGCGGGGCCGATTCGTTGTATTGGCGCGCCAAGAAGTATTTGGTTCAGCGCTTCGGCAAAGAGGGATACAAGAAGATGGTGATAGAGGATAAGCTGGCCGAACGGATTGTTTTGAAGGTAACCACTCCGATGGTTTGCAGATACGGACAGTATAACAAGAAGCAGGAAGGTGTTTTGGAATACAGATTGACATTGCGATTCAAGGACAGTAGATACAAGTATCAATTTGGCAATTTTATTCATGTTGAAGCGGAAGAGGGACTGAGCACGAAGATTTCAAGAACCTACCACGAGCACTACATGCGTTTGAAAAAAGGTTTTCAATATACAGATCGTTATTTGTTGGCGGCAGATTTTGAGGTAAACGAGGTTGTAACGGGCTTGAAAAAGACGTTGCAGCAGCCTTATCAGCCCGACGAGGACGATTGGTAGGTCGATTGATTTTACAGCGAATACTGCGCTTTTCACCCCCGTATTGTTGGCATTGGATGCAGGCATTTGCTGTCCAATCGAAGAAAGCATGAAAAAAAGTTGTGTATATCTTGCTCTAAGAGAGAAAATATCCTATTTTTGCAACCCCAAAAACTAAGTAAGAATTACAAACGTGAATCCGCTGAGTACATACAAAACCGTTTCGGTTAACAAAATGACTGCCGACAAGCAGTGGTTTGTTGTTGACGCAAATGGACAGACATTAGGCCGTATGGCCTCTCAAATTGCTTCGGTATTGCGAGGCAAAAACAAGCCTTCTTACACACCCCATGTGGACTGTGGTGACAACGTGATCGTGATCAACGCGTCACATGTTGCTATGACGGCTGGCAAGTTCGACAAGAAAGAGTATTTGCGTCACACAGGATTTCCTGGTGGTCAGCGAAGCACATTGGCGAAGAACGTGAAGCCTGCTCGTTTGATCGAGATGGCGGTGAAAGGCATGTTGCCGAAGAATCGCTTAGGCCGTAGATTGTTTACGAATTTGTTTGTGTACGAAGGATCAGAGCATCCCCACGCGGCACAACAACCCAAAGTAATGAATACTGAAAACTGAGCCCTATGATAAACACCTCAGGCAGAAGAAAAGCCGCTGTTGCACGCGTGTACCTGAAAGAAGGTAACGGAACCATTATTGTAAACAAGAAGCCATTGGAAGTTTACTTCCCATTATCATGGCATCAATCAGCCATTCAAGCCCCTATGGCATTGACTGAGAACGGAGGAAAGTACGACGTTCAGGTGAATGTATGTGGAGGTGGTGTAAGCGGACAAGCGCAAGCGATCCGTTTGGCCATTTCTAAGGCTTTGGTTGACATCAATGCAGAGTTGAAATCTCCTTTGAGACAGGCAGGATTCATGACACGTGACTCACGTGTTGTTGAACGTAAGAAGCCAGGTCAGAAAAAGGCACGTCGTCGCTTCCAGTTCTCTAAACGTTAATTATACCCATGGCATATACTCAGCAAGATTTGTTGGAAGCAGGTGTACATTTTGGTCACCTTACCCGCAAATGGAATCCCAAGATGGCTCCATACATTTTTATGGAACAGAATGGTATCCATATTATTGATTTGAAAAAAACCGAAAGCAAGTTGGAGGAAGCCAAAGCGGCAGCCAAGAACATTGCGCGTTCAGGACGTAGGGTTTTGTTCGTGGCTACCAAAAAGCAAGCGAAAGAGATTGTTGCCGAAGAAGCCAAGCGCGCCAACATGCCTTTCACCACAGAGCGTTGGTTGGGTGGTATGTTGACAAACTTCCAAACTGTACGCAAGAGCATCAAGCGTATGCAGAACATCGACAAGATGGCAACTGACGGAACGTTTGATCGTATCAACAAGAAAGAGCGTTTGATGTTGGATCGTGAAAAAGCAAAATTGCGCATGATTTTGGGTGGTATCGAGGATATGACCAAATTGCCAGGTGCTATTTTCATCATCGACGTGAAGCGTGAACACATTGCTGTGTCTGAGGCCACCCGTTTGGGTATCCCCACCATCGCATTGGTAGATACAAACTCAGATCCTACTGTGGTTGATTACTCAATCCCCGGAAACGATGATGCTTCCAAGTCTATTCAGTTGATTGCCCGTGAAATTGCGGATGCCATCATCGAAGGTAGCCTGGAGCGCAAGCGTGAAAAGTCTGAAGACGATGCAACCCCCGTTGCTGAAAAAGAAGTTGCGGCAGAAGTATAATTGAATTAACAATGACTACTATTACTGCATCAGAAGTAAATAAACTGCGTCAAATGACCGGCGCAGGTATGATGGATTGCAAAAACGCTTTGGTAGAAACCAACGGTGATTTCGAAGCTGCGGTTGATTTTTTGCGCAAAAAAGGTGCGAAAATCGCTGCGAAACGCGCGGATCGCGAAGCTACTGAAGGATGTGTTATCGCCACGACCAACGATGCTCGCAGCGCGGGTGTGATCGTTTTGTTGAGCTGTGAAACGGATTTTGTTGCCAAAAACGAAAACTTTGTTGCGTTGGCAAAAAATATCGCCAAAGTGGCTTTGGAGAACCAACCTGCAGACGTTGACGCATTGAAGGCATTGTCGATTGGCGGTGTGAGCATTGCAGATCGTTTGTTGGAAGAAGTTGCCAAAATTGGGGAAAAGATTGACGTTAGTAAATATGAGTTGGTACAAGGTGCCAACGTGGTATCTTATATTCATGGTGCTAACCGCATGGGTGTTTTGGTTGAAATGAACAATGTCGCCAACGATGCCAACCACACTGCAGGAAAAGATGTAGCAATGCAAATTGCCGCAATGAATCCCGTTGCTGTGAACCGCGATAGTGTGGATGCCAATACCATCGAGCGTGAATTGGAAATCGGTCGCGAGCAAGCACGTGCTGAGGGTAAGCCTGAAGCCATGATTGACCGTATTGCCGATGGTAAGTTGCAGAAGTTTTTCAAGGAATCTACTTTGTTGGCGCAGGATTTCGTGAAAGATGGTTCTATGACCATCGAGAAATACTTGTCTGGCGTTGAGCCCGGTCTTACCGTTTCAAGTTTCAAGCGAGTGCAACTCGGATAATCAATAAATTTTAAATCCCTCGAAAGAGGGATTTTTTTTGCTAATATTACAACATCAAATGAGGTTTAAAAGAATACTACTGAAATTAAGTGGTGAGGCTCTGTTGGGCACTCAATCATATGGAATCGACGCCAAAGTGCTCGAGGCTTATGCCAAGGAAGTAAAGAAAGTGGTAGATGCGGGCGTAGAAGTAGCCGTAGTCATTGGTGGCGGCAACATCTTCCGTGGCGTTCAAGGCGCTCAAGGGGGCGTTGTAGATCGCGCTACAGGTGATTATATGGGTATGTTGGCCACAATGATCAACGCCATGGCCTTGCAAGGCGCTTTTGAAAAAGTGGGAATGTCGACTCGTTTGCTCTCTGCCATCAAGATGGAACAAATTTCAGAACCCTTTATTCGTCGCCGTGCCATTCGTCACCTTGAAAAAGGTCGTGTGGTAATTTTCGGTGCCGGCACAGGAAATCCCTATTTTACTACCGATACAGCTGCGTCGTTGCGAGCCGTGGAGATTGAGGCCGATGTGGTGATCAAAGGAACCCGTGTGGATGGCATTTATGACAGCGATCCAGAAAAGAACCCTAGGGCTGTGAAATACGATGCAATTTCTTTCAAGAAGGTTTACGACCTCGGACTGGAAGTAATGGATTTAACGGCCATTACATTGTGTCAGGAGAACAACAAACCCATCGTGGTGTTTGATATGAATGGCGAGGGGAATTTGATGAAGTTGGTGCAGGGCGAAAAAGTAGGAACGCTGGTGATCGACTAACAGGGGCATGCAATGAGTCGTTGTAATTTGCAATTGAATCAGCATTTACAGCAAGAGATGACACTTCGTTGCCAACAATTGGATAAACGTATTTTATCATGGGGGCTGGCTTCGCCAGCCCTACATGCGTTGGTATCGCTGAATATTAAAACGGTGGAGGATTTGCTATCGTGCACGCGTGCAGAAGTTGCAGCAGCCCATGGGATGGGTTATACGGGCTTGCAGCGCATTGAGACAGGATTGTTGTCGTTGGGAATCAACTGGAACCAATCAGCTTAGTTGGGATGAGTACAGTTTAAAACAAAAAAAGACGGCCTCGGCCGTCTTTTTAAATATCTAGTAACTTTTGGACTTACGCCAAAGAGTTCACATGCTTCTGCAGACTTGACTTCAAGTTGCCAGCTTTGTTCTTATGGATTACATTGCGCTTGGCCAATTTGTCCAAAGCAGAGAAAGCGTTTGTCAACAACTTCAATGCCTCGTCTTTGGTGGTTGCCTTGCGAATGGTCTTCACGATATTACGAGCAGTCTTGTGCTGGTAGCGGTTGAGATCACGCTTGGCAGCGTTGGCTCTGATTCTTTTGATTGAGGACTTATGATTTGCCATTTCTATTAAAAAGGACTGCAAAGATAACCAAATGCAATGAATTCAACAAGACATTTCAAAATTTATCAATCATTTTCTGAAGCGAGTTGAACCTTTAGTCCTTCCATATCTGACGATAGGTGCAATTGGCAACCCAAACGACTGTTGGTTTTGACAAAAAAAGCTTGGTCCAACATCCCCAACTCATCCTCTGTGGGCTCTGGCAGCGCATGATCGCTGAGGATGTATACCTGGCAAGTGGCACACATCGCCATTCCGCCACATTCACCTTTTACGGGCAATTCTACGGCCCTGCAAAAATCCATTAAATTCAGCCCCATATCCGTGGGCGCTTCGTAGGTATTTTCTACGCCATCGCGGTCAATAATATGGATGGATATGAGAGAATTTTCCATGGTTAACGCAAATGGGTGAGGTGGTCTAGGCTGTTTTTGATTTTGATGCGATAATGGTTTTCGTGGTTGTGTTTTTCTACCACATACAAACAAACGTTATCGTGTTCAAAATCATCCATTTGTTGCAAGGGTGTGTTGGTGAGCAAACATAAAAATCCACGCAATGCCCTGCCGTGCATACAAATCAATACGGGATTTTCGCTGACACTTTCAATTTTTTTCAGGGCTAGTTTTTGGCGCTTTTGCATGGCCAATGGCGTTTCTCCGCCGTTGATGGCTTGGTTTAGTTCGCCATTTCTCCATCGCTGCAACATCGCATAGAATTCTGATCGCGAATGTTCGCTCGGTTGCTGTCCTTCAAGGATTCCCCAATTGATCTCATTGAGTTCAGAGATTACATGCGTTGGAATTTTCAGTGGTGCAAAGGGCGCTACGGTCTGATGGGTACGCTTTAGTGAGCTTACATAAATGCGTTGAAATGGGATGTGTTTGTAGGCCTGAAAGAATGCATCGGCCTGTTGTTGTCCCAGTTCGTTGATATCAGTGTCTACCCCAGAACCCTGTACAATTCCCATGCGGTTGTAATGGGTTTCCCCATGCCGAATGATGTACATTGTTTTTATGGCGGGGGAGGGTGAACTTTGCATGGTTAAAAGACGGTGATGGAACGGCCAACGATGGGTGCAAATATACAACAGGGGATGGCGATTTATCGTAAGCCCCAAGGCACTTTGCCTGAATTTTCCATCGGCAATTGGTGCGCATTACCGGCAAATGCTGCGTTTTCAGCGGATACATTCTGTCTTCAGCCTTTTGATAGAACCCGTGATTTGGAGATATTGGAAGTCGCACAGCGCGGTCAGGGTTGGGATGATTGTAATCAGGTTTGGATGCGTTTCAGCAGTCAGGTTTCGTCTGATTTCCCCCCAAAATCCACGCCAGAGTCCGAATTTGTCTCAGAAGTTTTGGGTATACAGCAGGCCATCGCATCAAAGCGCATAGACAAAGCGGTCGCAGCCCGATCCCTATCGGTACCTCAGCCCATGGATTTTCATCAACTCTGGCAATCATTTCGGCAATTGCACGAAGCCTATCCTGCGGCATTTGTTTTTATATTGATTCATCCGCAATGGGGCTGTTGGATGGGGGCATCGCCAGAAACGTTGTTGCGCGCCGAAAATGGGGAGGCGGTTGTCATGTCGCTGGCTGGAACCCTGACGGAAGATCAAGGTGGTTGGACGTCAAAGGAGGCTTTGGAGCAATCGGTGACCAGTACCTTTGTCAAGGAGGTTCTCGCGGCCCAGCAAATTCAAGGCGCATCGGAATCTCAAGTGGGTGAATTGCAAATGGGCAACATCAAACATTTGATGTCGGAATGGCACTTCAAACTCCCATTGCCTGCTGCTACAGTACTGTTTGATGGCGCGATTGGCGGGTCAGGAAATCTCTTGATGAAACTTGTCGCCCAATTGCATCCAACCCCTGCTGTGGGCGGGTATCCCCAGGATGCGGCGTTGCACTGGTTGCAAGACAATGAGTCGTTGAACAGGGCGTTGTATTCGGGTTTTGTGGGTGTGCTGGGTTTACAGAAAGCCGACTTGTTTGTGACATTGCGCTGTGCCCAATTGTTTCAAAGCGGTTACACTTTGTATGCAGGGTGTGGTGTGAATGCGGGTTCAGATCCAAGCGTTGAATGGAAAGAAACTGCGGCCAAAATGGACCTTGTAGGAAAGTACTTACAATCTATTACTTGATGAGGCTTTGGTTGCTTAAACCAGCAGCTGCTGGATTGGCCAATGGTTTGATATCGGGACCCAAGTGCCACGGAAAAAGGGGTTGATTTAACGAAAAATGGTTGGGTTGGGAATGCCTTGTCCGAAATCCGTCGCTTCCAAAGGTTCCCGTGTAAAGATGCCACGTTTGGAGGGTTTGTAGCCGGAATAATCACCCGTGGGAATGTAGTAATAGACATTGCCATCCGCAGCGGGGAATGCAGGGCCAATTTCATCGAACACAATGGTTTTTTGTTCTTCTTCGTACCGCATGAGGATGCGTGAGGATTTGTGGTATTCGAAAATCACGCGGTGGTCCTCAGAGGGATCTTCCAGTCCGTCGCGAAACAAGGGTGCACCCCAAAAGGGTTTGAGGGCTTTTGGGTCGGCCGCTTCCCCATCGGGTTCAAAACTGAGCACATCAATGATGGAACGATTGGAGTTGGGGTTATGTCCATCGAAAAGCATCACCACGTAATACTGTTTTTTCTTGATTTTGTGGGGGATGATTTGGTAGTACAACCCGCCGATCCACTGGCTATTTTCCAGGGTTGTTTCTTTGGCGTCTTTGGGCAGGTTTTGGGCCGTATCGTGGAGTGTATACAGGGCGATGCCCGCTTTGGTTTTGTGTTGAATTACGCCGTAGTGGTGAAATACGCCATTCTTGAGGATGATGTTGTAGGTGAACAATCGCACATCCGATTTGGGGTGTGATGCGATGGCTACGGTGCTCATTCTCAGGTTGGCGAATTCGTGGTCGAAGGAGGCTGGGTTCGACAGGACATCCATCAAGGTTTGTTGCAACTGAACAGCCACAGCAAATTTGGCTGAGTCTGTGGACGCACTAATGACCAAGGGGGCCACTTTCAAGAGGCTATCCTCTTGGTCGGCAAGGGATGTGAAAGGTGCAACAGGACTGTCAGCGCCTTGGGCCTGCGCAAATGCGCAAGTGCCCAAGGCGACCATCAGCGTAAATACGCGGTGTATTGAAAGCAGTTTGTACCGCATAAATGAGATCTATTTGGGTTGGCTTAGCAGTTTTCAACCACAACAGCGCTGGCACCGCCACCGCCGTTGCAGATGGCTGCGCCACCGTATTTGCCGTTGTTTTGCTTGAGCACATGCAACAATGTAACCAAAATGCGCGCTCCTGAAGCACCCAATGGATGTCCCAAAGCAACCGCACCACCGTTCACATTCACTTTGCTGGCGTCAAGGTTCAACAACTTGTTGTTGGCCAAGGATACAACGGAGAAAGCTTCATTTAATTCTACAAAATCCAAATCCGCAACGGAAATGCCTGCGCGTTGAGCGGCAATCGGTAGTGCTTTGGCAGGGGTGGTGGTAAACCACTCTGGGCTTTGTTCAGCATCGGCAAAACCGATGAGCTTCGCCAATGGAGTTAAGCCCAATTCTTTGCATTTTTCGCCACTAACCAACACCAAAGCAGCGCCACCATCGTTGATGGTAGAGGCGTTGGCCGCGGTTACGGTGCCGTCTTTTTGGAAAACGGGACGCAAACCGGGGATTTTGTCGAAACTGACATTTTTATATTCTTCGTCTTCGCTCACAACCACTTCGCCTTTGCGGGTTTGGATGGTTACAGGCACGATTTCGTCATTGAATTTTCCGGCCTTCCACGCTTCGGCGGCGCGGGTATAACTTTGGATGGCGTATTGGTCTTGGTCTTCGCGGGAGAAGTTCATTTCCTTGGCGCACAATTCGGCACAAGTTCCCATCAAGCTCTTTTCATAGGCATCAGTCAATCCATCGTGGACAATTCCATCCAAGGCTTGCACATGTCCATAGCGGTATCCGCTGCGCGAATTCGGTAAATAGTGTGGGGTAAGGCTCATGTTTTCCATTCCACCCGCTACAACGATATCGTTCAAGCCCAACATGATGCTTTGCGCAGCCAATGAAACCGCTTTCAATCCACTTGCACACACTTTGTTGATGGTGGTGGCGGGAACGTGGTCACCGATACCTGCAAATTTTGATGCCTGTCGGGCCGGTGCTTGTCCCACACCCGCTTGTAACACACAGCCCATGAATACTTCATTCACGAGATTGGGATCGATGCCTGCTTTTTCAAGGGCTCCTTTGATGGCGATGGCGCCCAACTGGGTGGCTGGAACGCTGGAAAGTGCGCCGTTAAAACTCCCCATGGGGGTTCTGGCTGCCGCTACGATGAAAACTTCTTTTGTCATAAACGCTAACACCACAAAGATACGGGTTTGCGGATAATCGATGCCAATTGGCCATTGGTTAATGGCGTTTGTCGGATAATGGTTTAGTTTTGTGCGGTAATTGTTCGTGTATGATTGTTTTGATTGAGTCATCGGCTGAATTTCCATCGGTTTCCCTTTGTGATGAGCGTGGTTTGCTGCTATGGGATGAAGTGGGAACAGAGCGACAATCACATGCAGAAAAGTTGCCCATGATGGTGCAGCGAGCCATCGATTTTGCGCGGACTGCAGGCAGGCAGGTCACGGGTGTTGCTTTTCAGGAAGGTCCGGGAAGTTACACAGGGTTGCGGATAGGGGTGAGTTTGGCGAAGGGCTTGTGTTATGGGCTGTCGGTGCCTTTGATTTCTGTTTCAGGATTTGTTTGTTTGGCGATGGCAGCGTTGGAAAATCATCCGAGTTGCACGGAGGCATGGGTGATGATGGATGCGCGCAGAGACGAAGTGTATGCCTTGAGAGCAATACGAGGGGTTGGCGCGATGGGCGGGGTTACGGCCGAGATATTGCCATCTGAGCGGGTGGTTGGCTATGGTCCTCACACGGTCTTTGTGGGCAATGCCAACGAGAAGGTTCAGCGGTTGTTGGCGGCGGAGGATGCCGTGTTTTGGGATGAATCGCCCAGGGCATCGCACATGGCAAGAATGGCGGCAGATTGTTTTCAGCGGGGTGAATTTGTGGATTTGGCGTATTATGAGCCTTTTTATTTGAAAGATTTTGTGGCTGGGGTGAGCAAGAAATTTAGTTTGTAGGGACATGCGGGTTTTGTTCATCGATAATTTGGACAGTTTTACTTTCAATGTGGTGCATTGTCTGGTGGTTGCCGGTGCGGAGGTTGAGGTGTTGCGCAACGAGGGTGAGGATTGGCTGGAGTTGGCAGAAAAAATGGCAGGTTGTGATGCATGGGCGGTCGGCCCGGGACCGGGCCGACCGCAAGACTACCCCCATTTGATGAGGGCTATCACCCAATGGATGGGCAAGAAGCCACTGCTGGGTATCTGCCTTGGACAACAAGCCATCGCCCAAGCCTGTGGTTGGCAAATTGATCATGCATCCTATCCCATGCACGGGAAACCCTCCGTGATTGATCACAACAGTCAAGGACTTTTTGAAGGATTGCCCCAGGCGCTACAAGTGGGTAGGTACCATTCATTGGTTGTGACATCGCCCAGTGATATTAGCCCAGTGAACATCGCCCTGAACATTGATGCCCGATGCAACCAAGAAATTATGGCGGTAAGCAATCCAGCAATGGGTGTTTGGGCCGTGCAGTTTCACCCTGAGAGTGTGCTGACACCGGAAGGACAGGCGATGATAAACCGTTGGGTGAAGTTGGCCGATGCGTTTAATCGCAAGAAAGTCTAGGCCTTGTTGTTCAATCGCAGGGCAGATCGCACCGCATTGGCAATGTTCTCAGGCGCGTAGCCGCACAAAGGATACAAGTCGTTTTCGTTGTTGCCGTGTTCGATGAACTCGTTTGGAATCCCCAAATGGGCGTGGAATTTCGCAACATGGGCGTGTGCATTGGCTGCTGTTGTTTGTCCCCATCCCCCTTGAATACACCCGTCTTCCACAGTAATGATGTGACTGTAGGGATCGAGATTGATGCTACCATCGGCTATTTGGGTTGAAGTTTCGCTGAGTTTGGAGCAATGAAGGTGATCAAAAGCGAGATCTTGTAATGAAATATGGGCTTGTAAACACAAATTGCTCGCATGTCCGGTGCTGAGAAGAAGTACTTTGGCACTGGGCGATTGCATTAGCCACTGTGGTCGCAGCGCCTCGATGGCTTTTTCTGTTGAATCAATCGTCCATTGGGTTTCTGTGATGTTTCCTTTGGGGTATCGAATGGCGATGGGTTTGTTGGCGGCGATGCCAAATTGCATGGCTGCGGCGAGTTCGGCAGCGTTGCGCGGCGCAAAGAGGGTGGTATTGGGTACGCAAAGCAAAAAGGCGATGTCGAACGCACCGTGGTGGGTAGGTCCGTCTTCACCCACCAATCCTGCGCGGTCAATGCACAAAATTACGGGTAGGTTTTGTAGGGCGATGTCGTGAATGTATTGGTCGTAGCCGCGTTGCAGAAACGAGGAGTAAATATTGACGATGGGAATGAGTCCTTGGGTGGACATACCAGCTGCGAAGGTGAGGGCGTGTTGTTCAGCGATGCCTACATCAAAGAATCGATCTGGAAATTGATTCATGGCGTGAATCATCCCGCACGATGATGGCATTGCGGGTGTAATACCCGATAGGTTAGGGTATTTTTTTGCAAGTGCGACCAACACATCTCCAAACACATCTTGCCATTTTTTGGCGGGTTTTGAAGGCGTTTCAATTTTTACATATTTGGCTGCGCTATGCCATTTGGTTTGCTCCTGCTCGGCGGGAAGGTAGCCTTTGCCTTTGATGGTTTTGATATGCAACAGGCGAGGACCTTCTATGCTGTAACTTTTTGCCAGTGCGGGCATTAACTCACTGAGGTTGTTGCCGTCTACCGGACCTTGGTAAGCCAATCCAAACCACTCAAACCACGCTTTTATATCGGCGGGTTTGGCGCGCAGTTGTGTATTCAATGCCCCAGTATTGGGGTCGATGCCCATTTGGTTGTCGTTGAGGATAACCAAGACATTCAGGTTTGATTCAAACAAGTTATTTAAGGCTTCATAGGACAAGCCAGCGGTAAGTGCGCCATCACCTACAACAGCCACAAAGGTGGGTTTGTGGCTGTTGGCTGTGGGTTGAGTTTTTGTGAGGATGTTGTGTGCGGCGGCCATGCCCATGGCCGCCGAAATGGCCGTGCTTGAATGGCCCGTGCCAAATGCATCATAGCTGCTTTCGGTGATTTTGGGAAAGCCCGATATCCCCTTGAACGTTCGTATGCCACTGAGTTGATCTTTTCTGCCTGTCAATACCTTGTGGGGGTAGGCTTGATGACCTACATCCCAAACGATGGCATCTTCTGGAAAATTGATTGTGTGGTGGAGCGCAACGGTCAATTCTATGACGCCGAGGTTTGATGAAAAATGTCCGCCCGACTGAAGTACCGAATCTGAAACAAAGGCCCTTAATTCCTCACACAATTTTTCTAATGCTGAGAATGAGAAGTTTTTGATTTCGTTCGGTGAGGATATTTTTTGAAGTAGGTTCAAAGTTTTTTCGGGTGTGTATGCACAAAAATAGGGTGATTTGTTGAGTGAATGTTCATGTGAATTTGTGGATGAAAGCATTGAATTTACCGATGAATTTAATCGTTAATGTTTAAATTCATCAATAATTTTTTATTTAATTGATAAAATCAATAAAAAACAGACAGAAAAATTGCATTTTAATTTGGAAGTAAATTAGTGTATTTTGTAGTTTTGTTGCATGAAAACAAATTCTCGAAAGAAATTGTTTCAGAAAAACTCACAATAAACATGGAAAATATAGATAATTCTGTCGCGTCATTACCTAAAAAAAGGGGTAGAAAACCGGGTTCTAAGAACAAGGTATCTTCAAAAAGAACATCAAAAAAAGTATCTTATTTGAGTGCGTTTTCAATTCTAGAACAGGAAATTCAGTCGCTTTCAAATGCTTTGAAAAAAGCCACCTTGAAGGCCGAAAAAGAAATTGAAAAATTAGAAAGGAAACAATCTCGTGAGGTAGAGAAAGTAAAAGCCAAGGCAGCAAAGTCATTGTCGTTGTGGAAAGCCCGAGCCAAAGCCAACTTGAAAAAAGGCAAAGTGAGCACCGGTCGCATTGGCCGTCCTGCCAAACCAAAAGCAGAAAAAGAAGCTAGGCGTAAAGGTAGACCACCCAAAACTGGCTACCGCAAAGGTGGCGGACGCAGAAAGGCGGGCGAACTAACCAAACGCGATATTATTTTGAATTATGTGAAAGAATTGAACCAGCCCATCGCTTCGGGTGCCTTGATTTTGGCATTGTACGAGCGCAGCGGTGAGCGCGACAAAAAGCGTTTTTCACAAGGAATGTACACAACCCTGACCCAAATGTATAAGGCAGGTTTGTTGAAGAAGGACGACGGTATCGTGTCCTTGCCATAATTTTTGGTTATCCATTGGGTAGCACAATCGCTTGAATAAAGCGGGGGTTATCAGACATGTCTCGAATAACCTCCGCTTCAGCGAAAGAGGCAAACAAATTTTTGGTTTCCTCAGCAAGGTATTGGTTGATTTCCAGCCAAATGTGTAGGGGTTTGGTGCGTTGGGCCATCGCGGTTTCTGCGAGTAGTGCCATTTTTCGATAAAAAATCAACGGGTCGTTTTTCGGGGTGAACAAAGCGAGGTGCGGTTCGTGTTTGAGCACGTTGTCTGCCATGTCCTTGGCTTCTTTCAATTCTATGTAGGGTGGGTTCGACACCAATAAATCAATTTGGGGGGGTAAACTATCCCAGTTTAAGAAATTGGACTGTTCGAGTTGCAATCGATCTTGAATTCCAACGTGGAATGCATTTTCAGCGGCCACATCCAGAGCGTCTTCACTCACATCCACCCCGGTGAATTTCCACAGGGGATTTTGGTGTAACAAATACATGGGAATACAACCACTGCCCGTCCCAATATCGAGTCCTTCAATGTTGGAGCCATTGCTTGATTCCAAGGTTTGCTTTCTCTCGCAGATGAGGTGACAGAGTTCCTCTGTTTCAGGTCTGGGAATGAGGGTGGCGGGTGTAACTTTCAGTGTAAGCGGACCGAAGAAAGCTGCTTCAAAAATGTATTGAATTGGGATCTGCTGCTTGAGTTGTTCGCAAATCAGTTTCAAGGCCTGCAATCGATCAATTTCCGGCAAAGATTCACAATGTGGCAAAATCCAAAATTCAAAGGCCTTGATTTCATCCGCTGAAAACTGTGGCTGAAGGTTTTGATGGATGTGGGCTTGGATCAACTGTCGGGTCATGGGAACATTGATTGTCTATGGTTGATGGATGAGTACCAACCGCAAATTTTGACTGCAAATGTCTGCATCTGGGTGGAAAGCGTCTACATGAAGTATATAATTTCCGCTGGGGAGCTGATTTTTCAATTGGTGGATGGGCACGAGGATGCTGCCTTGGTCAGATACCTGTAGCTTGGGGAAGTTAAGGGGTATGTTGCTGCCCATCATGGAATAGAGCGATAGCCGAACAACATAACCCGGCTTCTCCAGTGTGTGGCGAAGGGTAATATACTCGTCGTTTTGCACCAAGTAAACCATTTTCTCAAGGAAGAAAGGTTTTCTTCGTGGGTTGGTGCGGGCAGTGGCTGTTTGACTATTCGGTGCACCGGGCGTAGCATAGCCTGCTGTGAAGGTCGCACTGACCCAATGGTTGGTCTGATGCGATGGTGCATTGGGATGGGTTTTTTCCAAACTCACCCCTTTGTTGCTTGAAAGAATGGGTGTATGCATGTTTTCGTTGTATTGCATTTCATCGAGGATATGGGTGGGATGGATCAATTGTAAAGTGGCTTCGTTGGCGGGCAAATTGGGAAAGTCATCGACTTTTTGGTGATGAAAAAAGTGAGAGGGACTGTTTGCCAATGCCAAGCGGTAGGGGTTGTTGCTGTAACAACGAATTTGTTGAGGATACAAAACGAAGGGTTGGCTTTGCAACATGGTGAGTGAAGCGACTTGTTGATCTTCGATGACCTTGAGTTGAAGTCCTTGTAGTTGAAGGGCTTTGTTGGATGTATTCACAACCTCAACATAATCGGAAAGATGGTCAAAGGCATTGAACATGACTTCATTGAATTGGATGTCGCCCGGAAGGGACTGCGTTTCTGTGAAAGCCAATTTTTGCAGGGTATCCCTTAAGGGTTGTGCGTTGCAACTCGTGGCGTTTTTGATGACGATATTGACCCATTCACCGGAACTGAGGGGTGGCTGAATATGGTACTGATGGACTTTGTTTTGAATAGGTATGAAGGTGTGCGTTGTTGCGTCGCCGGTAGGATAGACATATGGCGTGGTCTGTGATGTGGGTTGCGTGAATTGAAGCCGGAGGGTGTCGTTGTGGGTGGCTGCGATGTAAGCCACTTGGAAGGGTATTTGGGTATTTGGTTCAGGCGATTTTACGCTAGGAAACGGCTTGGGCGGGTAATTCGGTAAGGAAGGGGTACCGCCTTCATGCGAATTGGAATACCATTGAAATAGGTCTAGGCAAGGGGCGGCGGTATCGGAGTGTTCCAGGCTATATCCGCCATTTTCATAAGTTGGGTGATGCATCCACTGCTGGTACTGCAGTTGATGGACGATTTGCTGTTGGACATTGGTGAGGGTGAGGGTCTCCGATTCGATGTTGATGTAAGGCAGTTTACAGGGCAGGACGTTTGGAGTGGTCTGCATGAGGGCTGTATCACTCACATCGCACAGGGTAATTCGCTGATGGGGTTGCAAAAGGTATTTTGGTAGTTGAATGCTTGTTTGGGCATCGGATAGGGTTAGTTCGTTGAGCCAAAGTAGTTCATTGCTATTGTTTTTTAGTTCGATGTATTGCACCGGCGGGAGATATCCCAGGGTTGGGTTGGGGTCTGCCATGATTTCTGTAAACGTGATTTGGTATGGGGCCACGGGTGTGGCACATACTATAAAGGCTTTGCCTTGCTGCAGTGGTTGGATGTTTTTTGCACTGTCTTGGGCATTTTGTACATGAACAATATGTTCTCGGTTACAGGACTGTGGGGGGAATTTGACCCTAAGGATATTGGAGTTTGTATGATAGAAAGTGTCGGCTTGCTGAAAATTGCAAATGAGTTGATTTTTGTTTTCCAGGGCGATGGGTTCAGAGAAACCAAGTTGGGCCCACTCAGGTGATGTCCATTGGACGGATTTTAATGTGGGTGGGGTTTTGTCGGGGCGCGGCGGGGTTACGGAGTAGGTTGTGATTCTGTGTTTTTCCGCCGCGCCGCTACCCGTTTGTGTTATGGAGAGCCCCACGTAGTTTCGGTTTATTTGTAGGGTGTCTATGGCCGCACAAAGGGTTCGATATTGCTCCCAACTGCTGTCTTTGTATAGGATGAGCATGAGGTTGTTTTGTTTCACCCAGCGCAGTGTGATGTTCGATTTTGGTTTGTTGAAATAGCCCGATTCACCTGTGCATTCCAGTCGGTCTTTGCCTGCTTTTCGTTCAATGAGTTTGAGTCCGTCCTCCACATCGCCCAGTCGCAGTATCCAACCATTTTGAAGGGCACTATCAAATCGGAACAATACTTCCAAGAAATTGGCACTGCTGGGGTTGAAATCGAGGTATAGGTTGGTTTCCAACCATTGCAATGTGTCGGTACTGCACTGCAAGAACAAGTTGACGGTTTGTTTTGTGGAACTTGCGGGAATTTGACTTTGTATGCCGCTCGCGGTCCATTGAAATTGATTGGGATGTCCGAGTGCGCCCCCAGCAGCCAGGGTTAAATCGCACTGTGCCCAAAGGCCATCGTTGGCCAATAGCAGCAGTGGTGCAAGCAATTGTAGGAGATTTTTAGGCGCGGTAAGGGCGGGCTTTTCAGCGACAAGGAATGGTTGCAGCCGCGAGGGCGAGGATTGGTAACCAAAGTACTTTGCGTGCCGAAACCAGCACAACGATAAACGGGTTGGGATGTTCTTTTTTACAAAGAATGTGTACACCGGCTGAATCCACGAGCAGTTTCCCCAGCCAAACAAAGGCCAATGTTTCATATGTGCCCCTATACACAGAGATTCCGGTTATCACCCAAAGCGAAATCATGAACAACCCCACCAAAGTCTGTTTTAACGCTGTTTTTTGTGTTTTTTACAAAAATGTTTTCGTCATCCAGCGCATCCGCTGATTGAAAAACGACCGAAATTCGATGGTGATTATTTTAAACCGTGGGCGGCTAGGATTTTCTTCTCGATTTGGGTGGTTGAATAACCCGGTACAAAATCCAAAGTTTTGACCTCCCCACCGTGCTGTAAAACCCATTCTGCCCCCACGATGTTTTCAATGGTATAGTCGGCCCCTTTCACAAGAATGTGTGGGGTGATAAATTCGATGATTTCTTTTGGGGTGTCTTCGGTGAACAATACCACGCCGGTAACGAAGCCCAATGCTGCCATTACGCGGGCCCTTGAACTTGACGATTGCAGCGGTCTGGCGGGAGATTTTTCCAAGCGTTGAACACTTTCATCGGTGTTGAGTGCCACCAATAAACCATCGCCCAACAGAGACGCAGCTTCCAAGTAGTGAACATGGCCTGCATGCAGGATGTCAAAACAGCCATTGGTGAAGACCATTTTTTTGCCAACGGCACGGAATTGTGCAATCGCCTCTTTTGCTTGATCCCAGGTCCAAATTTTCTGATCAGTCATTGTTTGTGGCGGTGTTGCGGGTGGCCAAATAAAACAACAGATAGGCGATTCCCCCGAACACAATCATGAGCAAGTTACTGAAAGCCACGGAAAAAATGCCAAAACTGTTGGCATGTACTTCGCTTAGGCCGTAAATGAGGGTTAATCCATAAGCCAGTGTGCCCCAAACTCCGGCTCCACCAGGAATGGGTATGATGACGCCCAGCGAGGAGAAAATGACCACGCCCAAGGCATTGGCAATTGTGAGGTGCTCGGTGATATCTAGGCTCTGTAGGGTACAATAGGTACTCAGCCAATAGCCAATCCAAATGCCATAAGAAGAAAGGATGAAAACCACGGGCTGTTTTAGGTGAAGAACTGATTGAAGTCCGGCGCGGAACTTTTCCATGAGCGATGGTTCACCTTTGCCTTCGGTTTTTGGCTTGCGGGATTGCTGTTTTTTCAGGTATCGAACGCCGAAAATGCCCATCAATAAGATCATGGAGATCGGGGTATAATACTTCGCCAATGGGGTGATGATGTACTGATCGAAGAAACCGTAGAATTCTTGAAATTGGATGCCCAAGCAGAGGAGGCAGAGCGACATCAAAACCAGCAAATCGATGATGCGTTCGGTTACTACTGAGCCTACCAAAGTGGGTAGGGGCGCTTTTTCGCTTTTTGCAGCCATGGCGCATCGCACAAATTCTCCGCCGCGGGAGGTGGCTACATTCACCAAATAGCCAATCATGACAGTGTAGAAGGCCCTGATTTTGTTGAGAGGGTACCCTGCGGGTTCAGTGAGCATGTTCCATCGCCATCCCCTTAAATAATGGGCATAAAGCATGGTGATGGTCGCCCCCAATAGCCAATAAAGGTTGGCGTTTTTGACAGAATTGGCGGTTTGTTGCCAATCAATTTTAAACCCAATGGCTGTGAAGACGCCCGCTGCCAGCAGGATCATCAACACTTGGGAGACTATTTTTTTGTTGATTTTCAAATGACTTGGTTGTTCCTGTCGGGAAACAAGTTTTTGGGTTGATGCACTTTGGCCTCCTCTGGGGTCATTTGTACGAAGGTCATGATGATGAGTTCATCGCCCACCTGACCTTTTCGCGCCGCTGCGCCATTTAAACCAATGATGCCCGTTCCACGCTCACCTTTGATGATGTAGGTTTCAAATCGCTCGCCATTGTTGTTGTTCACAATCAATACTTTTTGGTTGGCAATCATGCCGGCAGCGTCGATCAAATTTTCATCGATGGTGATGCTGCCCGTATAATTCAACTCCGTTTGGGTTAGGCGGACGTTGTGGATTTTTGCTTGTAATACCTCAATAAACATGCGATGCAAAGGTAGCAGGTTTTGATGTATTTTCGCGTCTTATGCAATTTACATCAGGCATTGTTGAACAAGCGGTTGAAGCCCTTTCTTCGTTTCCGGGGATTGGAAAGCGCACAGCCCTTCGGTTGGTGATGTATTTGCTCAAACGTCCCGAAATGGAAGTGGCGCATTTGGCGGATGCTCTGCTGAAGCTGAAAACGGAGTTGCACCTTTGTGAGGTATGCGGCAATGTTAGCGATCACAAGCGATGCCATGTGTGTGTGAATCCAAATCGGTCCGATGAGGTGATTTGTGTGGTGGAGGATTTCAGCGATTTGATGGCCATTGAATCAACGGCCCAGTTTAAGGGCAAATACCATGTATTGGGCGGTTTGATTTCTCCCATGGATGGTGTAGGTCCGGATGACTTAAATATCGTTTCTTTGTTGGGTCGGGTAGAAAATAGCTTGGTGGGTGAGGTAATGATGGCCATGAGCGCCACGGTGGAAGGTGATACCACCATGTTTTACCTTGCCAAGAAACTCAAGCCCATGGGGGTGACGATTACTTGCATTGCCCGCGGAATTGCAGTGGGTGGCGAAATTGAATATGCCGACGAGGTTACTTTGGGCAGGTCTATCGCCCAGAGAACAGAATATTTGTTGTAATTTGCTCGATTCACGCCATGTTGCACAAATTATCGGTCGTCATCGTCAACTACAACGTCAAGTACTTCTTGGAACAGGCGTTGCGTTCGGTGGAAAAGGCCGTGGAGGACATGGATGCAGAAGTTTGGGTGGTCGACAACAACAGTGTAGACGGCAGCGTGGCCATGGTGCAAGAGAAGTTTCCGTGGGTGAAGGTGTTGGCGAACAAGGACAATGTGGGCTTTTCTCGGGCCAATAACCAAGCCATCAGAGAGAGCAACAGTGAGTATGTGTTGCTGTTGAATCCTGATACGGTGTTGCAAGAAGACAGTTTGTTGAAGTGTGTGGCCTACATGGATGCGCGTTCGGAAGTGGGTGCTTTGGGTGTTCGAATGATCGATGGCAAAGGAAAGTTTTTACCGGAGAGTAAGCGCGGTTTGCCGTCACCGGCAGTTGCGTTGTACAAAATGACGGGATTGAGCGGTTTGTTTCCCAAGTCAAGGATCTTTGGCCGCTATCACCTCAAATATTTGAGCGAACACGAAACCCACGATGTGGATGTGTTGAGCGGTGCTTTCATGATGATGCGTTCATCGGCATTGGATCGGGTTGGGCTTTTGGATGAGGACTACTTCATGTACGGCGAGGATGTAGATTTGAGTTATCGGATTACATTGGGCGGGTACAAGAATGTCTATTTTGCGGGTACAACCATCATCCATTACAAGGGGGAGAGTACCAAGCGAAAGAGCGCGAACTATGTGAAGGTGTTTTACAACGCGATGGTATTGTTTGCCAAAAAACACTACAGCAGTTCAATGGCTAGGTGGTTCGCATTTTTTATACAGATGGCCATTTATTTGCGGGCGGGGTTGGCGTTTTTTGCCCGTTTGGCGGAGCAAATTTGGTTGCCATTGCTTGATTTTATCTTGATCGTGGCGGGCTATGTGGGCATTGCGAAATATTGGGAATTGTACCACAAATTCGTGCGCGGATATTACCCGCCAGAGTTTTACGGGGTGCATATTCCGCTCTATGCCTTGGTGGTCCTTTTTATGGTATGGATTTCAGGCGGATACGATCGGATGATGGTGGCGAGGCGACTTTTCCGCGGTGGGACTATTGGCGCAGTGGTTTTGTTTGCGATGTATGCATTTTTCCCCCGAGAATGGCAATTTTCACGGGCCATTTTGGCATTGGGGTCGGCTTGGGCGCTGGGGTCTTTGTTCATTAACCGCGGCATGGCCCAGGCGTTAAAAGTGGGGGGTGTGCAGTTTGATCACGGAGGACGCAGAAAAGTGGTTTTGGTTGGTGGTGTGGAAGAGTGTGAACGAATAGAGCGATTGTTGAAGTTGGGACGGGTGAACCACGAAGTGCTGGGCTGGGTTTCAGTGAGCGATGCACAAGCCATGGGTTTCATGGGACATTTGGGTCAGTTGTCCGAGGTATTGGCCATCTATCAGCCTGATTTGGTGATTTTTAGTGGTAAGGATGTGCCCTCTACGGAGATTATGGCGCACATGATCGATTTTCAATCGCTGCCAGTTCAGGTGAAGATTGCGCCAGAGCGGAGTGAGACCATCATTGGTTCGGATTCAAAAAATCAACCGGGCGAGTTGTTTACGCTTGAGGTGAATTATCATTTGGCCCAACAACACCATTTGAGGAACAAAAGGGTCTTCGATTTGATTTTGTCTGTCATTGTAATTCTGGGTGCTGGGTTATTGATTTTCAATGCCCGTGGCCGAAACCTCTTGTTTCAGTGCATGGGCGTGTTGTTTGGAAACAAAACATGGGTCGGATACAATCCCGCAGGGCTTTCGGTTAAGTTGCCCAAAATCAAAGATTGTGTGTTGGATGTTTCCACGCCGTATCTCGGAACTGGGTTTGAGTCTGACGCGGCGTTGGCCTATGCCAGAGATTATGAAGTGAGCAAAGATGCTTGGGTGTTTTGGCGGAATTTACTAGGAAAATCGGTCTAAATTTCGTATATTATCATGAAGAAATCGGTCAATAGTTTGTATGAGTCGCGGAAGTTTATTCGCATCATATTGATGCTATTGTCCTTGGTGATCAGCATTACCACCTTGTATTTGAGTCAATTGCTCGTGGTGAAAATTGCGGGCGAGGAGAAGAAGAAAATGGAAATGTGGGCGGAGGCTGAGAGCATTCTTTCCGATCCATACAGCGAAGGAGATTTGGGATTTCAGTTGCGCGTTGTGCAATCGAATACCACCATCCCTGCCATTTTGGTGGACGAAAAGGGGAATATCCGTCAGACGGTGAATGTGGACACTGTGGGAAAATCCCCGGGATTTCTGCAGCGAAAATTGGAGGATTTTAAGTTGGAGAATGAGCCAATTGTGGTGCCTGTGGATGAGAAGACCGATTATCGGGTGTATTATGGCAGCAGTACGGTGCTCACCCAATTGCAGTATTATCCGTACGTGGTTTTGGGGATTGTGGCGCTGTTTATGTTTGTGAGTTATGCAGCGTTTTCTTACTCAACCCGAAGTGAACAGAACAAGGTTTGGGTTGGTTTGGCGAAGGAGACTGCCCACCAGTTGGGGACACCAATTTCGAGTTTGATGGGTTGGGTACAGGTGATGGAGATGGGTGAGCTTCCAGAGAATGCGGGGGTTGAGATGCGAAAGGATATCGACCGTTTGAACATCATCACAGAGCGATTCTCAAAAATTGGCAGTGAGCCAGTACTTGAAGATCTGGATTTGAATGAAGTGGTGCTGGAGGCAATGAATTACATGAAAAATCGCTCAGGAAAAGGAATTCAATTTGAGTCGAGCTATTGGGGTCATCCGGTGGTTTGTTCAATCAACAAAAACCTCTTCCATTGGGTGATTGAAAATTTGGTGAAGAACAGCATCGACGCGATGGATGGCGAGGGTAGACTCACCTGTTCGGTGAAGCAATTGAAGCACAAAGCAGTGGTGGATATTACAGATACCGGCAAAGGAATTCCAAGCAATCAGATGAAATCGGTGTTCAAACCCGGGTATACCACCAAAAAGCGGGGATGGGGATTGGGCTTGTCTTTGGCGAAGCGAATCATCACCGATTACCACAGGGGAGAAATCTATGTAAAGGAAAGTGTGCCGTTGGAGCGAACCACCATCCGGATTGTTTTGACCGCCGTGGTTCGATGAGTAGGGGTGCCTTGGGGTCGTTGGCGGTGTGACAGAATTTCGGTAAGTTTGAAATATGATACAGCGAATTCAAACCGTTTATTTATTTGCAGTGTTTGCCATTGGGTTGGTATTGATTTGGCAAGATCCGGTGTACGCTTGGTTCGATGGAGTGAATGAGCCAAGTTCGTATGTGCTGATGTTTTGGAACAGTTACGTTGGATCCGCCCCGGGGAATAATGTGTTGTATACTGCTGACTTGATGACGATGTTCGTTTCTTTATCGGCGATGGCGGTAAGTATCTTGTCGATTTTCTTTTTCAAAAACCGCAAATTTCAAATGAAGATGGTGATGGGTGCAACGTTGTTGTGTGTGATGGTGTTGGTGGTCATGTTGGCGCGGTATTATATCATTAAGTTGGGTCACCCAGAATTTGTGGGTCATTTGGGCATTCCGTTGATATGGCCTGGGTTGATGGCGATTTCGGGGTACATGGCTTATCGCGGTGTGAGGGCCGATGAGCAGATGGTACGCAGTATGGATCGCATACGTTGACGCGAATGAAAAGACTGATTTTATTGGGCTTGTGTTTGGGGTTGGGCAGCGGGGTGTTGTTGGCTCAGCGAAAGGCTGCGAAGAAGGCCGTGTCATCATCGACGGAAGCGTTGGTTGTAAGCAAGCCACAACCGGCATTGAAATCGTATTCGTTGGTTGCCAAGGATGAGTTTGGTACTGTGGGATTGAGTGGGGTGATGCAGCGCGCCGAAGGCGCGCGCATGGCGAAGGGCAAAGCCCTGAGCGCCGAGATGCAAACCCTGTTTGATTCGCTCCAAACACCCTTTGAAAAATCGGGGGGCCTGGCCACCGCTTCCTATACTGAGTGTGTGACTTGGTACCGCAGATTGGCCAAAGCCTTCCCCGCCTATTGTGCACTTACCTCCATTGGTTTGGGCGATGCAGGCAAGGATATTTATGTTTTTAAGCTATTGGGTGAGCGAATGGGTAGGATGGATCGGCTGGGACAATCCGACGACGGAATTCCCGCGGGACCAAATCAGATGGCATCGCCCAAAGTGAAAATATTGATCAATAACAACATTCACCCCGGTGAGCCGGAAGGTACCGATGCATCCATGTTCTTGGTGAGAGATTTGTTGTTTTTCGGCCAGTATTGGCAGCAAACGTTGCCCTATTTGGAACTGCATGTGGTTTGTCAGTACAATGTAGATGGCACACTCAACCGCAATGCCCATTCGCGTGCCAACCAAAACGGTCCAGTGGAATACGGTTTTCGGGGGAATGCCCAGAACCTCGACCTCAACCGCGATTTCATCAAAATGGACTCGCGCAATGCAAAAGCCCTGGTCGCGTTGATGGCTTCGGAAAAGTATCATTTGTTTGTAGACAATCACACCAGCAACGGGGCCGATTATCAATATGTATTGACGTATTTTCATACACGTCCCGAAAAGTTGATGCCGGAAATTGTTCCGAATTTGCTGCTGTTGGAGACCGGATTGAAGCATCAGTTGGCCCGTCAAGATTGGCCCACGGCACCTTATGTGGAGACCATCAAAACAGTGCCCGATAGCGGACTTTTTGCTTTTTGGGAAAGCGGTCGGTATGCCACTGGGTTCGCGGCGTTACACAATACCATTGGGTACACTGTGGAAACGCATATGCTCAAGCCTTTTTCACAGCGGATGTTGGCCACTTTGGCCTTCATGGAGCAGTTTTTAACGGTATCCACGTCTGATTCATTGCGCGCTCAATTTGAGAAAAATCGGATGAAAGGATGGGTGCGTAGGGTGGCAGACCAGCCAATTCATTATTTGCCCATCGCCCATACGCTGGACTTGAAACAGTACGAAATGATTCCCTTCAAAGGGTTTGAGTTTGGATACAGGCCCAGCCAAATTACAGGGGCTGATCGGTTGGTTTATGATACCCGAAAATCTTGGGAAAAACCTGTGAAATATTACAATCATTATGTTCCTACCGACAGTGTTCGGGTGCCAAGGGCTTACATCATTCCATTTGCTTACGATGATGTGATTCAAAAACTCAAGCGCAATGGAATCGCAGTGAGCAATGTGCCCATGGATACATTGGTGAGTTTGCGAGTGAGTTACATCGTGGATTACAAAACCGTATCCCACCCCTATGAGAAACACTACCTACATCACAGTGTAAAAACCCGCGATACGGTGATGAAAGTGATGGTGAGGGCTGGCGATGTGGTGGCTGTGGTGAAGCCTGATAATGAGCGCTTCTTGACGGCTGTGTTGGAGCCCCGTGCGGCAGATTCCTATTTTGCGTGGAATTCGTTCGATGGAATCTTACAACAGAAAGAAGGCTACAGCGATTATGTCTTTGAGGACAAAGCGGCGGCGTGGTTGGAGGCCCATCCGGATAAATATGCCGAATTACAGCGCAAGAAAGCGCAGGATCCGGTGTTTGCAAAAGATGCTTGGGCGCAATTGAATTGGGTTTACAAACAGACCGAACACTATGAACCTACGCACAACCTGTATCCGGTTTATCGGGTAGATTGATTTTTATCGATGCGGTATTGAATGAAAGTGGCTGTGAGAATGGCCGCACAAATCATGGGCAAAAGCCAAAAGGTTCGGGCGTTAAGCCTCGACAGGATGTTGGCCAAATTGGCTGTCAGGAAGGCATTGCAGAGTATGAAAAATACCGTAAATACCAACAGGGCAATGTGGTTGGGATTGGGGAATTTGCGTACCACGATCAGTGTGCCGATGATGAACAAGATTGCAATCAGGTCATAGAATTGATTGAAAGATCCAAAATTGATTTTGGCTTGTTGTTGGGCAGATTGACCAAAGAAACCCTGATGGTCTCTGGGGAAGTGTTTTTTCATTTCCACTGACACGGCACCTTGCGGATCCAAGGGTTCTAATCCATCGCCGGCATGCGTTTGAATCACCTGAAGGAGGGTGGCTTGGATGGCTGAAAGGATGTGCTTACCCAGCAATGTGGGCGACGTGAAAGTAGCGCTGTAAATCTTGAGATAGAGTTCGCGGCTGTGGTGCCAGCCACCGGTGGGACCCAATAAGGGCTGTTCGTTCCAAACGAAGTCCCAAGCGTGTTTGGGCAGGTTGTTTTTGTGCTTGTAAAATACCGCGATCTCGGGGTGGGACTTAGCCAACGGGTTCTGTTCGATGGGATTTTCATCGAGGTAGGCTTTGAGGATGCCGTTTTCGCAGAGTTTTCCGATGAGAAAGACATGGCTGCCTTTTGACGGGGTGGGTCCGTTGCCAGCCCAAACGTTGAGGGTAAGCGTTATCAGCCATGGAATGAAGCTGATGGCAAAGAGTTGTTTGGTCTTTTGGGGTGAAAAATAGTGGCGGTGTTTTGGGAGGGTGATGAAATGGACGCCCGCAGCGAACAACGTGAGCAAGGGCAGGTGGGAGTGGTGCATCAATGCGGCAACCAACAGTACGATGGCGGATAATGCTTTTACTCCCCGTGATTTTGTTGTCAAGAATACCATCGCATAGAGAAACAACAATGGGGTAAATACATCGGGCATTACCTGAAATATGAACCATGGTAGTGGGGTCAGCAGTGTAGCGACCGACATCGCGATTGCAATGATCCAGGCTGTGCGTTTGGTAAAGAAGGATTCAATCACGTAGACCGCGCCCAACATCAACAAGATGCAAGGAACAAGCAAAATCTCAAACAAGAATGGCGGCTGTAGGTGAATGCCCACATAAGAGAGCAAAGGGGCAATGCCAAAGTAATGTTTGCCGGCCCACAGGAACAGTCCGTAGAAAACCGATCGATCCATGGGGATAGCTGCTGCCAATCCCTGTGTTTCTAAGTTGCTAATGGTTTGCAGGTAGGCCCCGGTATCTGTGGTGCAAAGTATACTTCCCTGTGTGATGAAGAACATGGGAAGAAACAGCAGGCACGCCGCGATGCGCAGCCCGTTGTCGTTGTTCTCCAATCTTCGGAGGAAGTTTTTCATGGTATTATTCTCCGTAGTACTCTACGAAGTTGTTTTGGGTTTCCCAAAGCGTAATCTTTTGCAAGGCAACACCCGTTGGGAGCTTCGGACTCAGTCTCTGCCAAATTGCTACTGCTACGGTTTCGATGCTTGGCATTGTTCCAGCGAGCCAGGGTACATCCAGGTTGAGGTTTTGGTGATCCAAGTGGTCGATAACTTCCTCCCGAATAATCACCTTCAGGACCTTCAAATCCATCACACAGCCTGTCTCGGGATCTGGTTGACCTTTCACACACACATACAAGTCGAAGTTGTGTCCATGATAATGGGGATTGGCACATTTTCCGAATGTGGTGTAGTTGCGCTCGTCGGTCCAATTGGGATTCCACAACCGATGTGCGGCATTAAAATGTTCTTTCCGTGTGAGGTAAAGGATGGGCATTGCTAGGATACAAAATTACTGCCTTTTTTGGATTTCTTGCAGTTGAATGGTGTCGGGTTGGTCATATCTGATCACAGCGCCATTGTTTGCATCGATCATCCAATTCCACGGAAGGATAAAATTGAGTGCACTGGCCTCGTTCCATCTCTTTTTAAAGCGATGAGTTGCGGGTTGATAACCAGTCTTTTCCAAGACCATAGCGAGGGTATCGGTCTGCAATCTTGGTACACGCACGAAGCATGGCGTAACGCAGTGGATGCCAGAATCCGTTGTGCGATTGATTTTTGGCAATGGGGTTGATACGGCTTTGGGTTCTACGGTATCACCGGGCGACATTGGAATAAACTCAGGTCCAAGGATGCGAAAAAAGTGTACATCTGCCCCAGCGGGGGTAGATACAACGCGAATCACTTGCTGCTTGCCTGTAATCAGGGTTGCACAGGCTGTGAAGCCAAAGGCAATTGCGAAGACGGCGGCGATTATGCTTTGTTTCCGTACCAAGTGGCGAGTTGGTTCACCGTATATTGGATTTCGTCCAAGGTGTTGTGTTTTCCAAAACTGAAACGGATGGTGCTGCGATCGGTGCCAGGGTGGATGCTGTTAATTACATGGCTTCCACCGTCAGCGCCACTAGAACAAGCACTTCCTCCGCTGCAAGATATTCCAGCCAAATCGAGTTGGAACAACAACATGCTGCTCATTTCATTGGGTGGCAAAGAGACACTTAATACGGTGTAAAGACTGAGTCCTTCTGGGTCACCATTGAACTGTACACCTGGAATTTGTTGGCGTAAAAGGTCCATCATGGCCCTTTTTAGCTGGGTGATGTGTTGTTTTTTTGCGTCGATGTCGCGGTAAGCAATTTCAAGGGCTTTGGCCAATCCTACGATACCAATTACGTTCTCGGTACCGCCGCGCATTTCGCGCTCTTGGGCACCGCCGGTAATTTGGGGAACGATTTTGTTCTTTTTGTTGATGTAGATAAATCCACAACCTTTGGGTCCGTTAAATTTATGTCCTGCACCCGCCAAAAAGTCGATGTGACCTTGGCTTAAATCAAAGGGGAAATGCCCCATGGTCTGCACGGTATCGCAATGGAAAATGCCATTGGCATTGTGCACCATTTCACCCACGGCTTGGATATCGATCATGTTGCCAATTTCGTTGTTGGCATGCATCAAACTGACCAACGCATGGGGTTTTTGTTGCAGTAATTGTCCCAAATGTTGCATATCCACATGGCCTTTTTCATCGAGTTTGACGAAATCGAGGCCCACATGATGTTCATGGTGCAGTTCTTCTACGGTATGCAAAACGGCATGGTGTTCGATGGCCGAGGAAATGATATTCTGAATGCCCAATTTGGCAACCGAGCCACGCAGTGCGAGGTTGTCGGCTTCGGTTCCACCCGAAGTGAAGAAGATTTCACCAGGCGCGCAGTTCAGCAATTTCGCAACGGTGCCGCGGGCTTCTTCGATAATACCACGCACTTTTCTACCGTGCGCATGGGTTGAACTGGGGTTTCCGTAGTGCTCGCGCATCATTGGAACCATCGCTTCAATTACCTCGTCGGCCATCGGCGTGGTGGCTGCATTGTCGAGGTAAATTCTTTGGGCCGTTGTCATATTCTGTTGTTGATGTTCAAATATCCCAAGAATTTATAACATAGCTTGGCCATGGTAAATTCTGTGAGGATATCATTTTCTCTTGGCGCAATTTCAACGATGTCGAAACCCACCACTTGTTTTCTTTCTGCGATTCTGCGAAGCAACTTGCATCCTTGGATCCATGTGAGTCCGCCGGGCTCCGCTGTACCCACAGCGGGTGCTACCGAGGGGTCGAATCCGTCTGCGTCAATGGTCACATAAACCACATCGCCCAACTTGTCGATACAATCATCGATCCAAGCATCATTGTCCCACAAGTCATGGGCGTACCACGTATGTATGTTGTTCGATGATTTGATGAGTTGGCTTTCTTCGATGCACTGGGCACGGATACCCACTTGAACCAAATTCAATCCCATGTCGTGGATGCGGTGCATCACGCTGGCATGTGAATAGGGGTTGCCTTGGTAGGCTGCTCTCAAATCGCTGTGTGCGTCGATTTGTAAAACGCTGATATTGGGGTACTTTTCGGCGTAGGCCTGCATGTAACCGTAGGTTACGGTGTGTTCAGAGCCCAAAGAAACCACAAATTTGTTGAGGTTGAGGAGTTCGCGGGTTTGGTCGGTGATCAGCTTTACAGCCGCGGCATCGATGGCACCGGTGAAATCGATGGGTTCTAGGGTTGCAATTCCGAAATTTTTGTATGCTTCACGATCGGTTTCTTCGTCGTAAAATTCCACGAAGTGACTGGCCTCTACCATGGCGGAAGGGCCTTTGTCCGATCCCATGAGGTAGGAGCTAGAGTATTCGTAAGGGGTTAATTGAACCACCACTTTGGCATTTTCCAAAGTTGCGAGTTCGGTTTCAGGGAAGGCCAAAAAGCCCTCTTCTGCCGACATCACTTTTTGCATGGGCGCGGGGTTATTTTACGCGTTCAACATAGCTACCGGTGCGGGTATCCACCCTGATTTTTTCACCGGTATTCACAAACAATGGTACCATCACGTTCGCACCGGTTTCGGTGGTTGCGGGTTTGAGGGTGTTTGTGGCAGTATCGCCTTTCATGCCGGGCTCTGTGTAGGTGATTTCCACTACAGCGTGTGATGGCGGTTCCGCAGAAACGGGGGTTTCACCTTCAAAAGCAACCAGAACGGTATCGCCTTCTTTCATGAATTTGGCACCTTCTCCAAACATGAATTTTGCGATGGGCACTTGATCATAGGTTTCATTATCCATGCAGATGAATGCCTCACCTTCGGCGTACAAATAGGCCAATTCCTTGGTCTCTACACGCACAATTTCAACCGATTCACCACTGCGGAAGCGGTTTTCAGCCAATTTGCCGTCTTTCACGCGACGCATTTTGCCTTGATAGAATGCACGCAAGTTTCCTGGGGTGCGGTGTTGCCATTCGATGACTTGAACGAGTTCGCCGTTGTAGCGCAGAAAATTTCCAACCGATACGTCTTGAGTAGTTGCCATAAATTGAATTACTGCAAAAATACGACAATTTTCGCAAAGGGTTTAATTCACGGCCCGAGGCCACTAAAAGAGCGGGGTTTGGGATTACAATAGCAGCGATTTTCCCCATCGGTGCATGCACCGCAAAATGAACAATCGGTGTTTGTAGGCAAACGGAGACGACATTCCGCAGCTGGTTGGACAAGGTAGAATACTGGCCAATTTGGCTGCTTGGGTCTTGGTGAGGTTGTTGCAAGGGGTGTTGAAGTAGAATTGCGATGCGGCTTCAATACCAAATACCGGGGCGATTTTCGCTTTCTCAGATTCGCTGCCCTCTGCTCTCAGGGTCTGGGCTTTCAGCAAAAGTTCTTCGCCAGGACCAAATTCAATGATGTTGAGATAGACCTCCAAAATTCGCTCCTTTCCCCACAGCAGTTCGATCAAAGCGGTGAACCATACTTCGAGCCCTTTGCGCACCCAAGAACGCCCCTCCCACAGAAATACATTTTTCGCAGTTTGTTGTGAAATGGTGCTCGCTCCCCGCACTTTTCCGCCGCTCATGTTGTGTTGAATGGCTTTTTGAATGGCTTTGAAATCAAATCCATGGTGCTCCTTAAAGCGCTGGTCTTCGCCACAGATAACCGCTATTTTGATGTTGTTCCCGATGTTTTCATAATCCACCCAAGTTTGGTTGCAATCAACATCGTACAGACTACTTCTGTTGCTCATGAGTGCCGTTGTGGGCGGATTGATGAATCGGTAAGCGACCACCCAAAGCAGGGATATCGCGATAAAAGCCAACAGCAGTCGGAAAATCCATTTGATGACGCGGTAAAACAAAAAGAGGGTTATCATCAGAATCCTTGTATGCCTTTCACGGTTGTATACTTCAACACGTTGCTCTTGTTGGGGTAAATGCGCTTGAAGGCACTCTGCACCATGAGGGTGGCCTCGTGGAATCCACACAAAATCAGTTTCAATTTGCCTGGATAGGTGTTGATGTCGCCAATGGCATAAATTCCGGGGACATTGGTGCTGTAGTCAAAGGTGTTTACCTCGATGGCCGCTTTGTCGATGTTCAAGCCCCAGTCGGCGATCGGACCCAATTTGGGCGATAGGCCAAACAGCGGCAGAAAGTAATCGCACTCAACCCAATTGAGTTCTTCTGTACCATCGGTGGCGATTCCCACGGCGTTCAAATGATTGGATTCTGCATCGCCCTTGAGCTGCACCACTTCGCTGTTCACAATGAGTTGAATGTCTTTTTGTGCATCCATTTCCATGACCTTTTGAACCGAATCTGGGTGCCCACGAAACTGTGTTCTGCGGTGAATGATGGTGACTTCGGCCGCTACGTCTTTCAAGAAAATGGTCCAGTCGAGTGCAGAATCTCCACCGCCGGCGATCACAACGCGTTTGTTTCGGAATTTTTCAGGGTCTTTGATGATGTAGTCCACGCCGCAATTTTCGAAGTTGGCCAAGTTTTCAATGGGGGGTTTGCGCGGTTCGAAGCAACCCAGCCCACCAGCTATGGCAATGTTTGGGGCGATGTGCACCGTGCCTTTGTCGGTGGTAACCTTGAATTTGTTGTCATCCATCGCCTCAATGGATTCAGCGCGTTCTCCCAGCGTAAATCCGGGCTTAAAGGGCTCGGCCTGTTTCATCAGATTGTCGATCAAATCGCCAGCAAGAATGTCGGGGAATCCCGGAATGTCATAGATGGGCTTTTTGGGATAAATCTCTGTAAGCTGTCCGCCTGGCTGCGCCAAAGCATCAATCAAATGGCAGCGCAATTTGAGCAATCCGGCTTCAAAGACGGTGAACAATCCTACGGGACCTGCGCCGATGATGATGATGTCTGTTTCGATGGGTTGTTGGGATGACATGGTATACATTAATAATCAAACACTTTGACCAAACCCTCTTTGCGGTATTCGTACACCGATTTACCGATGTCGATTCGGCCGCCGAGTTTGAGTTTGTTGAGGTCGGTGATTTCTGCTTCTAGGGTATAAATCCGGCCGTTGGTTTTGGCCGCTAGTTCAACATAGTGCGGGTGGATTTTGTCCGAAACGCCGCAGAGGATGATGTTCACGGGCTTGGTCACTTGTTTGATGAGCGATATGTCTTTGATGGCTGCATTGTTGTCGGCGATCATGATAAAGCTATCAAGTTGTGGCCAGCGCTTTTGCGCGGCGATGAGTGCTTCTACGTTGTTTTCTGGAATATCGCCACCATCGCCCCTGCGCATCGCTGTTTGCATGGTTTTGTACACAGTGTCGAATGTGTGCGATTCAGCAAAATGCAACCCGCCACAGAATCCAATGCGTTTAAGCATATCTGGGGTTTCGTTGCCATCGTTGAAGAAGACCACCCTTCCATTTTCCAAACACGTTTTGGAGTGTTTCATCCAAAGCATCACTTGGGCGGTGTAAGGGGTCATGCTACCGGTAACATCCACCAAAACTGCATACTTGCCACCCCAGTTCTTGCGGGTGAGGATTTTGAATTCATCGGTATTGCGCAACCCGAAAGTATCAAAAAACCCGGTTTGCTCGAAATGACCGGGCACGCGTTTGAGGGGAATGGAATCGCGCACAATGCGGGTTTCTTTTTTGCGGAACCACAATCCTGCCGAGGTGTATTTGATGTGTTGCTTTTTTTTGTCTTTGCTGTGCGGCAAATAATAGCCTGTTTCTACTTCGCGTTTTCGGATTCGGTAACTCACCTTCTCGGGAATCCAGATTTGGGTGTCTTTGTAGCTATCGATGATGCGATCAATTTTGGCAATCTCTCTTTCGGTTTCTGCCTTGGGCGGCCTGCTTTTGAGGTATACCACAAAGCCATGGTAGCAGCCCTCTGCAGCTTCCAAGGTCTTGGGTGATTTTTGTTCAAATACCCGCCATAGGATGTCGGATTGTTTGTATAATTCCGGCCAAATGGCCTTTAAATTATTCAGTCTGCGTAGATTGAGCTTGGGCTGATTGAAGGTATCTACTTGCTTGTAACGGGTGTAGACCAAATGAATGGCATGTACTTCGGTGGCCGGTGGCAATTTGAGTTTGAGCACCTCCGGTTTGAACTGAGAACTGGCGAAGGGCATGGGCAAATACAGCACAAATTTTCCTGTATCTATGGGGTGCAAGCCAATGACATAGGGTTTGTTCGCCACAATATCGGCCGGTTTGATTTGCGCTTTGGCCGCGTGCACAACCATCAGTAGGATGGCCCACACAATTTTTTTTAGGGCTTGACGATGGTGGATAGTGTGCACGGGACGAATTTAGAGGAGTTGGGTGAGAGATTCAGTACCCAAAGTTCTTTCGGTGGTAAAACCTTCCCCGTATTGGGTGCCAATGGTTCTGCCATATTCCAAGGCCCTTGCACTCAGGAATTCCATGAATTCTTTGCTGCTAATAGGGGTTTCGGGCTCGGTGCTATTGGGGTTGTAGAATTGGGTTTTGAATGCCAAAATGGATTGCATTTTTTGTTCAAAAACATCGCTGATATCGACAATTACATCCGGTTTCATGAATCGATCTTGGATGTAGTGGTATACGGCTTTCGGACGGTGCGCTTCGAGAGGCGGTGTTGATATTTTGGGTAGTCCAGCCAAAAAGCAAGCCCTTGAGACCAGTTCTGCGGCCCTTCCATGGTCGGGATGTCTGTCACTCGTCGCATTTGCCAACACAATGCTTGGTTTGTATTTGCGAATTTGTGTAACCACTGCCATCAATGACGATTCGTTGATTTCAAAATAGCCATCGCCGAGGTCGAGGTTTTCACGCACAGACAATCCCATGATTTTGCTGCTTTCGGCAGCCTCTGCATCGCGATCAGCAGCTGTACCACGGGTGCCCAGTTCACCGCGCGTTAGGTCGATGATGCCACAGGCCTGTCCCATCCGAATGTGTTTGATGAGGGTGCCACTTGCGGCCAATTCCACATCATCGGGGTGGGCTGCGAATGCCAGAACGTCTAGGTTTTTTGTGGTCATAGTGTTGCGGGAGGATTGAAGATGAGGTTTAGCAGGGTATTCCCCACCGCTTGCAGGGTGCTTTTGTCGATGGCATCCAGGTTGTCGTCATGGGTGTGCCAGTAGGGGGCAAAACCTGTATTCTCGTTGTATTGGATGATGTCGATCATGGGAATGTTGGTGGCTTCGTACACGTATTTGTGGTCGTCTGTGATGGCACCGATGTTCTGCAACTGAAAGTGGTTATCATGTCCGAGTTCCTTGGCGATTTGCCAGGTGTGTACCAAAATCCAGTTGGCGTATTGGTTGGAATTGGCTTCCCACATGAATTTGGCATCTTTCCCACCGACCATGTCGAGCAGTACACCAAAGTTGGCTTTGTAGCCCGGTGTGTGCAGGTTTTTACCCCAGTATTGACTGCCCAAGCAGAACGAATTTTCAATTTCAGAAACGCCCAAATCTTCGGCATCAAAGAGAATGAAATCTACGCCCCATTCGGGTTTTTCGCTGTGAAGGATGCGTGCCAATTCCAGGATGACACCCACGCCGCTGGCGCCATCGTTTGCCGCGAGGATGGGGTCTTTTGGGTTTTCGTCATCTTGATCTGCCATGGGTCTGCTATCCCAGTGGGCGGCGAAAATCATGCGTTTTTCGGCTTGCGGGTTGATGCTTCCGATGAGGTTATAGATGGGGATTGTGGCTCCTGAAGTGGGATTTTTGGATTGTCCAACTTGGAAATAGGTGGTGTCGCAGTTCGATTTGAGTTGCTTCAACAGCCAATCTGCGCACTGCTTGTGTGCGGGGGTGCCGGGAATACGGAAGCCAAAATCAAGCTGTGATTTGATGTGGTTGTAGGCGTTATCGGCCGAGAAGCCGTTTTTTTTCTGGGTGACGATGACAGTTTCAGACGCTGCTAGGGTGTCGGTTTCGGGGGTTTCCGCAGATTGGTTACAGCCCCAAAAAAGAAAGGATGCAGCGGTGCAAAAAGTCAATATGTACTTTGCTTTCATCAATGTTGTACAAAGTTAATTAATTGTGCGGGTAGGGTGATTCAAAATTATATTTTAAGGTCTATTTTCGCCTGAACAAGCATGGATATTCAAATTCAGAGTATGACGGGTTTTGGGCGGGCCCAAATAGAGACGCCCACTTTGCGCGCGGTGTGTGAGATCAAAGCATTAAATGGTCGGTATTTTGAGGCCGATTTGCGGTTGCCAAAGTTTTTGTATGAGATTGATGCGCAGATTCGCCGTCAGCTGAATGAAAAATTGGAGCGAGGTACCATTACCTGCACCTACAGCATTACGTTTCCGAATGTGAAGGCGGAGGATCAAACCATCCACATCAACGCGGGATTGGCGAAGGCCTATCTAGACAAATACAATGAGTTGAGTGCGGATTTGGGTGTGGAGTTTCGCGATCCGTTCAGGGAGATTATTCGGATTCCTGAAGTGATTCAAACCGCTGAGCGCGGATTGGATGAAGGCGTGAAACAAGCGATTGTGGAACTGACAATGCAAGCTGCGGATTTGTTGGTGCAGTTCAGAAAAGAGGAAGGCGCAGCCACGGGGGAGAAACTGCTTTCGTTGGTTGAGTCGATTCAGTTGGATTTGAACGAGGTTTCGATTCACGAGGAACCGCGCAAGCAAGGCTTGCGCGATCGCATTTACGGCCAACTGGCCGAACACGTAAGTGCAGAATTGCGCGATAACAATCGCTTCGAACAAGAAATCTTGTTGTACCTCGATAAGTGGGACATCGCCGAAGAAAAGCAGCGCCTACAACA
>SXYY01000014.1 GCA_005788145.1 Bacteroidota bacterium
GAACAAGAATTGCTAAAAAAAGAATACGGAAGTACCACAATGACTATATTCGCCAAACAATGAGCAACATAGCCGTTTTCCCAGGAACGTTTGATCCCATTACGGTGGGACATGTTGATATCGTGAATAGGGCCAGTACCATGTTCGATGAAATCATCATCGCCGTGGGCATCAACACCAAGAAAACCACCCTTTTCGATTTGGAAGTGCGCAAACAATGGATTCAAACCGCCTTCGCCAATAACCCAAAAGTACGCGTCGCATCTTATGAGGGTTTGACTGTGGATTTTTGCAAATCTGCAGGGGCTAAATTCTTACTTCGCGGACTCCGTAATGGCACAGATTTCGACTATGAATCACATATCGCCCAATTGAACAAAGCGCTTTGGAGTGAAATTGAAACGGTTTTTATCATGTGCGACCCAGCACTCGGCTATATCAGCAGCACTTTGGTACGCGATTTAATCATTCACAAGGCCGACTATGCTCGTTACCTGCCTACTGGGGTTACACCCAAAAATTAAACGGTTTTGAACATCGCAACACACTTGCGGATCACATCGTGCACACTTTGATATGAACTGAATTCTGGTGTATTAAACCAGTCCAAATCGGCGAATTTGACTTCTGAAATGCCTTCTTCCATTTGAGGCTTAAGGGTTCCCTTTCCGGTGCTGTTCATCAAATACCAGTGGGTTTCCTTCAACAAGAGGATGTCATCTTCATAGTAAACATGGTAGGTTTCACCCACTTTGTCACTGATGTTGATCATGTTTATGCCCGTCTCCTCCATCACCTCTCGCAACGCCGCGGCCATTTGATCCTCATGTCGCTCAATCTTTCCCTTCGGCAAATCCCACAATCCATTTCGCTTGATTGTTAACAGTTGATTTTCTTTGTTGAAAACCAACCCGCCCGCAGCTTGAATTACTGTATAATCTTCCATGAATTCCTTCACCGTGGCTTTCGGGTCAGGACAAATCAAACCAAAATGCAATGGCTTCCCGTTGTTCTGTGATGACAACAATATTTTGAAGCTCTTCTGCAATTCATCGTCCCCAATAAAATACATATTACTCAAACCACGCAAAGCTTCCGGAGAATCCGCGATCACCAAAGCACCGTCGTTGAAATAGATTTTATAACTTTGCACTTCCATGTCTAATCAAGCCGCAAAATTAGCAAAATTTCTCCTAGAAATAAAGGCAGTAAAACTAAGTCCTTCACAACCATTCACTTGGACTTCAGGGATTAAATCACCAATCTATTGCGACAACCGCATGGTGCTGTCCTACCCCGAAGTAAGAACATTTGTGGCCGAGGAATTGGCTGCATTGATACAAAATCAGTTCCCAGAAACCAATCGCATTGCAGGAATTGCCACCGCTGGCATCGCTCATGGTGCCTTGGCGGCGGACAAAATCAACATGCCCTACTGCTATGTGCGTCCCGAACCCAAAAAACACGGACTGAAAAACCAGGTGGAAGGCGAAATGCTCCCTGGCGATAAAATTGTGCTCGTTGAAGACCTCATCTCCACCGGGAAAAGCAGTTTCCAAGCCGTGGAAGGTGTTCAAAATGCCGGTGCTACCGTGATTGGCGTTGTGGCCCTATTTACCTACGGGTTTGCCAATGCCATGGAAAAATTTGTGGAAGCCGGCATCCCCGTGCACACACTCACCAACCTGCCCACCCTCACCGCTGTGGCTGCAGAACAAGGTTTCATACAACCTTCCGAACTGGAAACAGTTAACCGATTTGCCCAGAATCCTGCGGCTTGGGGAGAGAATCTCTAACCCAATCTAAAGCTGTCACACTAGGTTGATTGGCTCCGCGAACCCACTTCAAAATTCGCACAGATTCCGATTTGAACCCCGATTTATGCCGACTGCTCCTTTGAACACCAATGCATTGTAATTCATAAATTTCACCCGGAGTAACCCCGCGGATTGGACCAATGCGCGCGCCCAAATTGCCATTAATCCAAGTGAGGACATCTAACTCATCATCCAATCCCTGAATCCAACCACCATCGACATCTTGTCCCAAATTGGCCCGGAAGCAACCAATGTACGCTCCTTCATGATAGAGGCCAAAAGTGAGTTCGAATTGTGCATTCGTGCGGCCTGTCGGACGAACATAAAGCAGCATTGCATGAACAGTCAATGTGATCATCTCGTTGAAATCCATTGCCGTTGAAGGTTTCCCAAGGCCGTAGTTCATTAATATTTTGGCATTCCTTCTACCCTGGAGCAACGACAACAATAGCCTGCGTTCCTCCACTTCCATAGCCACAAAAACAGACAGCAACCAATCTTTGCGTTCAACTTCCGTCCAATTTGTCCATCGTTCAAAACCCTCTTGCAATGCTGTACCGGTTACACCATCGCTGGGTGATCCCAACAACAAAGCCAACGCTTCATTCAGAGAACCTGTATATCCTTGACATTCATTGAGCAACCAGAGAGGAATACCCGTCCATTCCAAAACCCAAGCCTTCAATGTGTTCGTACCCAACTTGATTGGAAAAATCAGTTTGCCTTCCTCATCGAGAAATGCATCACACCAAATCGGAATATTCAAATGTTTGATTTGATTCATAGATATCATTCCATCTTCCTTTCCAACATACTTTGCTCAACCACAACAGCGTTCAATCCCCGGGCTTCTCTCAGGTAACGAGCAAGAATTTCACTAAATCCGTGGGTGACATAGATGTTTTCTGCACCTGTACCCAAAACTGCTTCAATCAACTGCGGCCAATCCGCGTGATCGCTCAACACAAAACCCTTGTCAATTCCTCCCCAATCACCAGATTTACTTACGGCCATCCAACCGCTGCAATTAGCCAAAGAATAGTTACCCAATGGCGAGATCCAGGCCGACCTTAAGGCATTTGGCGGACAAACCACCAAGCAATTATCCATCTTGACGCCCAGATCCCGCAAATCTGCAAGACCGCGAGAGCCATCTTCCCAAGTTCCAAAATCAAATCCACATTCTTGCAACACAATGTTGGACGCGTTAATAGCACCATGACAAATAATCGTCCCTATTGATCGATCCAAGTATTTTAATATCCGCTGTGCCTTACCCAAAGAATAACCCAACAACACCGAAGGCTTTCCCACGGCTGCATTTTTCTGCCACCAAGTATTAATGTCATCAAACACCGTCTTCTGCTCCCTCCATTGAAAGATGGGCATACCAAATGTGCTCTCCGTAACAAAATGGTGACATCGCACAGCTTCAAATGCTGGGGTAAGCCCATCACCCACCGTCTTGTAATCACCGCTGATGACCCAGACTTCTCCGCGGAAAGATAATCGCACCTGCGCACTGCCTGGTACATGTCCCGCCGGAAACAAAGTGATTTCCACCCCATTCATCCATACAGATTCTCCGTAAGCCATGGCCTGCACCGAAATTCGCTGACCAAGTCGCAGCTTCAAGATATTCACCGATTGTACATGGCACAAGTAGTGCTGCATACCAGGACGAGCATGGTCACTGTGCGCATGCGTAACCAAGGCTTTGGATACTTTTCGCAGTGGATCAATGTACAAATCGGCCTGCGCACAATAGAATCCCAAGGGGGTATAGGTCACCAATGCCATCCTGCCAAATTTCCCCTTTTTTGTGGGATAATGGGAGAAAAAGTTTCGTTGAAATCAAGCGTAAAACGGATGCAAAGTCAAGGGGTTGTGGGTAAAAAAGAGTTAATTTGCGATAATAATTCTATGAAAAAACGCATTTTAAGTTTGGCCTTGGCCTTCTCAGCATTATTTCAGCTGCGGGCCGATGAAGGCATGTGGCCGCTCACGTTGCTGCAAAAGATCCAAGATCCCATGCAAGCCCGCGGATTGAAATTGTCTGCAGAAGACATCTACTCCATCAACCAAGCCTCTGTGAAAGACGCCATCGTTCGTTTGATGACGAAGCAAGGCCGCATGTTCTGTACGGGAGAAGTGATTTCGAAACAAGGTCTTTTCCTTACCAACCACCACTGTGGTTACGGAGCCATCCAAGAGCTTTCTACCAACCAAGACAACATATTGAAAAACGGTTTTTGGGCTGCAAATCAACAAGCTGAGCGCCCCGCCAATTTCAACATCGGTCTTTTGCGCAAAATTGAAGATGTTACCGCTCAATTACTGGCCGGTATTGCCATCAACCAAGATGAAGCTGCCCGTGCAAAAGCGGTTGCTGCACAAATCGCAAAAACCAAGGAAGCTGTAGTGGCTGCTTTGGGCGAAGAACGCAATAACTATGTGGTGGAAATTTCTTCATTCTATAACGGAAATCAGTTTCTGGCGATGTTCTACGAGGTGTACCGCGATATTCGTTTGGTAGGTACCCCTCCAGAAAGCGTTGGAAAATTTGGTGGCGAAACCGACAACTGGCGTTGGCCTCGTCATACATGCGATTTCAGCATGTTCCGCATCTATGCCAATGGCAACAACAAACCCGCCGATTTCAATCCATCAAACAAGCCTTTCAGCCCAAAGCACCACTTGCCCATCAATATCGGTGGCATGAAAGAAGGAGATTATGCGATGATCATGGGTTATCCAGGTCGTACCACGCGCTATACTTATAGTGAAGGCATCAAATACTTGGCCAGCAAAGAGCGCCCGATGCGTGTGCAGTTGCGTCGCGACATCATGGATGTGTACGAAAACTACATGAAGCAAGACGAATCTGTGCGTTTGATGTATTCTGATCGCTTGGCTGGAATCGGTAACTATTGGAACAAATTCAACGGCGAAGCCCACGATTTGGCCAAGCCCGATGGCCTATACGACACCCGTAAAAATGCTGAATTGGCTTTTGAGCGTTGGGTGCGTGAAAACAAAAAGACCGACGTTTACGGCGACGTAACTTCACTCTACGATGAGGCCTACCGCGAATTGTACACCTACGGTTTATACCCTGTATACTTGCAAGACGGTATCGCCAACAGCCAGCCCATGAGCTTTGCGATGTCGTTCAAAGGATTGGCCGATGCGCTGAAAGCCAACGCCAAAGACACTTCTATGTCGCGCGCGATGTTGCGTGGCATCGATGAGATGTACAAAGAGTTCTATCCAACCATCGAAAAAGAAGTGTTGGCCGTGGTATTGAAACACATCTACGAAGACTTGGATCCCGCCATGATGCCTGCCGATTTAACCGCGCTGGTAACCAAATACAAGAGAAACTATACCGCCATCGCCGAAGCCATCTTCGCCAAATCCATTTTCACCAACAAAGAGCGCATGGCCAAATTCTTGAGTAAACCTTCTGCCAGCAAATTGGAAGCCGATGTGTTGTACAAAATCACCAATGGCTACTTGAACAAATTGCGCGTGGATTTGAAGCCCGTGTACGATGGTATCAACAGCAAACTCGATCGCGCCAACCGATTGTTCTTGTCGGCCCAATTGGAAATGTCAGCCAGTAACAACATCACCATGGCCCCTGACGCCAATGGCACCATGCGTTTGACCTATGGAACCGTGAAGGCCTATGACGCCCGTGATGCCGTGAGCTATTCTTATTTCACCACCGCCAAAGGCATTTTGGAAAAATACAAAGCCGCTGATTTCGAGTTCGACGCACCCCAACAGTTATTGGCATTGATTCGCGCCCGCGACTTTGGTCAATATGCTGACAAAGACGGTGAGTTGCATACTTGCTTTCTATCCGACAACGACATTACCGGTGGTAACAGCGGAAGTCCTGTAATGAACGCCAAAGGCGAATTGATCGGTACTGCGTTCGATGGCAACTGGGAAGCGATCAGCTCTGATTTCGCATTCTTGCCAAAAGTTCAGCGCACCATCAGTTTGGATGTTCGCTACACTTTATTCATCGTAGAAAAGTTGGGCGGTGCAAAGCACTTAATCGACGAGATGACCATTGTAAAATAATTCAAACAACCCTCTTTAACATAAAAAGGGCTTCCTCGCGGAAGCCCTTTTTGTTTGAGCTATTTTGTTTCTTAGACTTTACTACGGGGAGCAACTAACAACACCCACAGTGTCCTTGAATCCGTGTTTATTAACGGTTCCTAGAAAACCAACCACCTTTGTTGGATTTCTCCTCCGTTTTCTCCTCTGTGCGATTGAATGAATTTGCCACAGTAGGTTCACTTCTCTCTGTTCTGCTAGCATTTGATGCTATCGAAGTACTCGCAACAGAATCAGATGATTTGCTTGGCGAAGTTTCAATCACCAATGCATCTTTCAATTGCTTTTGCATATTACCAATCATACTCACAAAAGTTTCCCTCGATGCACGCACTTTCGAAATTGTGTAACAACCCATCAACTGTCCAACAATAAACAATGCCATTGAGCGCGCATCTGTTTGGTTTTTCAATTCCCCAGCGACGCGACCTGTCATGATGGCACGTTGTATGATTTTAACCTGAACTTCGTTCACCGCCTCTAGCTTCTGTCGAAACAAATCATCGGAATGACTCATTTCCAATATCATGTTGGTCAATACATCACCGCGCTTGATACTCGTCTCAGTGGCTCTATTTTTCTCTTGTTCCAAAACAGCAAGCAAAGCATCGGCAATCCCTGATTCGATATTTTCCAAACTCACCCACTTCTGCTCATAGTAAAGCATCATAACCTCGTCAACAACAGCATATCCCAATTCAGCCTTATTGGGGAAATAGTGATAAAATGCACCCTTGGTAATTTTCAATCGGGCAATTTCTTTGTCTGTACGCAAGGTCTCGAATCCCTTGGATTGGATCGCTTCAAAGCAACGTTGTAAGATCAATTGTCGTGTAGATGTGCTCATAGGGGGAGCAAATATACCAACAAGATTGTTTAAATGTTAACAAAGTGTGGAAAACGCGAAATTTTTTCTTTGAGACTTCATTATCAATGCTTTAAGCACCAATAATTACCCAGAAATAGGCACAAATCAGCCCAAAATAAGGCACTTTTTTCCTAAAATTACGGTGTAAGTCTTCCGTACATTCTTGGGAACGGAATGCTCTCACGCACATGCTTCAATTTGCAGACCCATGTAACCAATCGCTCCAAGCCTAAGCCAAATCCAGCATGGGGAACGGAACCGTATTTGCGCAAATCCAGATACCACTCAAAAGACTCCATAGGCAACTGATGCTCTTCAATTTTCGCTGTGAGTGATGCCAAATCCGTTTCGCGCTCTCCACCACCCACGATCTCTCCATAACCTTCTGGTGCTAGAACATCTACACCACGAGCGAAACGATCGTCGGATGGATTTCGCTTCAAGTAAAACGCCTTGACTTCATGTGGCCAATCATACACCATCACTGGACGATCGAACAGTCGCGTCAACACCGTTTCGTCTGATCCACCGAAGTCATTTCCATATTCAAAATTCTTGGCACTGGCTATCCACTGTGGAATATTCCTCAAATCTTCTTCGATATCGGTCTTTTCTTGTTTCAGCTGTGTAATCTTCGTTTGATGAAAAATGATCTCTCCTTTTTTGGTTCCGGGTGTCGCCATCTTGGCCTCACGATCGGCAATTTCTGCATCTATTTCCTGCAACTTAGCCTCGCAAGCACCCAACTCGTCTTCCAAACTCTTAATACTGTTAACCCCGTTCACCTCCTCTTCTCCTTTGATGATTCGAACGGCTTGATCGTAGGTCATGCGTGGAAAACTACCCAAACTGCTTTTCAGTACGGAAGTGTCGCGACCAATGGTCTCCAACTCAGCGCTGCATTGTGCCAATACCTTTCCAATAACAAACTGCAAGAATCCTTCAATACAATCCATGTTTTGGAAGATATCGTAAAAGGCCATTTCCGGCTCAATCATCCAAAATTCTGATAGATGTCGCCGAGTCTTTGACTTTTCAGCCCTGAAGGTTGGTCCGAATGTGTAAATCTTACCCATCGCCATGGCCATCGCCTCACCATAAAGCTGTCCGCTTTGACTCAAATAAGCAGCCTCACCATAAAAGTCTGTTTCGAAAAGCGTGCTTGTACCCTCGCAGGCATTTCCAGTGAAAATAGGGGCATCCATTTGCACAAAACCCTGACTCTGGAAATATTCATGAATTGCAAAAATGATGGTATTTCTGATGCGCATAATGGCCCACTGTCTCGTGCTACGCAACCAAAGATGTCGCTGGTCCATCAAAAACTCAATACCATGTTCTTTTTTCGCAATGGGATAATTTTCAGAAATCCCAACCACATCCAATTGAGAAACTTGTATTTCTATTCCTCCCAACTGTTTTTCATCGGCCTTTACAACACCATGTAACACAACACTGGTTTCCAATGTCAAACCCTGAGCCACTGCCAAATAATCGTCATTGGCTGTTTCCGGAGTAACAACACACTGACAAAATCCGGTACCATCGCGAACGATCACAAATGCGATGCCTTTGCCTTCGCGTTTATTGGCCACCCAACCGCGTAATATGATTGACTGTCCGATGTGATTTTTTAAATCTTGGATAACCACAGAAGGAGATGAAAAATCGGGTTTGCTCATGATAAATTTAGGTTTGTAACTGCGTGTAAAATACGATTATCACAAAGATAAGAAAAGGGCTTCAAAAAATTTGGCACGATATTTGTTATTCAGCACAAATTTTTTATATTTGTGTTATGGCCCTCAAACAAGAGTTATCGCAAAAATTTTTACAAAAACTGAGTCCGCAACAAATTCAGTTTATCAAATTGCTGCAACTCAATACACAAGACTTTGAGGAGAAAGTTAGCCAAGAACTGCTCGATAACCCCGCATTAGAAAACATGGAAGGGGCCGACGATAGTATCGATTTTCGTCCCAATGAAGACCGTCCTTTAGAAACACGCAACGAGAAATCCGACGAAACCAAAGAAAATTACGATTCCGACGACATCAATGTAAACAGCGATTTTGATGAATACAGCCACGACATCAATGTGGATGAATTATTACGCGCTGGTGGCGATGACGATTACGGCAGCTTCCGCATGGGCGAAGATTACAACAACGAGGAGCAACGCGACATGCCCATGGCAGCGCAGAGCACCTTCCACGAGTATTTATACGAACAAGCGCGCGCCATCTTCGAAGATCAAGAATTAGAATTGGTGTATCATCTCATTGGAAGCATTGAAGACGATGGATATCTCAGACGAGAATTGCGTAGCATTGTCAACGACCTCGCCTTCAATGAAAACATCATGACCACAGAGGTGAAATTGGAACGATTGCTCATCAAAATACAAAATTTCGACCCGCCAGGAATCGCCGCCCGCGACCTTCAAGAGTGTTTGTTACTTCAACTTTACAAAAAGGATTATGGCGATAACCCCGCCATCGACATCGCAGAGAAATTGCTCTCAGAACAATTCGATGCATTCGCAAAAAAACACTACGACAAAATTAAGAAGAGCCTGAAAATCAATGATGAACAATTGAAGGCGGCGATGAATGAAATCTTGAAGTTAAATCCCAAACCTGGCGAAACAGGCAGTGTTAATGTCAAAACCCAATACATCGTACCGGACTTCTCGGTAAGTAACGACGATGGCATTTTACAAGTTCGTTTGAATGGACGAAATGCGCCAGAACTGCGCCTCAGCGCCTCGTATGTTGAGACACTCAAGGCCTACGAATCGAGTGCACACAAGGAAAAACAACTGCGCGATGCCGTTCAGTATATCAAACAAAAGGTAGACGGGGCAAAATGGTTCATTGATAGCGTTAAACAACGCCAAAACACCCTCATGAAAACCATGCAGGCCATCGTACAACGACAAAGGGAATTCTTCATTGAAGGTGGCGACGAAACCAAACTCAGGCCCATGATTCTGAAAGACATTGCTACTCAAGTTGAACTGGATATTTCCACAATCTCTAGGGTAGCAAATAGCAAATACGTCGAGACTGACTTTGGTATTTTTCCGTTGAAGTACTTTTTCTCCGAAGGCTTGACCAACGAGGAAGGTGAGGAGGTAAGTAACCGAGAAATTAAAAAAATATTGAGTGATGCCATCGGACAAGAAGACAAAATAAAACCCCTTACCGATGAAGCCCTAATGGATTTGCTGAAAGAAAAAGGCTACAACATCGCCAGAAGGACTGTCGCCAAATACCGCGAACAACTAGGAATTTCCGTAGCGAGACTGAGAAAAGAACTTTAATCAACGAACAGCTTTTGTTTGCGAATCACCTTGCCATCGCTAATACGCTTTAACACCGCCACATAATAGCCATCTGCCCATGTCTGAGTATCAAACCTCGTTTCATTGGTTATTAACTTCTTAGGCTCGGTCATTGTTTGGCCCAATAAATCAAAAAACTGAATTTCTAAAGCTTCGATTATATCCTCGTTCCTAACTTCAACCACTACATCGCTTTCTGTATTTATTGGGTAAATCAAAACTTCGTCATAAACAACAGTATCAAACACCCGCATTCGTGTGATAATCTCACGCTTAATCGGCAGCTCCGTGCGAAAATCAGTGATTGAAGTACGCATCATTTGTACCTGTCGCTTGGTAAATAAATTCTGACACGCCTCCGTGGAGTAATCCATGTAATTCTCAAACATGTCTGGCAAATCATTCTTCGGCTCGATGCATGTATTTCCTCCCAAGTTACAGGTGAAACCCGCGCCAATTCCTTGAACAGGGGTGTCGTCAATAAAATCATCCGCAATGCACTTATTGACAGAAAATTGATCATCTGCCCATATATGCCTCAAGCCCAAAAAATGACCAACCTCATGCACCGCACAACGCCCTTTGTTTGCCATAGCGATCGCCCCTGTGGCCCTCGGATTGTTTCTTCCTACAACCTTGTAATGCAGTACAACCCCTTGACGACTATCAGCAACCCATGATCCACTTCCCCATGACGGATGTCCATACGGAGGGAATGCATAACCCAACAAGTTGTCCTGGTTGTTCACACTCAAATCACAAACCCAAATGTTTAAATATTTGGTAGGATCCCAAGGGTCGCTACCCCCAGTACTGCTCGACTTCATTAAATCTTGAATACCACCCCCGCTTGATCCAAACGTGGTTCTCGTCGTCGTTTTTCGCACAATACCTGTCGTTGAAAGTCCGTTGGGATCTACTTTTGCAAACTCAAATTGTATCCTGGCTGATCCTGCACGCGACTTAAAAAACGACCTGGTTTTTACTGAATCGTCATTCAGGCGATTGAAATCACGGTTCAATACCTCCAATTGAGAAATAATCAAGGAATCATGCAAATTCTCATTCGCCACATTGTACAACACATGAAAAACAGCTGGAATGGTATAAACTGTATCGTAATAATACAGGGTGTCTCTCACGATTTTCTTGCGTCGGTCTATCCCTTGAGCACCTGCTTTCATCGCGGGCAGTTGTAAAGCTCGTTGCGTTTGTTGATCAAAGGATGCTTTAAAGCCAGGGTATTGTTTTTCCAACTGAGACAGAACCGTTGCGAATCCGCAAGGCTCGTTGGCATGGGGGTCGGTCTCCACGCTTTGCGAAAAGACCAAGGCATTCAATGACATTGCCATAAGAACAAGCCCGCACTTCCTCAAAATTTGGCTCGCAAATGGAGAAGTCAACATAGACTTGCAAAATACTGTAAAAACCCTAGGAATGCCAGAGGGTGACAATTCTTTGACCTTTTGGCGATGGGATTTCACCCATAGCAACATTTCCAAGATCTATTTGCCTTTGAAATTGGGCTTTCTCTTTTCGTTAAACGCTGTTACACCTTCGCGATAATCCTCGCTTCGACCCGCAATTTCCTGACAGTACGCTTCATATTGGAGCATGGTTTGCAAATCTGAATGTCCGGCTTTGTTCAACATTTTTTTAATCATGCCAATGGCCATGGTGGGTGCTTGCGCATAGTAATCGGCCACCTTGGTTACCTCCTCATCCAACCCTTCCGAAGAAACCACACGGTTTACCAATCCCCACTCAAACGCCTGCGTCGCGGAAATCTTGGGCGCCATTGTGGCCATTTCAAAAGCCCTGGCTGGCGAGATCGCTTTGGGGAAAAAATAGGAAGATCCCGAATCGGGTACGAGTCCAACATTTACAAAAACTTCAATGAACGATGCCGTGTCAACGGCTATAATAAAATCGCAAGCCAATGCCAACGATGCACCAGCACCTGCGGCAACGCCGTTAATCCGGCCAATGATGGGCTTCGGCATCTCACGCATTGCCTTGATTATAGGATTGTATCGCTTATACAGAGAATCACTCAACGACCTGTTTTTTGAACCTGCAATCGCCTTCAAATCCTGACCACTGCAAAATGCCTTACCGGCGCCCGTGAGCACCAATACCCTTACTTCGGCATCCTTGCCCGCCTCTTTCAACGCCGCTTGCAAATCATAGCTCTGGGTTTCGTCAAATGCATTAAAAACATCTGGACGGTTCAAGGTGATGTAGGCTACACTGCCGCGCTTCTCATAAATTACACTGGTCAAATCCATGCTGCTAAATTACTTTATTTTCGGATCATCGCCCCTGCTGCTTCAAACGCCTTCATCAAAGCCTGCATTTTGCTATCCACTTCTGACTCAGTCAATGTGGCCTCTGGATTTGAAAACTGAAATGAAAGAGCAACTGCTTTCTTACCTGCATCCAATGGTTTGCCTTCAAACACATCAAACGCGCGAACATCACGCAGCATGGGGGCCTTTACTGTTTTTACTACCTCTAACAACGATGTAAATGTAACAGCACGATCCACAACCAAACTCAAATCCCTCCGCATGCCTGGATATTTAGGGGCAGACGTAACCTTAAATCCTTCGCCTTTGTTGCCCAAAAACTTGCGCCATGGTATCTCAACGCACCAAACTGTGGCAGAAATATCTGCCGCCTTCATCCAAGCCTTAGGCACTTTGAAAACCTCGATGGGGTCAACGGACGCTTTGCTTCCTATACGAATCAACAAGCCCTGAAGCACTCGCTTGACATCATAAAAACCAATTTCACTCGGCTTATTCTCCCAACTCTCTGCAGCCACATTTCCCCAAAAAACCATCCCCAACGTAGGTGTTTCACGAAACCCCTTGGCTGTCTTTTGATAAATTATACCCAACTCAAACAACTGCACACTTTCAGCCCTACGATTGATATTGTAGGCGACAGACTGCAGCAGCCCCGGAATCAACGACGCACGCATCACATCCATATCGCTGCTCAACGGATTGCTCAAATGTACTAAATCATCCTTTTCTGGATACCACGATGCAGGATGCAATGAATTCGTTGCCGCTTCAGACATGCCCTGGTCACACAAAAATTGTCGCAATGCATTCTCCGACTTGCGCATTTTCATCCCCTCAAATGTGCCCAAAGTAGCCTGTAATTTGCCATTCATGGGAACGCGATCGTACCCATAAATTCGCATCACTTCTTCATATAAATCCACTGGCTGTTCAACATCGTTGCGCCATCCAGGACTCCTCACCATCAATACCTCATCTCCCTCAACCCCAAAGCCCAATCTCTCCAATATCGCCACTACCTCAGCCCGCGGAATGTCTAAGCCCGCAAACGCCGCCAAATCATTCACCTTCATCGCCACAACCCGCGGTTCAAATGCCACCGGATACTCAGAAGTAACACCCGTCCAACTACCCCCCGCATGTGCTTCCAAATGCTTGGCAATCTGCATCGCCACACTGGCCATGTTTTGTTTATCCACGCCGCGCTCAAAACGGAATCCCGCATCCGTGTGTAAATTGTGTCGCTTCGCCGACTTTCTCACAGCAGTTGGATGAAAATGCGCCACCTCTAATACCACATTCTTCGTATCACCTGAAACTGCCGTAGCCTGTCCGCCCATTACCCCTGCCAGAGCAATCGGTCCTGATTCATCAGCAATCACAACATCTTGGATATGCAACTCAATCTTTTTGCCGTCCAACAACACCAGCGTCTCTCCTGCCTTAGCCAATCTCACTGAGATCCCGCCCACGATTTTTTCCGCGTCAAATGCATGGCTTGGCTGCCCAGTCTGATGCAAAAAGTAATTTGTGGCATCCACTACGTTGTTTCTGGGCTCAATCCCAATGGCACGCAACCGGTTCTTCACAAAGGTTGGGCTCTCGCCCAAATGCAATCCCGAAACCCCCAAGGCGATATACCGCTCACACCACTGTGTATCTTCAATGTTTACTGAAATCTCTGTGCCCTTGCTTTTCCAAAGCTCACTATCTTCACAATTGTCATGGGCGATGCGCGAAAATGGCAATTTCAACAACGCCGCCAAATCATTCGCTACACCCACATGGGATGCCGCATCTCCGCGATTGGCCGTTAACCCTATTTCCATCACCTCGTCCTTCACCACGCCAAAATACTCGGCTGCGGACATTCCCACCGGCGCATCCGCAGACAACACCAAAATACCATCGTGGCTATTGCCCAATCCACACTCGTCCTCAGCACAAATCATCCCTTCAGAAACTTCTCCGCGAATCTTGGCCTTGCCAATCACAAAAGGCTCTTTTCCCGCCATCACAATCTCCGTTCCTACCATCGCAACAACGACTTTTTGTCCAGTAGCCACATTCGGTGCACCACAAACAATCGGCAACAAAGCCTCACGACCCACATCCACAGTTGTTACTCTCAAACGATCGGCATTTGGGTGCGTCTCACATGTCATAACCTGCCCAATCACAAAGCCATTTAGGCCCGAACCAGCGCTATACCATGACTCTAAATGTTCGACTTCCAGGCCGCTCACCGACAGTAAATCTGATATTTCTTGCGCCGACGCCTCGGTAGGCAACAGCGATTTTAACCAATCAATGGAAATTTTCATGACGCGTTGCGAAGATAAAGATTTAGCGTTTGCCTTGTTGCATCATGTCTCTGCGCGCCTTCTTGAATCGCACATAAAAATAAAAACTCGCCGAAAATAC
>SXYY01000058.1 GCA_005788145.1 Bacteroidota bacterium
AAGACCCAAGTGTTGGTTGGAAGGGTCTCGATCCTGAGGGTGAGCCGGTTATGGAAGGCGTTTACGCCTATGCAATTACATTCCGTTACATTGACGGGGTAATGCATGCATACAAAGGAACGGTGACAATTATTAAATAAACATTTTGTGGGACTCGGTTAACGCGGTCCCGATAAACAAGGAGAAGGGGCGCCACGGCGCCCCTTCTCCTTGTTTATTGGTTGATACCTACCGACTATTTATTGAGACTCCAAACAGGAAAGACAAGAAAATTAAGACGGTAATTGTTATGATTAATGTTACTGGCCTGTTGTTAACCCAAGTATGTTTTCAAGATTTTGCTCTTGCTTGATTTGCGCAAACGACGCAATGCTTTTTCCTTGATTTGACGTACACGCTCGCGGGTCAAACCAACTTTCTCTGAAATGTCTTCCAACGTGTGGGCAGCGTTGCCATCCAACCCGAAGTAGTATTTCAATACATCACGCTCTTTGTCTGATAGGGTAGAGATTACACGGTTGATTTCATTCTGCAAAGATTCATTCAACAATGGCATGTCTGGGTTGGGTTCGTCGTTTTGGTCCAACACGCCCAATAGAGTATTGTCTTCACCTTCGGCCAATGGCGCATCAATGCTCAAGTGACGTCCAGATGAACGCAAAGCATTTTCTACCTCAGATAATGAAATTTCCAACGATTCAGCAATTTCTTGTGGGGTTGGTTCACGCTCCAATTCCTGCTCCAAACGTGCGGATGCTTGGGTAATTCTTCCCAAACTTCCCACTTTGTTTAGCGGTAAGCGTACGATACGACTTTGGTCGGCCAAAGCTTGCAAAATGCTCTGACGGATCCACCAAACGGCATATGAAATAAATTTAAATCCACGGGTTTCATCGAATCGCTTTGCCGCTTTGATTAAGCCCATGTTTCCTTCGTTGATCAAGTCACCCAAGGTCAATCCTTGGTTTTGGTACTGCTTTGATACAGAAACCACAAAACGCAAGTTGGCATTCACCAGTTTTTCCAATGCGGCTTGGTCGCCTTCGCGAATTCTACGTGCCAATTCAACTTCCTCTTGGGCGTCGATCATTGGTACTTTAGAAATTTCGTTGAGGTATTTGTCGAGCGATTTGTTTTCGCGATTGGTAAACTGTTTTGAAATTTTTAACTGCCTCATGTTTGCTTTTGCTATTATATGTTACTTTTAGTTACTGAATATACAGTCAGCCTTGCAAAAGTACAAAATAAAGTTCAATTGAATTTGGGATAATTTCGAATCTTCGGCTTTGTTCGTGGAAGAATTGCGAATTATTTTTATTGGAAAATCAATGCCGCCCGATAGGTGATGTAGGCACCGAGATAAGCAATCAAACCATAGATGAAAAACAAGGCAATTGGCCAATTCCAGGAACCAATTTCACGCTTCATGACAGCCATGGTACTCATACACTGCAGTGCAAAAGCATAAAAAACAATCAAACTCAATGCATAGGGGAGTCCATAAAGCGGCTTGCCAGTCTTGGGGTTTATTTGGGCCTGCATTTTTTGTCGGATGCCCGATTCGTCGTCCTCCGATGATTGGAACAGTGTACCCATCGTACCCACAAAGACCTCTCTTGCGGCAAAGCTGGTGATCAATGCAATGCCTGTTTTCCAATCGTAGCCCAACGGCTCAATCAATGGTTCAAAAGCCTTGCCCAAATGTCCGGCATAACTGGCTTCCAAACGCAAATTGGATTTGATTTCTCCTTCGTGAGAGGGGTCGAGTTGCGCCAAAATTACCCCTTCCGTTTCGGCTATTTTCATGGAGTCTGTTGGACCAAAATTGGATAGAAACCAAAGGATCATGGAAATGATTACAATGACTTTACCCGCTTCGGTCAGAAAGCTCAAACACTTCAGCCATGCTTGGTGAATCACTGTTTGAAACCGCGGTCTTTGGTAGGCTGGAAGTTCAAGGATGAATTCACTGGGCATCGAATCGCGCTGAAAAAGGCGAAAAATGAATGCCAATAAAATGGCTACGATGATTCCGGCCATGTAGGCGGCGGTAATGACAAAAGTCTGCGCATGAAATGGGCCCCAAAATTCGGCAAAGGGGATAGCAACGCTCACGAGCAAAACGTACACTGGCAATCGGGCGCTGCAACTCATCAGGGGGACAACCAACATCGTTGCCAATCGTTCTCGTTTGCTTTTGATGCTCCGCGTAGCCATGATGCTGGGGATCGCACAAGCAAATCCGCCAATCATTGGGATGATACTGCGCCCATTTAGCCCCAATTTCCGCATGATTCGATCGGTGATAAATGACGCTCTTACCATGTATCCTGAATCCTCCAATAACCCAATTAAGAAGAACAAGATAAAAATCTGTGGCACAAAAACGACAACCCCTTCAAGTCCACCAATCAAACCTTGGGTAATGAAATTGGTGACCATGCCGGCAGGTAGCAAACTTTCAATGCCTTGGCCCAATAACTGAAATCCATTTTCGATCCATTCCATGGGTTTGGCTGCCAAGCTGAATACTCCTTGGAACAGGACCATCATGATTATCGCGAACAATAGATATCCCAGCCATTTGTGGGTGAAATACTGATCCAATTTCAGGGTGATGCTCTTCAATCCCACCGGGAATTTGGTTGTGGTACGCTGAATGACTTTTTCGATATCGATGTAGCGACGCAAGGTTTCCTCGCTCAGCCCCGGTAGCTTGCTTTGATCCCAGTAGGTTTTGAGTCGGTCTGCCAATTGCGTAGGCTGACCCAGTAATTTGGGTGTTGCAAATTCCCGAAAGAGTTGTTTTATGGGGTCGATGTTCTTCTCGCGGCGCGGGTTGAAAAATATGCAGGGGATTCCCAATTCCTTGGAAAGGGCATCGGCATCAATCTTTACACCTCTGCGTTTTGCAGAGTCGCTGAGCGTGAGTATACAAACCGCTGGAATTCCCAACTCGGCCACTTGTGAATACAACAATAGGTTTCTGCGAAGATTGGATGCATCGATGACCAACAAGAGGGCCTCGGGCTTGATCTCTCCGTATCCGGCCAGATGCTGAACAACCAGGCGTTCATCATCAGAGTGTGTGAAAAGGCTGTAAATTCCGGGCAGGTCAATCAATTCAATTTTTTGCCCATCGATTTGCGTGTGACCCATGGATGCTTCCACAGTTGTGCCAGGAAGGTTGCTGGTTTTTTGGGTGAGTCCCGTTAAACGATTGAACAAGGTGGATTTCCCGCAGTTGGGGTTGCCCACAAAGGCAATGCGTTTGGGTAGACTCATGCGTTAATGGCTTCTATGGGTTCTACCTGAATGAGGCGGGCCTCTTCTTTTCGCAAGCCCAATAGATAAGTGTCGATGCGATAAGCGATGGTTGATCCACCGGCAGACTCGTACAAGCGAATAATTTCTGTGCCTGGAACACATCCCATTTCCGCGAGTTTTAGCGAAAACTGCCCCTCTGTGAGACCGGCAATTTTGGCTTTTTCTCCTGCTTTGAGAAGGTCCGCGGTGGCTTCCATGATGTGCAAATTTAGAATGATTTTAAATAACAAACAAATGATTGTGAAGAATGCCCTAAAACATTCGGTTTTGGGATTGTTTGGTGCACAAAAATCGGGGTTGGTTTTTTGGGAAACACTGACATTTGTCAGTCAATCAAAAAACACTTCCGTGGGGCACCGGATGCCCGGTAATGAAAATCAGTAAATCGGGCCCCAAAATCAAGGGGTTAATAGAGGTTTCGTTTGAATAAGTTCCACGCCGCAATGGCTTGGTGTTCTAGCATGGATTTGCCGTTCATGGCGGTGGCGCCAATTTCCTGAAAACGTTGCATGAGGATGGTGGTTTCAGGATTATAGACCAAATCAATGAGTCTATGGGTTGAACGGATCTCGTTCCATGGCAATGCAATACAATCTTGGGTATTGGGCCACATGCCGACCGGTGTTGTGTGGATGAAGAGCGTATTTGGCTGAATGAAATCCGAGAGCGTGGATTGCACGGGGTGTTCGCCCAAGATTTGATTTCGATGCCAAACAACATAAGTGATTTGCTGTTGCTCCAAGACAAATTTTACCGCTTTTGCGCTTCCACCATTGCCCAACAGGATGGCATTGGAAAATTCTGTGTTTGAATGGTTGCGGGTGCGGGTTAAACTCTCCGCAAAACCATCCACGTCGGTGTTGAAACCACGCAGTACAACGCCTGTGTTTGATTGCTCAACCAGCACGGTGTTGACCGCGCCTACGGCGCGGGCCTCTGCAGAAACTGAATCCAGGTAACCCATGATGCCCACTTTGTGGGGAACCGTTACATTGAAACCAATCAAGGGGATGTCTTGCTTGAGTTGATCTTCCAAAAAAGCTGGAAAATCTTCTATTGAGGGCAAATCAAACAGCTGGTATTCTGCCTCCCTCAGCCCTTCTTCCCTGAAAAACGCACCGAAAATCTCCGGCGATTTGGAGTGTGAAACCGGATGCCCTAGCAATCCCAATCGAAAAGCGCGAGGTTGTTGCATCCGTGTTTCAAAAACAAAGGTTTATTTCGAAAGTTTCGCTTTTACCGCATTGAAAACAACGGGCAGTAGCGATAGTCCAATGATGCCGAAAACCACAGTTTCAAAATGGTCATGTACCCATGGAATTGAGCCCAACAAATAACCCAAGGTGGTAATGCTACTGACCCACAGAACCGCACCGGCAATACAATATGTCAGGAATTTGCTGTATTTCATCGTGCCCAATCCCGCCGCAAAGGGGGCGAAAGTGCGGACAATCGGTACAAAGCGTGCCATGATCAAGGTGTATCCGCCATGCTTTTCATAAAATGCCTCGGTTTGTTCCAAATATTCGCGCTTCAACAATTTCCACTTCAAGTCGAAAATTCTCACCCCGATTCTTGAGCCGATAAAATAGTTGGTGTTGTCGCCCAGCAAAGCGGCACAAATCAATAAGGGAATCAACACGAAAATATTCAAGGGGTTTCCATCCATGGCAGCAATTGAGCCCGCAGCAAAGAGCAAACTATCGCCGGGCAACAGAGGCATCACCACCAAGCCGGTCTCAACGAAAACAATCGCGAACAAAATTAGGTAGGTCAGATTCTTGTATTCCCCAACCAAATATTGAAGCTTATCGTCGAGGTGCAAAAGCCAATCTTTGGCAAAATCAAGGATGGAAAGTAGAGTCATAATGGTACTGCAATTTTACAACACGGGTTTGATGCGATTGACATCCGAAGGTGTATATTTGTGATAAATGCAAAAAAATCGCTCATTCATAGCCCGCTTCATTGGCCTTGTGATGATTTGTTCCATTGTGGGATTTGCGGTCATGTCGACCGGATGTGGCAGTGCCAAACATGGCAGGGTTAAAGCGAAAAATACTGGTTGCAACTGCGGTTTTTGATCGGATTGGTTGATTTTTAACCGATTATCTTGTTCAATTTTCCATGCGAAATGCGGTGAGCGATGCATCTTTGTTGGTGTATCGTAGGGGGAAATTGCCTGCTGATGCTTAATTTTGCGCAAAATTTTACAATGACAACACAATCTACATACGTTCCTTACAAAGTAAAAGACATCTCATTGGCAGAATGGGGTAGGAAAGAAATCAAAATGGCTGAGGCCGAAATGCCCGGTTTGATGGCCTTGCGTGCCGAATACGGTGCCACAAAGCCATTGGCTGGCGCTCGCGTCGCGGGTTGCTTGCACATGACCATTCAAACTGCCGTTTTAATTGAAACTTTGGTAGAATTGGGTGCCGAGGTAACTTGGAGCTCATGCAACATTTTCTCAACCCAAGACCACGCCGCTGCTGCAATCGCCGCTGCCGGTATCTCTGTGTATGCTTGGAAAGGACAGAATGAAGAAGAATTTGACTGGTGTATTGAGCAAACCTTGCATTTTGGTGAAGACCAAAAGCCCTTGAACATGATCTTGGATGATGGTGGTGATTTGACCAACATGGTATTTGATAAATACCCAGAACTGATCGCTGGCATCAAAGGATTGAGTGAAGAAACCACTACCGGCGTTCACCGCTTGTATGAGCGCATGGCGAAAGGCACTTTGCACATCCCTGCGATTAACGTAAACGATAGCGTAACCAAGAGCAAATTCGATAACAAATACGGTTGCAAAGAGAGTTTGGTGGATGCGATCCGTCGCGCTACCGATGTGATGATGGCTGGCAAAGGGGCTGTGGTATGTGGTTATGGCGACGTAGGAAAAGGTTCAGCCGATTCTTTGCGCGGTGCAGGTGCACGTGTGATGGTAACAGAAATCGATCCGATTTGCGCATTGCAAGCGGCGATGGACGGATACCATGTGGTGCACATCGACAAAGCCATTCCCCTGGCAAACATCGTTGTAACAGCTACTGGTAACTGCAACATCGTATCTGCTAAGCACTTTGAATCAATGAAGGACAAAACCATCGTTTGTAACATCGGACACTTCGATAACGAAATCGATATGTCTTGGTTGAACAAAACCTATGGCGACACCAAATACACCATCAAACCACAAGTAGACGTGTACAACCTCAATGGCAACGAAGTGATTGTATTGGCCGAAGGTCGTCTGGTGAACTTGGGTTGCGCGATGGGTCACCCTAGCTTCGTGATGAGTAACAGCTTTACCAACCAAACTTTGGCTCAGTTGGAATTGTGGAACAACCATGCGAGCTACAAGAATGAAGTTTATGTGTTGCCCAAGCACTTGGATGAGAAAGTAGCAAAATTGCACTTGGCTCACATCGGTGCTGAGTTGACAGAATTGACGCCCGAACAGGCCGACTACATTGGTGTGAACATCAACGGTCCGTTCAAAAAAGACACTTACAGATATTAATTTCGATTTGCGGCAGGGTTCCACTTTTGATAGGTGGTGCCCTGCTCAAATTTGAAATAGCGAGGGTTTAATCGATCCGTTCGCTGCGGCATCTCAAACGGTGCCCCAATAACCACCGTGTCGCCGATGCGGTGTTGAATATTCTCCCAATCTCCCAACTCTTCCGAATTCATGGCCTTCATGGTCTTGGTTTTCCCGTTGGTATTCAAACCGTTTCGTCTTTCAGGTAGCCATTGGTTGTTCTCGTCATCGTTCATGCTGGAAATTAGCGCTGTTTCGTACGATAAGCCCCACAAGGATCCGGGAAACACCCGTTGCGATAGTGTATCTTGGTGAGATATCATTTTGGTCGATGGCATTTCCTTCACGAGTGCTTTTAGTTGTACAATGCGATTTTGGTAGATGGGTCTGTATTTCTGCATACCAAGTAACATGCTCAGCGATAAAAACCATGGGAGTATGCCAACCATGCTTCGCGAAAACGCTGACTGTTTTGGGGTGAGTCGAACCAATCGATATTCGCCATATCGGGGCCTTTGGCTGGCCCATAGATACGTAGGAATCGATAGCATGGCCATCACTGCGATGGGATAGAAGAACTTCTCCATGTTGATGTGGGCATCGCCTTGCGAATAAATCAACAACGCGATCATCGTATCAACAGCAATTATTCCGAAAAAGAGAACAGAAATCCATCGCCATGGCTTAGTAAGACCAATCAGTAAACAAGCGAGTGCGGTAACTGCAGGGATGAAAAACCAATTGGCATGAAACAGGTAGTTTAGGCTCCATAAATTGGTAAAATGTATCCATGTATTTGGATCGATCAGGGTATTGTAGAGCCCGCTATCGTATGAATTGCTGGGAAATACCAATGATTTTGCAATGAGAACAATCCCAATCCCAATCCCCAATCGGATCCAGTCTTTTTTTGTAAGGGAAGTGAATCCAATGCCAACCAACATCGGCGCATAGAGCCATGCCGCAGGATGCGACAAATACATCAAGGTGAATCCCAATCCCACAATCAGTAAATGAAGGGGTTTCTGATCATGGGTTGTGTGCATGTGTTTGTTTTTATCCAAGAACATGGCCGTTGCCAAAAAGGCGAGTGTGGCCAACCCAATTTCGCTGTAGCCAATGAAGAAGACTTCTGAACCGCCTGTGAAAAATAGCAAGAAAAACACCCAACGGTGTGCGCTTTTTGCGGTTGCCGCCCAAGCCATCCAAGCCATGAAGGGAAGGATTAGATTGATGCTTTGAAGTACCCATTGGATGGGTGTACCCAAATAAGTGAGCAACTGCCCCGGCCAAACAAGCAATTCACAAGCAAATCGGTCATAAAAAAGCGGTTGGTGGTTGAGGATTCGGTAAAGGGTGTAGGCGCTATCGGTATGTAGCCATCGCTCCTCGCCAAGCTGATAAACCACGAACAGCCATAGGGGCCAAATCAGGCCTTCGGCATAGCGACCCAGCCACCGATATTTTGTTGTAATCACTGGGATTGATCGGCTGTGGCTGTCCATGCTCAGCGTTTAATGAGGGTTAGTCCTCCGCCAATGCTGCGTCGGGTTCCAAAACGGTTTTTACGATTTCGGGCTGATCGTCCTTCTCAACAATGAGGTTGTCGATGATGAATTCCTGTCGTTCTGGGGTGTTTTTTCCCATGTAATAATTGAGCAGTTTTTCGATGTTCGACTCCTGACTCAAGATTACCGGCTCGATGCGAATGTCGGGGCCAATAAATCCAGCGAATTCATCGGGCGAAATTTCCCCCAGTCCCTTGAATCGTGTGATTTCTGGTTTGTGGCCCAACTTGGCGATGGCATTTTTGCGTTCTTCTTCGGAATAGCAGTAGATGGTTTCTTTCTTGTTTCTAACCCTGAAAAGCGGTGTTCCGAGGATGTAGAGGTGTCCATTTCTCACCAAATCGGGGAAGAATTGCAGGAAGAATGTCATTAAGAGCAATCGAATATGCATTCCGTCAACGTCGGCATCTGTGGCGATCACGATTTTGTTGTAACGCAGGTTTTCCAGGCCCTCCTCGATATCAAGGGCATGTTGTAACAGGTTGAACTCTTCGTTTTCGTATACGATTTTCTTCTTTAGCCCGTAGCAGTTAAGCGGTTTACCACGCAAACTAAAAACGGCTTGAAGGTTGGGGTTTCTACTTTTGGTGATGGATCCGCTGGCGCTGTCTCCCTCGGTGATGAACAGGGTGGTTTCAAAGCGCACATCCGATTTGGCATCGCTGAGGTGGGTTTTGCAATCGCGGAGCTTTTTGTTGTGCAGATTGGCGCGTTTGGCTCTTTCTTTGGCCAATTTTTGCACGCCTGCCATGTCTTTCCGTTCGCGCTCATTTTGCAGGATTTTCTTGAGCAGGGCATCCGCAGCGGTGGGGTTTTTGTGCAGGTAATCGTCGACGTTTTTCTTGACGAAATCGAGCATCGCTGTCTTGATACTCGGTCCGTCGGGACCCATGTCGGCGCTACCCAATTTGGTTTTGGTCTGACTTTCAAACACCGGTTCCATGATGCGTATGCTGATGGCGGCGGTGATGGAAGCCCTTATATCGGTGGCGTCGAACTCTTTTTTGTAGAATTCACGGATGGTTTTCACGAAGGCTTCGCGGAAAGCGGCCAGGTGGGTACCGCCTTGGGTGGTGTACTGTCCGTTTACAAACGAATAATACTCTTCGCCGTATGAATCGGTGTGGGTAAAGGCCAATTCTACATCATCGTTCTTCACGTGAATCACCGGGTAGAGTGCGGCTTCGGCAGTTACCTTGTGTTCAAGCAAATCGAGGAGGCCTCGCCGCGACGCATAACTCTCGCCATTGAAGCGAATGGTCAGTGCCGAGTTGAGGTAGGTATAATTCTTGATTTGTTCACGCAAGAACTCATTAATGTAGCGATAGTTTTTAAAGATGCTGGCATCGGGTTCGAAGACCATTATGGTGCCGTTGGGCTCTGTGGTGTCACCTTCAGGGGTATCAACCACGAGTTCACCGCGTTCAAATTCAGCCCTTTTGGTTCGGCCATCACGGAAACTCTGCACAACGAAATAGTTTGAAAGGGCGTTCACCGCTTTGGTACCCACACCGTTCAATCCCACCGATTTTTGAAAGGCTTTTGAATCGTATTTACCACCGGTATTGATTTTGGAAACGCAATCGATCACTTTTCTCAATGGAATACCCCGACCCCAGTCGCGGATGGTTACGCGCTTGTCGTCGATGGTGATTTCGATTTTCTTGCCGTTGCCCATCACGTGCTCGTCGATGGAGTTATCGACAATCTCTTTCACCAAAACGTAAATGCCGTCATCGGCAGCGGTGCCATCGCCCAATTTCCCGATGTACATACCGGGACGCAGGCGGATGTGTTCTTTCCAATCCAGACTCCTGATTTCGTCTTCGGTATACCTAGCCTGTTCACTCATAAATACAATATTAATGATTGGATTTCAACCACTATGCCCGAGTTTTTCACATCCTTCACTTATTTTTGCGATATGAAATGGTATGGATTGATGGGTGTGCTTTTGATGATTTCGGGGTGCACTTCGAAATTTGATCAGGATTTGTCCAAGGTGGCTCCTTACGAGGCGTTGATTGTGCCCAAAGTGCAGTGGGAAAAACTCCCCGATTCGGCCACGATTCCCTTGATGACATTCGCCAAAGCACATCCGGAATACAAGCACAGCAGTGATTTTGTGTATGTGTGTACCAGGATGGCGGAGCGACAGGCGATGGTTTTTAAGGCGGCGGAATACAGCGAATACTACATTGAACAGTTCAAGCCATCGGGAAAGCCTTTGATGGAGATGTTGGTGGTGGCGTCGCACTATTACGAGCAAGGCGGGGCGCTCGACAAGGCTTTGAAGTACTATCAGCGATTGGCCAAAGAGTTTGCCAATGAAGAAGTTGGAAAACAGGCAGTGACCATGATTGATATGCTGAATTTGGGACTAACAACCCCCGAAGCACAGATGGATTACATCATGAAAAAGGCGGCCAAAGACTCAGGAAATACGGCGAATGCTCATTGATTCCTTCCACCGGGTACACGATTATTTGCGAATTTCGCTAACGGATAATTGCAATTTGAGATGTTCGTATTGCATGCCCGAGGAGGACTATGATTTCACGCCTGCCATTAGGTTGATGCAGGTAAATGAGGTGGTGGCGATTGCCAAGGCTTTTGTGGATGCGGGCGTAAAGAAAATTCGGTTAACCGGTGGCGAGCCGCTGGTGAGAAAGGACGCCGGAGAAATTATCCAACAATTGAGTGGCTTGGGCGTAGAACTCACGATGACCACCAATGCCACCCAGATTCATTTGTATACCGATTTAATGTGGGCAGCGGGTGTGCGGAAAATCAATGTGAGTTTGGATACCTTAAACCGCGATACATTTTTGTTTTTGACCAAGCGCGATTTGTTTGATCGGGTGAAAGATAACATCGATTTGTTGCTGAAAAAGGGATTTGCGGTAAAGGTGAATGCGGTGGTGATGAAGGGTGTAAATGAGGCGGAGATTTTGGATTTTGTATCTTGGAGTGCAGCGGCGCCGGTGGATGTTCGATTCATTGAGTTCATGCCGTTTGAAGGAAATCGCTGGGAACAGGAAAAGGTGGTGACTTGGCAACAAATGCTGGATGTTGTAAGAAACGCCTACGGTGCGGGCATTGAGCCATTGCCGCGCAAAGCCCATGAAACGGTGAAGCAATACCGGGTGGTTGGCGGAAAAGGTAGGTTTGCGGTAATCAGCACAATGAGTGCCCCTTTTTGTGGCGATTGCAATCGGATGCGCTTGACGGCCGATGGGAAAATGAAAAATTGCCTGTTTAGCAAGGGCGAAACCGATTTGTTGGGTGCATTTCGCAAGGGTGAGGCGCTGTTGCCGCTGATTCAGGAGAACATTGGTCAGAAAGCGATGGCGTTGGGTGGACAGTTTGCGGGGGATTTGCAGAACATCGATGCTTCCAGCATTGTAAACCGAAGTATGATTACCATTGGCGGATAGGCCGTAAATTGCAGCGGAATGACGCAAACCATGATTTCTGTGGCCGAGGCCAAATCGTTGATTCGATCGCATGTTCGTCGATTGGAACCCCTGAATGTGTTACTGGGCGATGCCTTGGGTTGTTGTTTGGCTGCGGATGTAATTTCACCCCTAAATATGCCGGGTTTTGCGCAGAGTGCGATGGATGGGTATGCGTTTTCGTGGGATGGATACCAAGAATTCGGTGCGTTTAACATTGTGGGTGAGGTGGCAGCGGGGGCGGCCGAGGCTTTGCCGAGACCCGCCCGTAATCAAGCGGTGCGAATTTTTACGGGGGCCCCTGTGCCTGAGGGCTTCGATACAGTGGTGATGCAGGAAAAAGTGAGGGTGGATAACGGATTGCTCTATGTGGAGGATACTGCCTTGGTGCAAGGCAGGAATGTGCGCTTGGTGGGCAGTGAAATTGCCCAAGGTGCGTTGGCCATGGAGGCCGGCACTCAGATTACACCGGCAGCGGTGGGGTTTTTGGCGAGTTTGGGTCTGACCCATGTGCCGGTGATTCCTCAGCCACGCATTGCGTTGATTGTGACAGGTGATGAGCTGCAAACGCCGGGCGAGACATTGTCTTTCGGACAGGTTTATGAGTCCAATTCTCAGTTATTACAAACGGCGCTGCAATGGTTGCGATTTTCGCAAGTGAAAATTCACTATGCAAAGGATGATTTGGCTTCCTTGACGCAGACATTGGCGGCGGCGTTATTTGATGCTGATATGGTTTTGTTAACGGGTGGCGTGAGTGTGGGGGATTATGATTTTGTGCCCAAAGCCGCCGCCGCCGCTGGGGTAGGTGCCATCTTTCACAAAATCAAGCAAAAGCCCGGGAAGCCCCTATTTTTTGGGGTGAAGGAGGGTGCTTCGGCTGATGGTGCTCATGCAAAATCGGTTGTGGGTTCACCCGATCAAACGGTGGTTTTTGGACTGCCTGGCAACCCGGCATCGGTGTTGACGTGTTTCTATCAATATGTATCGCTGGCCCTTGAAGAATTGACAGGTACCCCGGTGACTCCGGTGGCTTGTCGCGCCCAAATACAATCGGGGTATAGTAAGCCAATCGGACTGACCCATTTCCTTAAAGCAGCATTGCACTCGCCCAAAGACGAACACAGTCTGCCCAAAGTTTTTATGTTGGGTGCCCAAGAGTCTTTTCGCTTGAGCTCCTTTGCGGTTTCCAATGCCATCATCGAAATACCCGCGGAGACCACAACGGTTGAAAAGGGGGATTGGGTCACGGTGTACCCCATCCGATAATATCAAATTCACTACCTTCGAGCCCAATGTTTGGATTGGGCGGACTCCTTTGGCTTGGATTATTTTTTCTTGTAGCGTTTTTGTATTCTGCGGTTGGACATGGCGGTGCGAGCGGTTACTTGGCCTTGCTGTCGCTCCATGAAATAGCCCCGGAATGCATGAAGCCCATTGCTTTGGTGCTAAATCTGTTGGTTAGTGGGATTGCCTTTATTCAATTTTATCGCCAAGGTCATTTTTTGTGGCGGTTGTTTTTGCCGATAGCATTGTTTTCCGTGCCGATGGCCTATTGGGGCGGGTTAACCCCTCTCAAAGACATTTGGTATCAGCGTGGATTGGGTATTTTCTTGTTGGTTTCTGTGGTGATTATGTTGTGGCCGAGGAGATCTGAGACTTCCATCTTGTTTCCCTTTTCTGCCTCGGATTCAGGTGCTTCCGATACCTTTGATTCTGTGAACAATGGGCGCGGATGGTGGAACAAGGAAACGGGCATTGCTGCGTTTATGGGTGCCATCATTGGCTATGTTTCTGGCTTGTTGGGCATAGGTGGCGGGATATTGTTGTCGCCAGTGTTGTTGATGATTCGTTGGACACAGCAAAAGCAAACGGCGGCGATCAGTGCGGCTTTCATTTTTGTTAATTCTGCATCGGGATTACTCGGGTTTGTGCAGCAGCACACACCTTGGGTTATAACCTCTCAAAAGACGGGCGATGTGATGGGTCCGGGCATGGCTGTAGATGCTGGTTGGTACATTGTGGCGATGATACTTTGTTATTTGATTTTACCGGTATTGTTGGGCGGGTTTATGGGATCGTGGTACGGTGCCAAGAAATTCAATCAAACAGTCATGAAATACATTTTGTGTGCGGTGTTGTTGATCGCGGCGATAAAATTACTTTTGTAACGATGCAGGTAAGATTGTTGTTTTTTGGGAATTTGACCGATGCTGTTTCCGATGTGGAATTGCATTGGGAATTGGATGGCGATGGAACATCCCTTCAGCAATTGGTGGAACAATTGGAGCTGAAACACCCATTGTTGACTGGCAAGACTTATCGCATCGCTGTGAACCAGCGGTTTGTGGAATTAAAGGATACGATGGTCTCGTCGGGCGATGAGATTGCATTTATGCCCCCGTTTTCTGGTGGGTAATTGTTTGGATACTGGAAGGATAAACGGGGTTCAATGGAGATGGAAAATGACTTTTTAGACAGATACCAGCGTCAGCTGTCGCTCAGTGAAGTGGGCATACACGGGCAGCGCGCGTTGCGCGCTGCCCGTGTATTGGTTGTCGGACTCGGGGGCTTGGGATGTCCGGCCGTTCAGTATCTAGCCGCCGCCGGAATTGGGGGTCTCGTTTTGGTCGATGCCGACCAAGTTTCGCTCAGTAACCTACACCGCCAAACCTTGTATGGACCCCAACTAATTGGACATTCTAAGGCAGAAGCCGCAGCAGCATGGGTAAAAAATCACCATCCCAACACCCGCGTCTCTGTTTTGCAATCGATGTTTACGATGGATAATGCACAGTCAATATTTGACAACGCTTTGCCCATTGACCACTCGACCTCAGATGTTGGGATTGCGGTTGAAGGGTCCCAAACGAACCTGGATTTAATCCTCGACTGCACCGACAATTTTGCGGCCCGATACGCCATCAACGATGCGTGTGCCAAAGCGGGCATTCCTTGGATTTACGCGTCGATAGTAAAATTTGAAGGACAGGTTTCGGTATTCAATGTGCCTTACAATTACCGCGAAATACAAGGTTCTGGTGAAACTAACATTGTTTCGCGGTCGCTAAATTACCGTGATGTTTTTCCACATCCACCGGCTGAGGGCGAGGTGCAAAATTGTGCCGAATCGGGTGTTTTGGGTGCTTTGGCAGGCATTGTGGGGTCTTTACAAGCCATGGAAGCATTGAAATTTATACTTAAAACGGAAGGCTTGTTGATTGACCAACTGCTCACATACAATGCCCTTACACATCGCTTGGTGAAATTTGATCTACCAAGAAATTCTGAGGCAAAGTTGTAACTTTACCCTCGCAAATGTCTGAGAAAAAACCCAAAAACATCTTCGTCCATGGGGCCATTTCCCCGGTAAAAATTGGAGAGGATATCGCCCACCATCAAAAGAAAACCCACATCGGTGCGCACAGCATTTTCATGGGTCAGGTGAGGGCCGATAACCGCGAAAATGGTGAAGTTGCGGCCATAGAATATACCGCCCACGAAGCCATGGCCTTGGAACAGATGCATGTGATTAGGGAGGAGATTTTTGCACAATTCCCACTGACTTGTTTGCACATCACCCACAGTTTGGGTGTGGTTGCCGTGGGGGAGATTTGCTTGTTTGTATTTGCTTCGGCTGTACATCGAAAAGAAGCCATTCATGCTTGTGAAGCCGTGGTTGAGCGCATCAAGAAGGAATTGCCTATTTGGGGGAAAGAGATATTGACAAACGAAAATCATCAGTGGAAGGAAAATCGCCCATGATCAACATAACGCATAAGTCCAATACTTTGAGAAAAGCCATTGCGGAAGCGGTGGTGAAAGTGTCTTCGCCAACCACCATTGATGCAGTGAGAAATCGTGCGGTGCCCAAAGGCGATGTGCTTGAATTTGCAAGGGTTGCGGGGTTGTTCGCTGTGAAAAAAACGGCAGATATGGTGCCTGATTGTCACCCGATGCCCGTGGAATATACCTCTGTGGGTTATGAGCTGGGTGATTGTGAGATTCGAATCCGAATGGAGGTTCATACCGTTTACAAGACGGGTGTGGAAGTGGAGGCGATGCACGGTGTTTCGGTGGTCGCATTGACCCTTTACGATATGCTGAAACCGATTGATAAGCATATTGAAATTGCCCACATTCGGTTGGTGTCGAAAACTGGCGGAAAATCCGATGCCCAGAAATCGACGCTACATCAAATTTGTGCCCAGAAATCGGCCCAAGTGGTGGTGTGTAGTGATTCTGTTTTTCGGGGGGATGCCGAAGACAAAGCCGGGGCAATGGTGGCTGAGCGTTTGAAATCGGCGGGTTTGGATGTGGCTTCTGTAGTGGTGGTGCCCGATGAAATTGCCAACATTCAATCGTGTTTGCTGGAGCACGCGCCCAAGGTGGATGTGTTGTTGTTTGTGGGAGGCACCGGGCTGTCGCATCGCGATGTAACACCTGAAGCCGTTAGGCCACTGCTCACCCGCGAAATAGAGGGCGTGATGGAGACGGCTCGACACTACGGCCAAGATCGCATGCCCTTTGCGATGCTCTCCAGGGGTGTTGCCGGAATGGTGAATGATACATTGGTGATGACGCTTCCTGGATCCACGAAAGGTGCTCAAGAGACATTGGACGCTGTTTTTCCTGCGGTGATGCATGTGTTTGCCGTAAAAGACGGACAGAAACACGGTTAATATGGAATGCCCAATGCTGGCAACAAGCGAGGTGAAAAACCGATCGAATCAATACGGTGAAACGTACGTTGACTTTTTCTGGTTGGGTTTCTTTTTATAATCCCCGCGTTTCCAAGCTTCTAGAAATTGGATCCAAGCACCCGGACTGAAATAGTTTTGCGGTGGGGCCTGTTTGTAATAATACAATTGGTTGGCGCGTGATTGAGCAAGCAAACTTTGACTCATGTTGGGGTCGGCAGGACGCAGTCGCTGCTCGTCTTTCAGTGCTTCAGCCTCTAAATTTTGTCGGGCCCGTTCATAGGCATCGTCGGGAATTTCCTTGCTGACGAATTCGTTTTCAAACAGGGATTTCAGGGGCAAAGCGCGAATGAAAATGGCCGCCATCTGAAGCGTATCTTGGGTCATCAACTTGATGATGCTGTATCGATTGCCATGCAAGGTGTCGGGTACCACATGCCATGACGGCTCTTGTTCTACTTGTTGGAAAAGAATGGTATCGCCTTTTCTCACAACAACATCGAAATGCCCTAAATAATCAGTGAAGCCGATCAAGCCGCGCTTGGGGGTTCGGATATTTACGAATGGGATGGGTTTCAGGCTGTCGGATGTGAGCACCAGTCCGGTAAATAGTATGTAGGGGTTGTTTTCCTTTCCTGGCTGGGCCTTCAGCGGGTTTAGGCTTCCGCACATTGCCAAAAGCAATACCAATACCCAACGAAGTCTCATGAATTCAAAGGTAATTAAAAACTGCACATGGCGTTACATGGGGATCAACCATCCCATGAGTATCATCAATAATACGATGAATGGCGTTGGGACCCTTTTGGTACTCAACAGCGTTAATGTGATGGCAAATACCCCAAATTGAAGGTAGGTGTGCTGATTGAGCGCTGTAAATTGCTTCCAATAGTAATAATTGATGAGGAGTGCTGCGGTGAGAATGAATCCTACTGCCGCTGCGAAAATGCCATCTAGTGCCAATCGAATGGAGCGATGTGATTGCAATCGATCCCAGAGTGGATAGGCGAAAAAGACCATGAGCGTTCCGGGCATGAATACCGCGACCAAGCCAATCAAACAACCCACAAACTGATAGAATGAATTGTAACCAAAGGATTTCATGGCCATGGAATTGACATAGACCATGAAGTTGAAATTGGGTCCGGGTAGCGCTTGGAGCAGACCGAGTCCGTTGTTAAATTCTTGGGGCGTGAGGCGATGGTGGTAGACCACATATTGTTCGTGGCTCATCGCTGCGAGGGTATTGCCACCGCCGAAACTCAGGGCGCCGATGCGATAGGTATTTTCAAATAAAACAAAGGGTTGTGCGAGTATAAGGTACTCAGCGTTTTGATTAAGCAACAATCCCAATCCACCAACGACCATGAAAATGATACCAAAAGCCGTTAAGTTTCGCCATTTGATGGGTTTGGGTTTGGAAATCGCAATCATAGGTAGTTCATAGTTGTTGAATCGCGCGCTGATAATTCCTGCCAAGACCATCCCGAGTGGGAAAAGCAAGGGCGTATTGATGAGAAAACCCAAGATGCCGAATGCGATAAAAATGCTGTAGTTGAGGGTGGATTTTCGGATCCATGGAGCCATCGAAATGACCGAATATGCCAAAAATGCGGCGACCATGGGTTGCATGAATTGAAGGTGTGTAGCCCCCAAAAATTTGGGCGATAGTGCGATGATGCTCATCAAAATTGCACCGGGTAATGCCCAAGCAACCAAGCTCATCAGTGCCAGCATCGGACCGCCCATTTTCAATCCCAAAACAGTGATCGTTTGCGTGGTGGATGGGCCTGGTAACAAACTGCAAAATGCGTTTACATCTTTCAGTGTGTCTTGGTCGAAAAATCTGTGCTTGTCTACCAACCTCCGCTTGAATTGAGGAATGTGCATCTGTGGCCCACCAAACGCCGTGAGTCCCAACCAGAAAACGGATCGCAAGAATTTGATATGCCTCGCCTTTGTTATCTTTGTGGAATGCTGTTGAGACATGAAATCGTTCGCTTGGTAGGCAAAGTTGCGAAAAATTTGGGTATTTGTTTGGCGTTTGTCACCTTTTTTAAGGCTGGCTGTGGCGATTCCGCGGGTGGTAAATCAGAAAAGCAGGCCATCATGCTACAATATAGCGACTCGCTTTGGCAAGAACACAAGCTAATAACATCCTTGTTTCGCTTTAAGTTGGATGTAATCAAGGATCGCAAGGTTGAGATGAAGGAGGTTTTGCAAAAGTTGAAATTTCTGGAGGCCTCGTCGTTAAATGAAGAGCAAGAATCACTGATCGTAAAGTACGAAGCCGTTCACCGGGTTTATCGGGATATCGTGGAAACATACACCAACACAGTTTTAAGGGCTGAGGAATTGTTCTATGCGATCAAAGGACTTGAAAAGCAAGTGAAGGCCGGCAATTATGGCACCGGAAACGATGCAGATCAGTTGATTCAATTCAAAAAAGAATTTCAGTCTTTGAAACTCAAATTAGACACGCTGCTCGTGGATGCTGAGTTCATTGAGCATCAATTGTCTGCCGTCGAGCCTGCTTATCAAAGTGCGGCACCCAAAGTGGAGGCGTTGCTGCCAAAAAACGAATTGTAAAATCGCTCGAAAACTTGGTCGATGGCAGCCGCGGTTGGATGCATGTGGTCTTCTTTGTAATATGCCCAATCGTTGAGTTCTTCACGCACAATTTCATAAGCCGGAAAGTAGTGCACGTTTGGTGCGGCTGATGCCAACAATTCATGCAATGCACTGATGAGCGTGGATTTTGACCGTAAATTTTCTTGAATACCGTCGCGCAAGTGTTTGACAGGACTCACTGTGAAAACGATGTGTGCCCTTGGATTGATTTGGTGTATTGTATGGGCAATTTCTTCAATGTGCACCTTGATGTCGGCCTGTTTGCTGATGGATTTGATGAAGTCTTGTTGCGGTAGTTTGTGGCAGTTGCCTACGAATTGTTGTGTTGGTATGTGGCGATAAATCCAGGCAGTGCCCAATGTGACACAAATGAGATCGGCTTTGCTGGCTTGATTGTAGGCACAATGGCTTGCTTTAAATACTTGATTGAGCAGTTCTGTTTCTGAATTTTTCTGAAACCGGTTGGCGTGCAACAAGCTGTGGAATATGCCTTGGTGTTGGAATGTTCCCTCTTTTTGGAAGGCCTGATTAAAGGTGTTTCTATCTTTGGATTGGGCGATCAGTTGCCAATTTCTCCAAAGGGGAAATGGGTGGAATATGACCCCAAATGGATTGGAGAATGATGTGTGCTGTTTTTCAATGAGGCGTGAATGCATTTCTTCCCCAAAGCATGAACCCATGAAAAATGTAGTTGCCTCGGCCGGTAGGGAAAGGATTTTCGCAATTTCCACTTGCCTGCGATCCTTGGGGGTTTGTAAATGCATACTCACACTACAAACCAAAGGCTTTTTATTGAAATTGGCGATAGGTTGGAGGCTGATAAACAAATTTGGCATCTAAGTGCTTATTTTTGTTGGTATGAGATGTTTGTTTCTTTCGCTTGCGTTGTTGTTGAATTCTTGGGTTCAAGCACAATTGAGCGGAAATTATACCATTGGTGGCACAACTTCGGCAACCAACTACGCCACTTGGTCAGATTTTACAACGGCAGTATCGAACAATGGTGTTTCGGGAAATGTGTCGGTGAAAGTGATGTCGGATCTAACGGTAACGGCAGCTGTTGAACTCAAGCAAAATAGCAGCAATCCCACATCGTCAAGCAAGAAAATTAGCATCGATGGGAATGGCAAAAAATTGACCGGGTCGCTCATTTACGAGGTGTTGTGTTTGAATGGAATCGACTTCGTAGAAATCCAAAATTTGACCGTTGTAAATAGTACGACAGCAAGCACGGGAATTTGTGTGAGACTGGCGAATGGTGCGGATGACAATGTATTGAGCAGCTGTACTTTGGAATTTTCAAACATTGGAAGTACCACAAAATCACCGGCAGCCTACTTGGCCTTTGCTACTTCACAAAGCAATGTGTTGACCATCAGTTCATCGAACAATGGTGTGAGAAATACGATCAAGAATTGTACAATGACCACCACAGCAACCAACAGTCCGGGGCCATTGTATGCCATCGTGGACCAACAAGGATCGGCAACATATTCGGGCACTGGGACGGAAAATTCAATCACGGGCAATGCCATCAAGAACTTTTTCAAGACGGCCATACTGTTGCAATATGTCAATGGTGAGGTTGTTTCAAACAACGATATCAGTAGAAGTGCGGTTGGCGGGTCTGCCCCTGTAGATACTGTGGTTACGGGTATTCGCATTACCAATGGAGCCTGTACCAATGCGTCCATTCAATTGGCGAACAACTTGATTCATGATTTGCCATACACGGGTGCTGGGTCTGGTAGCACAACCAATTACATCAGCCGTTTTTGGGGGATAGCCTGCGGTGCGGTTTCGGGGAAATCCACCTATCCCGTTGTGTTTTCTGGCAATGGATTTAAGCGCATTGCGGTGTTGAACAATTTTGTGGGGATTGAAATGGCCAAAGGACAGTATTTCTCGATGAAGAAAAACGAAATGAATCGTTTGATGGCCGATAAGTCGGGTGATTCTTATGGATTCAATGTTCAAAGCATTTCTGATTTAGAAGCGATTGGCAATGTGGTGCGCAGCTGTCAGTTTGGGTCGAACAGTGGCGGAGGAAGGGCTATGTTCTTCGGCGATTGCGGTAATTCTGGTTACGCTTGGAATCGTATCGAAGACAATGTTTTGGACTCGAACAAAGCCGGGGATGCGTTGAGTTGTTTGGCGGTATACGACGATGGCGATTGGCAGATCAACCGCAACAAAATCGTCTTGAACGTGACAACATCAACCAAGAGCGGTTTCAATGGCGTGTATTTGTTGTTTCTGCACGATGTGGTCTTCAATTCCAATTTGATTGTCCGGAATGAAGGGTATAATCAAACCGATAATTTTTATGTGATCAATTACAATTCAGGATATAAAACCGAAGTGCGTCAGAACACCGTATACAGTAGGCCAAGTAGTTTATCGACCCATGTGGGTTTGGGTTACTACATGGAGGATGAATCGGAGGTGACTTTTGTGGGGAACGTGTTGGACATTCGGGGCGATGATTTTGGTTATGGGATCAATGTTTGGTCATCGACCAAAATGAAAGAGTTGAACCACAATACATGTTTCGTGCGCTTTGCGGGCGGCGAGCAATGGGGTGTTGAATCTAATTATTACAGCAGTTGGGGTGATTATAAGGCGGGGGGTACAGCCGGAAGTGGTGAGTATTTTGGTAACCCAGGTTGGGTAGATGTGGCAAAGAATGATTTCCGGTCAGCAATTTTTGAGAATCAGAACAATGTGCCAACGGTTGCCGGCAATGAGATGGATGTAACGGGCGCCAAAAGAGCTACGGTGAAATCTGATCGTGGGAGCGTGGAGAGTGTGATGGATTTGGCAGCGGTGAAGACCACGTTTAGCATCGCATCTCAAATTTGCTCTGGCTATGAAGGGAAGGTGAACATTACGGTGAAGAACAATTACACCGACACGGCGTCAAAGTTCAATGTGGCATATGCGTTAAATGGGGTTGTGACAAGGCAGTGGGTGAGTAGTAGGATTTTACCCAAGGATTCTTTGGGCATTGATTTTACGGTGCCGTTGAAAATTTCGGTACCTGGAAATACGGTGATTCAGATATTTGTAGAGGGGTTTGATGATGTGCGCAAGAACGATACGTTGACCTTCAAGACTTTTGTGAAACCAGCACCTGGGGGTGGGTTTTATGAGTTTTCTTCCAAGACCCAAACGGGGAACAATCCGGTGTATCAGCGCGGAAAACCCTTGGATGTGACGGTATTGAATGTGCCGGTCATTTATGATATCAAAGCACCTAGGTTGTATACGAATGCCCAATATGGCAGTGGTAGTAGCAGCAAGTGGAATGCCAGTGTCTCGGCGATTTCGCCGAGCGGTCGCGCCGTGACGGGTGCAACCCTCACGGCGCCGACCGCGTCGGCGAACCTTGAGGTGCAATTCAAAACCAGTGATGCCGGACTGGAAGACAGTCTGCTGACCATCTTGTTGAAAATCTCGGACCTAAGCAATGGGTGTGATACGGTCTTGAAACGACAAGTATTCATCTACCCCACAGTGACCGCAGATTTTACAATTCCCGCCAAAGTTTGCATCGGAGATACCGCACGTTTTGTCAATACTTCCAAATACAAATCCGGGTACGTAGAAAACTGGTGGAGTTATGGCACAGGGGATCCAAATGATACATCAAACCTCGTAGACGGTGAATTCATTTTTAAGAAAGCGGGAACTTATACCGTGAAACTCCGCGGCACCACCAATCCCTATGGGTTCGTTTTTGAAAAATCCGTACCCGTGGTGGTCAATGAAATTCCTAAAGCCACGTTTACACGACAGAATGCTTGTGTGGGTGAATCTGTGAAATTTGTCAATCAAACAACCCCTACAACTGCCAAAATGTATTGGGATTTCGGGGATGGAAAAGGTTTTGTACTCAACAATGCCACCAATATTTCGCTCAATTACGGGGCAGCAGGCACCTATGTGGTGACCCTGAAAGCCGATATCTCGGGTTGCGAAGCCACAGAAACCCAAAAAGTATATCAGTTTGTTGTTCCCAAAGCATCATTTACTCCCTTGAGCGGTCGATGTGATGGTGACGCCTTCGCCTTTCAAAACAACAGCAGCATTGCCACGGGCAGTTTTGGAGGTAAGTGGTTCTTCAATCACCCCGACAGCAGCAGCAACGACCCCAATCCCAAATACATTTTCAATACACCGGGTAGCAAGTCTGTGAAGTTGGTGGTGAAATCCGAATTTGGATGCAAGGACTCCCAAACCCGCACTGTAACGGTCTTTGAATCACCCAAAGTGGCCTTCAAATACGATGCAGCGTGTATTCGTTCATTTACCCAATTTACCAACCAAACGCCCGCAGTTTCTGGTGCAATTGCCAATTACTCATGGAACTTCGGTGATGGAAAATCAGCCACTGCCTCCTCTCCGCTCCATGGATGGTCGAGCCTCGGCAAAAAGCAGGTGGTGTTCACGGTGAAGCTCGACAATGGATGTACGGATTCATTGGTTGAAGTGCTGGATGTGTTGATGCAGCCAACCGCCGATTTTACCGCAGATCCGGTTTGCTCTGGAGACGAATTGTCGTTCCTAAATAAAAGTACAACCGCCTCGGGCATCATGTCCTATGAATGGGAATTTGGCGATAATTCTTCATCCACTGCAGAAAGTCCCAAAAAGCGTTACACGGTGAAACAAACCACGGCCTACAATGTAACGTTGGTGGTGCGGTTGAAGGATGGCTGTGCAGATTCTTTGACCAAAGCAGTGACCATTCAAGAATTGCCCAGAACCTGCGATTTTGTGGCCTCTCCAGATTATCAATTTGCTTTCTTTGGCCTTGCCCTCGAGCCGATGGATGATGTTCAAGTGGCAGGCGGACAGGCGGGCATTGATTATACATGGACGGTTGCTGGTTTGGGTATCAAGAACTCCAAAGACGTGAATGCCAAAGTGAACTATGATTTACAGCAAGATGGCGTGTATACGGTTACGGTAAAGTCGGTTGTGAGAACCACAGGTTGCGAATGTAGCAAAACCAAGCAAGTGGTCATGGATCGCGCAACGGTGAACAAGGGCGATATAACAGCACTTCAAATCTATCCGAACCCAACAACCGATCGTTTGTGGGTGAGAATACCTTCAGGTTTGCGTAATGCCGAGTACCGTATTCGCAATGCCATCGGTGCTGTGGTTATCCAAGGAGTGGTGACAGATCAGTCGCTCTTAACACTCGATTTACCACAACTTTCTTCAGGCTTGTACACAGTTGAATTGTTGAGCGATCAGGGCAAGAAAGAGGCCAAGTTTATCGTAGGCGATCGTCGATAATTGTTTCCATAAGCATGAAATCGCTCAGAGAAAAAGAAAACCTCCATGTAGTGTTTTGGCTAGTGAAAGACTTTGCCTGGCTCATGCATTTTCGCGAAGTGGGTATGGCGATGGCGATACCCACGATTATTCTTTCGGTTTGGATTACTTGGAAGAGTTTCCGGTCTTCGGTGGCTGATTTTTACCACAATTTGGCCATCAGTTTTTGGATATTGGGCAACGCGATTTGGATGACGGGAGAGTTCTATTTTAACGATGAAATTCGGGGCGTAGCGATGCCGTTTTTTGGCGCCGGTTTGGTGGTTGTTGCCTATTACTACAGTTGGGTAAAACCTCGAACACCCAATTGGGGCGACGACTAAAACAAAAAGGCCCCTATGCAAGAGGCCTTTTCGCTAACTATAACCCATGAACAACTACACTACCGTTTATGGCAAATGTAGAATTGTTTAAATTGTGCTTCGCTCAGCGTGGATTGAATGGTTTCCAATGCTTTGCGGTAATTCACTGACAACATAGACAAGTTTTTGTTCGCCTTGCGTTGCCTATTGAATTCATACAAAAAGTCCTGTTGATATTGTTTCATTTTTTGTTGAAACGATGACTCGTCAATCTCCGCGTGCATGAACGAGTCAATATCCGCCGCGATTCGGTCTTTGTAGTGGGATTTTAGGTCGACGAATAGCCGATATTCATCGTTGAGAATTTCCTTTTGCTGGGCTGCATATTCTTTCAAAGTCTGAACCATTGATGCTGTTTGGGATGGGTTGATGTCTGTGCTCAAGAGACATTTGCCAAACCCTCGCTCACGAAGGAACTCGGTATTGCATTCTTTTTTCCATGGTTCCCTTGTGGTTTGTGTGTCGAGCAATGCCAGGGGCGACAGGTGATGTTCGTCAACAAAATAGTCGGGGCTCAAAGCCAAATTTTCTATACTGATGCTGTTGGCCGTCAAATCCACGCTGCTCTGAATTTTCTTGGTTTCAGTTTCTGCTTGAACCACCAATGCGGTGATTTTTTCATTGGCACTTACCGGGACGATATTGTTTTCGCGGCAGGAAGCCAATCCCAAAAGGATAAATGCAGCCAAATTAAGGAGGGATGTAATACTTCGCATAACTGAAATTTCAGACCCACAAACACGGAATTGGGACATTACCCCCAAGTAAATCGCAAAATAATGCGCGAAGAGGCTTGATATCATGCAGATAGACGGGATGATGGCTTGATAAATTGGGAGGTTCGCTTGGGTAGGGGGATTGCCAAACAAAGATTACCTTTGCAGTACAAAGCCAAATCAATGGAAACCACTGTGTATGTTCCGAAGAACAAGGTAAGGGTAGTTACGGCTGCCAGCTTGTTCGATGGTCACGATGCCGCCATCAACGTTATGCGCCGCATCATTCAATCCACCGGTTGCGAGGTGATTCACTTGGGTCATGATCGCAGTGTGCAGGAGGTGGTGGAAACCGCCATTCAGGAGGATGCCAACGCCATTGCAATGACCAGCTACCAGGGCGGTCATAACGAGTACTTCAAATACATGTATGATTTGCTGAAGGCCCGCGGCGCCGAGCACATCAAGATTTTTGGTGGTGGTGGCGGTGTGATTTTGCCTGAGGAGATCAAAGAACTCATGGATTATGGCATCACAAGGATTTATTCTCCCGACGATGGCCGTGCGATGGGTTTGCAAGGCATGATCAATGATTTGGTGATGCAGGCCGATTACCCCACGGGTGCGCATCTTCAAGGCGAAGAAAAGAAATTGAATGCTGGCGTACAGGCCAAATTGGATATCGCGCGATTGATTTCGGCGGCGGAAAATTACCCCGATCAGAACAAAGCAATTTTGGATGATTTGCGCGGCCAAGCCAAGTCGATCAAAACCCCCGTTTTGGGTATCACAGGTACCGGCGGTGCGGGCAAAAGTAGTTTGGTGGATGAGTTGGTGCGTCGTTTTCTCGCCGATTTCCCCGAGAAAAAACTGGCCATCATTTCCATCGACCCATCGAAAAGAAAGACAGGTGGTGCCTTGCTGGGCGATCGCATTAGAATGAATAGCATCAACCACGATCGCGTTTACATGCGTTCGATGGCAACCCGTCAGGCCAACTTGGCGTTGAGTTCACACGTAGACGATGCGGTGAGCATTTTGAAGGTGGCGGGCTATGATTTGATCGTGGTAGAGACCAGCGGAATTGGTCAGAGCGATACCATGATCACCGAGCACAGTGATGTGGCTTTGTATGTAATGACGCCCGAATATGGGGCAGCTACGCAGTTGGAAAAGATCGATATGCTCGATTATGCCGACGTGGTGGCTTTGAATAAGTTTGATAAGCGCGGTGCTTTGGATGCATTGCGCGACGTGCGCAAGCAGTTTCAGCGGAACCACAAATTGTTTGAAACCGAGGTGGATCAGATGCCGGTATTTGGCACGATTGCTTCGCAGTTCAACGATCCGGGGATGAATAGTTTGTATCGCACATTGATGGATACCATCGCACAGAAAACGGGAGCAGTCTTGGGTAGTGAGTATGTGTCGGGCACGGAAATGAGCGAAAAGATTTTCATCATCCCGCCGCACAGGAATCGCTATTTGAGTGAGATTGCGGAGAACAACCGTAAATACGATGAACAGGCCCGTGAGCAGCGAAAAATCGCCCAGCGAATGTATGCCTTAACGGAATCGGTGGAGCAATTAAAAGAAAGCGGCGCATCGGCAGAATTGTTGTCGCAATTGGAAGCTGAATTGGCCAAAGTATCGGCAGAATTGTTGCCAAAAAACAGGGCTTTGGTAGAGGGTTGGAGCGGTGTTCAGGCGTTGTACAAAGCGCCAGAATATGTGTTTAAAGTGCGCGATAAAGAATTGCGCATGGCCACCCATACAGAGAGTTTGAGTCATATCCAGGTGCCAAAAATCAGCACGCCACGCTACGAAGCTTGGGGCGATTGGTTGCATTGGCAGTTGCAAGAAAATGTACCGGGAGAATTCCCCTACACGGCGGGAATTTATCCGTTTAAGCGCGAAGGTGAAGATCCTACCCGCATGTTTGCTGGGGAAGGCGGACCTGAGCGTACCAATAAGCGCTTCCATTACGTGAGTTTGGGCATGCCGGCCAAGCGATTGAGTACGGCGTTTGACAGTGTAACCCTTTACGGTCGTGATCCCCACACCCGCCCTGATATCTACGGAAAAATCGGCAACGCCGGTGTAAGCATTTGCTGTTTAGACGATGCCAAGAAGTTGTATTCGGGTTTCAATTTGGCAGATCCAAAGACATCGGTGAGTATGACCATCAACGGTCCGGCGCCTATGTTGTTGGGTTTCTTCATGAATGCAGCGATTGATCAGCAGTGTGAATTGTACATCAAATCGCAAGGGATGGAAAAAGAAGTCTATGCCAAAATCGATGCAATGTATGCGGCCAAGGGCTTGGAGCGTCCGAAGTACAACGGGCCATTGCCAGAAGGAAACGATGGTTTGGGCTTGATGTTGTTGGGGGTAACGGGAGAGGATGTGTTGGAGAAAGCCAAATACGAAGAGATCAAAGCGTGGACCTTGAGTCAGGTTCGCGGAACGGTGCAGGCCGATATTTTGAAAGAGGATCAGGCGCAGAATACCTGTATTTTCAGTACGGAGTTTGCGTTGCGGTTGATGGGTGATGTGCAGCATTATTTCATCGCCAACAAGGTGAGGAATTTCTATAGTGTCAGCATCAGCGGATACCACATTGCCGAAGCTGGTGCAAATCCCATTTCTCAGTTGGCGTTTACGTTGAGCAACGGCTTTACCTATGTGGAGTATTATTTGAGTCGCGGCATGCACATCGATGATTTTGCGCCGAACTTGAGTTTCTTCTTTAGCAACGGCATCGACCCAGAATACGCGGTCATTGGTAGGGTGGCTCGCAGGTTATGGGCCAAAGCGATGAAGCTGAAATATGGCGGCAATGCGCGTTCACAGATGTTGAAGTATCATATCCAGACGAGCGGACGGAGTTTGCACGCGCAGGAGATTGATTTCAACGATATTAGAACCACTCTACAGGCGTTGTATGCGATTTACGACAACTGTAACAGCTTGCATACGAATGCCTACGATGAGGCAATCACAACGCCTACCGAAGAGAGCGTGCGCAGGGCGATGGCGATTCAGTTGATCATCAACCGGGAGTTGGGATTGGCGAAGAACGAAAATCCTTTGCAGGGAAGCTTTATCATTGAGGAGCTGACCGACTTGGTAGAGGAAGCGGTTTTGTTGGAGTTTGATCGTATCACAGAGCGCGGTGGCGTTTTGGGTGCGATGGAGACCATGTATCAACGCGGAAAAATCCAGGAAGAGAGTTTGTACTATGAAACCTTGAAGCATACGGGAGAGTTTCCAATCATTGGGGTGAACACATTCTTGAGCTCTAAGGGATCGCCCACGGTGTTGCCAGGTGAGGTGATTCGCAGTACCGACGAAGAGAAGCAATTCCAGATCCAAAAGGTGGCCAATCAGCACGCTTTCTTTGGCGAGCGCAGCGAAGCTTTGTTGTCGCGGATGCAGGAAAAGGCCATCGCCAACGAAAACTTGTTTGCTGAATTGATGGAGGCCTGTAAGGTTTGTACTTTGGGACAGATTACTGAGGCTTTGTTCTCGGTGGGCGGACAGTATCGCCGGAATATGTAATTAAGGCAAAGGTTACAATTTGCTGGTATGAACTCATAGATAATTTTGCAACGATTGGGTATGAAGCCCAGAGAAAGTGGATTCAGTTGACGATGAAGTTTTGAGGTTTGGCAAACACTTATTGACTAACTTTGTACCTTTCTTGGTATGAGCGAATTCACAGGTAAATCACGGGTATTGAAGTCTCCCACGGGCAGTAAATTGAATTGTAAAGGTTGGGTTCAAGAAGCGGCCTATCGGATGTTGCACAACAACTTGGATCCCGATGTGGCGGAACGTCCGGAAGATTTGATTGTATATGGAGGTTTGGGAAAAGCAGCGCGCAATTGGCCTGCGTTTGACGATATCTGTCGGGCTTTGTTGGACCTGAATAACGATGAAACGTTGATGGTTCAGAGCGGA